>NZ_JBWKCC010000021.1:0-168946 GCF_056436655.1 Streptomyces sp. NPDC043427 | reverse complement strand
CCCCCCCCCCCCCCCCCCCCCCCCCCCCCCCCCCCCCCCCCCCCCCCCCCCCCCCCCCCCCCCCCCCCCCCCCCCCCCCCCCCCCCCCCCAGGCCTCTAAGCCTCCGGGCACCACCCCTGCAACAGCCGGAAGAACGCCTCCTCGTTGCCTGTGAGGCCCGCCTCCGCCAGGGCCCGTTCCGCCTCGGCGAGCACCGTGGGCGGGACGAGGGGTGGTCGGGGGCAGTCCGGCGGGCCGGACGCGTCGTCGAAAGCGGCCCGCACGGTGTGCAGCAGCCGCAGATAGGCCTGTACGGCGGTGCGCTCGCGGTCGGTCAGTACGGCAGTGCGCATCGGTCGCCTCTCCCCGTCTCGTCTTCCGCGCGCCCACGGGCGCGCACGCCCCCGTACGGCGGCGCACCCCCAGCTTGCCGTCCACCACTGACAATCGGGTCCCGCTCCGCTTCCGTTCGCCCGCTCAGCGGAGGTGAAACTGACCGGAACACGTGGTCGGCTACAGCCCCACGTACCCGAGCGACGCCTCGATCCGCCCCGCCAGGTCGTCCCGCTGCACCGGCCCCCGCAACGACGACCCGGCCAGCCACGCCCTGCACTTGCTGGCGAGCAGCAGGCCGAAGCTCTCGGCCTCCTGTTCCTCGGCGAGGTCGAAGTGGGTGCGGGCGGCGACCTTGAGGACGGTGGGGCCGAGGTCGGCGCCGTCCTGGAGGAGACGCGCCGCGACCCTGGCGCCCTCGACGTGGTGGCCGCAGTGGCCGGCCTTCATGTGCCACAGTTCATGGCCGAGGATCACCAACTGGTGGTCGGGCGCGGTGCGTTCCTCGACGACCACGAGGTCCTGGTCGGCCATGTCGACCCACAGCCCGCTGGCGGTGCCGGGCGGGAAGGCGGCCGTACGGAAGTGGACGGGGCGGCCGCGGCGCCGGCTCATCGCTTCGCACAGCGCGGCGTACAGGTCGGCGGGCGGCGCAGGGGCCGGGACGGTCAGCTCCGAGACCAGCTCGCCGCACAGGCGCCGCATGTGCCTACCGATGCCCACGGTCCTCCCCAGGTTCACAGGTTCACGACTCGGGCCGCTTGACGCTCTCCAGGAGCATGTCCAGCCACTCGGCGACCTTGTCGCGGTGCTGGTCGGTGGGCAGTTGCGCGGCCCGCCAGGCGATTCCGCGCACGCCGTGGTCCTGCAGCAGCCGCTCCAGGGGGTCCGCGGCGGCCGCGGCCGCCTCCCGCTCCCGGTCGGCGAGTTTCTGCAGCAGCTCCTGCTCGGTGCGCTGGAGCGCGCCCGCGAGCGCCTCGGGGTCCTCCGCGGTGAGGAAGCCCGCGTGCACGCGAAAGAAGCGCTGGAGCGCGTCGCAGTGCTCCATGGTGGGCCTGCGGTCGCCGTTGAGGAGGGCGCCGGCCTGCTGCCGGGACATGCCCGCGCCGTCGGCGATCTCCTGCTGGGTGTACTTGCGCCCGTTGGGTTTGAGCCGGGTACGGCGCAGCAGGTCGAGGCGTTGCAGGAAGCGGGCCTGCACATCCGGTTCGCCCGTGAGCCGACCGCTCAGCAGTGCCTTGACCACGGGCTCGGGCACACCGCAGCCGACGGACAGGCGGCCGGTGTCGAAGACCTCCGCGTGCGGGATCCCGAGCCGGCCGGCGAGTGCCGTGACACGGGCGACGACGGCGGACAGCGAAACCGTCGCCGTGGCGCCCGGGACCTCGTAGCCATCCGTCACCGACAGGTCTCCTACGTCTCTCCCAGCCCCCTTCACGGGCACGGACGTGCGCCGTGAACTGACCGGAGAGTAGCGGGTGGTTCGAACTCACATCCAGGTCTCGCCACAACTGTGGCCAATTTCAGCCGTCAACGGGCGTGGAATGCCACGATAGTTGACACGACTCGTGTCGGGGCCGCAGGATCGGGGCGCCGCGTAAGGCCGCATCAGGCAAGAGGGGTGACCTCCCGATGGCGTATCAGGCAGGAGGGCAGCGGCCGGCACCGCGGCCCGTCCCCGAGAGTGGCGAGGCCCAGGCGTATCTCCAGGACTACACCGCGCTCCTGGAAGCCGTCCCCTTCCCTTCCGTCGTGCTCGACCACCGCTGGGACGTCGTGGTGGCCAACACCGCTTTCGCGTCACTCTTCCGCGGGGTGGGTCCGCATCCGACGGCCATGCCGGGCGACAACTTCCTCCGGTTCGTGCTGTTCCACCCGGACGCGGCCACGGTCCTCGGCGATCACGAGTCGAGCTGGTGCCTGCCGATGCTGGCGCACTTCGCAGCCGCCCTGGAGCGACACGGCCACGACCACGAACTGCAGGCGATCCGCCGCGACATCGCCCAGGACCCGATCATGGAGGCCGCCTACCGGCAGGGCCTGCCGCACTGGATCCGCGCGGTCGGTGAGGGCGCCGTCGAACCGGACGGCGCGGTCCGTTCGGTGCTCCACCCCGACCCGCGCTGGGGCGCCACCGACTGCCGTATCGTCGACGAGACCCCGAGGACCCTGCGAGAGCTGGACTACACGCGGCTGACGATGGTCCTGCGCGAGTCCCGCAGGCCCGCGCACGCACCGCGCGGACCCCGCCGGGTTCGCCGGGCCGCGGGTCACCTCAGCGTGGTCCCCGCCCCCGAGGCCTGACCGGGCACCGTCGGCGTTCAGGTCGCCGACGGCGCCTGGTCGGCGGGGGCGTCCGTGGCCGTCTTCTCCGTGGCAGCACCCCGCTTCGCCGCCTGGATCTGCTGGTACACCCGGGTCCGCAGCTCGGCGAAGCGCGGGGCCACCCGCGTGGTCAACTGGTCGCGCTCGACGGGAAGATCGACCTCCAGCTGCTCCTGGACCACGGTCGGGGAGGCGGTCAGGACGACCACCCGCTCACCGAGGTAGACGGCCTCGTCGATGTCATGGGTGACGAACAGGATCGTGATCCCGCGCTCCCGCCACAGCCCCCGGACGAGGTCCTCCAGATCGGCGCGGGTCTGCGCGTCCACCGCCGCGAAGGGCTCGTCCATCAGCAGCACGTCGGGCTCGTACGCCAACGCCCGTGCGATCGCCACACGTTGCTGCATACCGCCCGAGAGCTGCCACGGGTAGGCCCCGGCGGCGTCCGCCAGGCCGACGGAGCGCAGTGCGTCGGCGACCAGTGCGCGCCGCTGCGGCCGCCCCAAGCCATTCTGTCTCAGCGGGAGTTCGACGTTCTCACCCACCCGCATCCAGGGGAACAGGCTGCGCCCGTACTCCTGGAACACGAACGCCATCCCCGGCGGCGGCCCGGTCACCCGGCGCCCCTTCAGGAGCACTTCGCCCGCCGTCGGCGCGAGCAGACCGCCCACACACTTCAACAGGGTCGTCTTGCCGCAGCCCGACGGGCCGACGAGACAGACGAGTTCACCGTCGCCCACGGCGAACGTCAGGTCGCGCACCGCCTCCACGCGCCGCCCGGACCCCTCGTACACCTTCCTCAGGCCGCGCACCACGAGCATCCCGTCCCCCATCAGCCCCGCCCCTTCACGAGCGCCCTTCGGACCGCCGGCCGGCGGCGCGCAGACCGTGGTACCAGCCGAGCATCCGCCGCTCGACCAGCTGGAAGAGGACCGAGAGGAGGAAGCCCAGCATGCCGAGCACCAGGATCCCGGTCCACATCTCGGGGATGGCGAAGCCCCGCTGGAACTGCACGACGGTGAAGCCGAGACCGTTCCCGGCGGCGAACATCTCGCTGATGACCATCAGGATGATGCCGACGGACAGCGCCTGCCGCAGTCCCGCGAAGATCTGCGGGCCCGCCGACGGCAGGACCACCTTCCGCAGCCGTGCGAGGCCCGTCACCCCGTAGGAGCGGGCCGTCTCCGCCATCACCGGGTCCACCGCCCGTACGCCCTCGACCGTGTTGAGCAGGACCGGCCACACGCAGCCGCTCGCGATCACCAGGACCTTCATGGTGTCGCCGATGCCCGCGAACAGCATGATGACCGGGACGAGGACGGGCGGCGGCACGGCCCGCAGGAATTCCAGGACCGGTTCGCACACCGCGCGCACCCGCCGGTACGAGCCGATGACCGTGCCCAGCGCGACCCCGACGACGGCCGCCGTGGCATAGCCGCCCGTCAGTCGCAGCAGGCTCGGCACCACGTCCGCGCGCAGTCGGTCGGACGTCCAGACGTCCGGGAAGGTCTCCAGAACGGCCCGCAGGGGCGGCCAGTAGGGGTCCGTGCTGTCCGCGGACGCCAGCCACCAGAGCGCCACGAGCACGGCCGGCAGGGCGAGGGCGTACAGCAGCCGCACGAGGACACGGCTCACACCGTCACCTCCCCGCGCACCGACTGGTGCCAGGCCAGCGCCCGCCGCTCCACCGCTCGGGCGCCCACGTTGACCAGCAGCCCGAGCAGCCCGGTCACCACGATCAGCGCGTACATCTCGGGCACCGCCTGCGAGGTCTGCGCGACGGCGATGCGCGCGCCCAACCCCGGCGCCCCGATCACGAGTTCGGCGGTGACGGTGAGGATCAGCGCGACAGCCGCGGCGAGGCGGACTCCGGTCATGACGTACGGCAGCGCGGTCGGCCACAGCACGTACCGGATCCGCGCCCAGGTGCCGAGGCCGTACGACCGCGCCGTCTCCTCCGCGACCGGGTCGACGTCCCGCACGCCGTACAGGACCTGGATCAGCACCTGCCAGAAGGAGGCGTAGACGACCAGCAGGAGCACCGAGCGCAGTTGCGTGCCGTACAGCAGCACCGCGAGCGGGATCAGGGCGACCGAGGGGATCGGGCGCAGGAACTCGATGGTGGACGCGGTGAGTTCGCGCAGGAGGGGCACGACCGAGATCACGACCCCGGCGAGGATCCCGGCCGTCACCGCGATGGACAGCCCCAGCGCCCAGCCGGTGAGGGTGTCCCCGAGCGCGGTCCAGAACGCCGGGTCGCCGAACTCGGTGCGGAGCGCGTCGGCGACACGGGCGGCCGGCGGGAAGTAGTCCTCGTCGACGATGCCGAGGCGCGGGACGGCCTCGCACAGCGCGAGGAAGCCCGCGAGCCCGGCCGCGCCCAGGACGGCACCCGAGCCCCTCACGGCAGCAGCTTGTCCAGGTCCGGGCTCTGCTCGAACAGGCCGTCCTGTTGGGCCAGTCGGGCGAGCCGCTCGATGGAGGCGCGGTCCGGTTCGGCGGGCCAGTGCGGCAGGGTGAGCCGGTCCAGCAGGGTGTCGGGGATCTTCGTGTACGTGGTGAGGATCTTGCGGACCTCGTCCGGGTGGCTGTCGGCGTACTTGAGGGACTCGATGGTCGCCTCCTGGAACCTCTTCACCAACTCGGGGTTCTTCTGGGCGTATTGCTGCGAGGTGAAGTACATCGCGACGGTCAGGTCCGGCGACACGTCGAAGAAGTTGGACGCGATGGACCTGCCGCCCGCGGCCTTGACGGTGGCGAGCGCGGGCTCGGGGGTGCACGCGGCGTCGACCTGTCCGCCGGCGAGCGCGGCCGGCATCTGGTCGAAGGGCATCTCGACGAACTCGACCTTCGAGGCGTCGCCGCCGTCCTTGCGGACCGACTCCCTGATGGAGGTGTCGCAGATGTTGTTGAGCGTGTTGACCGCGACCTTCTTGCCCGCCAACTGCTTGGGGGACTTCAGGGGGCTGCCCTTCTTCACGGTGATGCCCGCGAAGTCGGCGCCGTCCTCGGCCGTGGAGGCGACGCCGTTCGCCACCGCCTTGACGGGCAGCTTCTTGGACTGGGCGACCAGCAGGGAGGTCGTGTTGCTGAAGCCGAACTGGAACTGGCCCGAGACGACGCCGGGCAGGATCGCCGCCCCGCCCTGGGCGGGGATCAGCTGTAACTTGAGGCCGCGCTTGGCGTAGAAGCCCTGTTTCTGGCCCAGGTAGAGGGGCGCGACATCCAGGATGGGGATGACGCCGACCTTCAGCGTGGTGGTGCCGCCCGACGCGGCGTCCGCGTCCGACGCGCCGGAGCCGTCGGACGAGCCGCAGGCCGCCGTGCCGAGTAACAACAAGCCGGCCGCGAGACCGGTGAACAGACGACGCATGGCTCCCCCTGTGCAGACAACGACGTTCCGACAGGCTGTGCGCACCTCGCACAGTAGTGCTCACCGGTGCTCAGCGGGAAGCCGTGCGCCGTGGTCAACCCGTCTCGACGGTTCACAGATCCAGCACGAGCCGCTTCCCCCGGCACCGGGACACGCAGATCATCATGGTCTCGCCGGCCTCTCGTTCCTCGTCCGTCAGGACGGAGTCCCGGTGGTCCGGGGTGCCGTCGAGGACATCTGTCTCACAGGTGCCGCAGGTGCCCTCGGTACAGGAGAACAGCACCTCGACGCCGGCCTCGCGCACGGTGTCCAGCACGGAGACGCCGGGTGGGACGGTGAGCGTGCGGCCGCTCTGTGCGAGCTCGACCTCGAACTCGGTGTTCTCGTCCGTCTGTTGCACCTTGGGCTGGAACCGCTCGATGTTCAGGGCCCCGGCCGGGCACCGCTCCTCCACCGCGTCGAGCAGGGCGCCCGGCCCGCAGCAGTAGACGAGGGTGCCGTCGGGCAGCGCGTCCAGCACCGAGGGGAGGTCCAGCAGACCGGTCTCGTCCTGCGGAGCGACGGTGACCCGGTCTCCGTAGCGTTCCAACTCCCCGACGAACGCCATGGATTCACGGGTACGGCCGCCGTAGAGGAGGGTCCACTCGGCGCCCGCCGCCTCCGCGGCCGCCAGCATCGGCAGGATCGGGGTGATGCCGATGCCGCCCGCCACGAAGCGGTAGCGGGGCGCGGACCGCAGGGCGAAGTGGTTGCGCGGACCGCGCACCCGCACCTTGTCGCCCTGCCCCAACTGTGCGTGCACGTACGCCGATCCGCCCCGCCCTGCCGGCTCGCGCAGCACCGCGATCCGCCAGGCGTCGCGGTCGGCCGGGTCGCCGCACAGCGAGTACTGCCGCTCCAGGTCAGGGCCGAGGACGACGTCGATGTGGGCACCAGGCTCCCAGGCCGGGAGCGGCTCGCCCAGCGGGTGGCGCAGGGTGAGGGCGAGCACGCCGTCGGCCGCGAACTCCTTGCGGCCGACGACGAGTTCGGCTTCGTAGACGGTCATGAGCTGTTTCCTTGCGGCTCGTGTGCTGCCGGCTCGTGCCCTTGCGGCTCGTGTCCTTGTGGATGGGCGAGCATCCACTCCCACATCTCGATGGGGTCCTGCGAGGTGTGCTCGCGGCCGCAGTGACAGGTGCCGTGCAGGATGTCCGTGCCCGGCAGCCAGTCGATGCGGTAGATCTCGCCGGTCGGGCTGGTCACAGGACCTTCTCCACCGGCTTGTCGCCCTCCTCGACCAGACGGGCGAGGATACGGCGGGCGGCGAGGCCACCGGTGTCGATGTTGATGCTCAGCTCCTGGTAGCCGGTGCGCTCGGTGCCGAGCGTCTTCTGCAGCAGGTTGAGCGCGTCGACGTCCTGCATGACGACGGTGTGGTTGTTGCCCCGCAGGAACTCCGTGACCTCGTCGTCGTCCGTCGCCCAGTCCCGGGAGACCATCCAGAAGTCGTACACCTTGCCGTCGGCGGACGGCGTGATCGCGTACGTGATCTCGGTGTGGAAGCCGTTCGGGTCACTGCCGTCAGCCTCGGGCAGCACGCCCACCGGCGCGATCCGGCTGTGCAGCAGGTACAGGCAGGGCGCGTGGTACTCGATGTCCTGCCAGCGCGTGATCCGGCCCTCGATGCCGGTCGACCGGGCGTAGAACGGCGGGCACTCGGCGTCGTCCATGTGCCGGCTCACCCGCACGATCCCCGCGCCCTCGTCCACCTCGGTGGTGATCGGCGTCTCGGCGACCTCGGGCGTGCCGATGTAGCCGCCGTGCAGGTACGTCTCGTGGGAGAGGTCGAGGAGGTTGTCGACGAGGAGCCCGTAGTCGGCGTCGATCGGCTCCATGCCCCGCACGGTGGTCCAGCCGGGGGCGTCGAGATGACGGGCGCGCGGGATGGTCTGCGGGTCCGCGAGCGCCGGGTCGCCGATCCACACCCACACCAGGGAGTCCTGCTCCACGACCGGGTAGGAGGTGACGCGGGCGGTGCGCGGGACACGTTTCTGCCCCGGCACGTACACACACGTCCCGGTCGTGTCGTACGTGAAGCCGTGGTAGCCGCACACGATCCGGTCACCGTCCAGCCGGCTGGGCTTCTCGTGCAGCGGGAACCGGCGGTGCACACAGCGGTCGTGCAGGGCGACGGGCGTCCCGTCCTCCTCGGTCCGGTAGAAGACGAGCGGCTCACCCAGGATCGTCCGTCCGAGCAGTTCCTCGCGCCCGACCTCATGGCTGTAGGCGGCGACGTACCACTGGTTCCTGGCGAAGGCGGTCATGTGAGGCATGAGGGTCCCGTCCCTGAGGGCGGGGCGCCTTCGCCCCGCGGCCGTGGTTGGAATCAGGGTCGTGACGGGCGCGGCCACTCGGCAAGACGGCTTCCGTCTGACGGAAGGGCTTTCGTAAAGTAGCTGGTCAGGGAGCCGCTGTGTCTGCTGGTGGTGGTCAGTACGTACGACGGAGCGGTGCTGCCGGCCGTTCGCGGCCTCTGGCAGGTCGGCCGGCGCGTTCGGCCCGGTCCCCCGCAGGGCCCGGATCGCCTGCGACCGCTGACCGGCAGGGACGCCCTCACAGCCGGAGTGTGCTGAGGTCGTGCAGGCCGGCCTTGGTCAGGCGGTGGCGCAGAGTCGGCCACCAGGTGCCGGGATGGCCGGCGGTGAGCAGCGCGCACGTCCGGCCGGGCAGCAGCAGAAGGGGGTCGCTCAGGAGGAGCAGCAGAGCGTCGGAGGGCCAGGAAGCCGGCGTCCGCGACAACGGTGAGCAGGTTCGCGGTGCCGGTGAGATCCGCCCGGGGGCCAGGCGCGCGATCGGCGGCTTTGACCGTCCAGCCGAGGTCCGGGGCGACAGCAGCGAGACGGTGCAGGAGTTCGGTCCGGTTGCCGGCCGTACCGCCCTGGAGGAGGAGCACGGACAGGCCGGCGGGGGCGGTGTCCAACCTGTCCTGGAGGGGCGCGAGGAGGGGTGGGGGCGCCGGGGGAGTGTCGGGCCCGGTGGCCAGGGAGCGAGGTGATGAGGCGGGGCGCTGCCGTCGATGTACATGTCACCGTGGAGAACGGTGACGACGGCGCTGCCGCGTGCGGCACGGATCCGCTGGATGTGGCGGTCCCGGCCCGGCGGGCCGTCCCCCGCAGGCGGATCGGCCTCATGTCCCACCGTGCCATTATCGTTGCGGTGTCGGCGTACGCCGACAGTGTGGACGAAGAGGGCAGAGGGTGAGCCAGGCACGTCACGGCATGCCGACCGTCGTGGTGCTGACGGCTGCCGGAAGCCTTGGCGGCCGTGGAGGAGGCCGCCGGCCTGCACGAGCAGTTGCACCGCGAGGAGCCTGCGACGTACGCGGGTGAACTCGCTGTCTCCACCCATGACCACTCGGTGCTGCTCATGCGCCTGGGCAGGCTCCCGGAGGCGCTCGCGGCGGCCGAGCGCGCCGTGACAGGGCACCGGAGCCCGATCGGCGGGTCGGCGGACCCGACTGCCGCGGAAGAGGGAGCGGACCCGAGGGACTACGCGGCGCGCGCCGTCAGTCAGCGTGGCTCCGTTCTGGCCGCGCTCGGCCGCGACGAGGAAGCGCTGACCGACGCTCTCGAGAGCGTACGGGTCTATCGGGAACTGGCGACGGAACGGCCGTCCGTCTACTCCGCGCTCCTCGCGGCGGCCATCAGCAACTACGGCATGCTGCCGCTGCGTTCGGGTCGGGTGCGGGACGCCGTCGCGGCGGCCGAAGAGGTGGTGGCCCTCTTCCGGAAGCTGGCCCGCACCAACCCCGTGGCGTACGAGGACGACCTGGCCCGGGCGCTGAGCAACCTGAGCGTGCGCCAGGCCGGCACCGGCCTGCGGGAGGACGCGCTGGCCGCAGCCGAGGAGGCCGTGGGGATCCTACGTCGCCTCGTGACCCCCAACCCGGCCGCGTTCTGTCGGAAAGCGGCCGTCACACCGAGGCGTTGACCGTCACGCGTGAGGCTCTGGACCGACAGCGCGAGTTCCACCGGGCCAGGCCGGACAGCGTCGGCACCTTGGTCCGGATCGTCGACGACTTCGCG
Source organism: Streptomyces sp. NPDC043427 (assembly GCF_056436655.1). Lineage (NCBI taxonomy): Bacteria > Bacillati > Actinomycetota > Actinomycetes > Kitasatosporales > Streptomycetaceae > Streptomyces > Streptomyces sp. NPDC043427. Next base: position 158,868 of record NZ_JBWKCC010000021.1, on the reverse strand, counting down.
ACGGTTCGCCTGCAGGCCGGGGCGGAAACGGCGGACGCCCGTGCCGCTGTCGACGACGTCATGGCCCTGCTCGTCTCCCCCCTCGTCGGCGACGCCAACCGGCGCGACCACCACCTCGCCGTCCTGCGCCGGCTGACCGACCAACTGGTGGCCGACGGCGACACCTAGGGGCTTTCGTTTGGATCAGGCCGGATCAGGGAGCGGGGTCCGGTGCCGTGCATCGCAAGGCGGAGGAGAGCGGCAGGGCGGAGCCCTGCCGGCCGACGACAACGCGGCGAGGCGCGGTGCCGGGGCCCGCGAGCCCGGCATGATCCACACGAGAGGCCCTAGGGCGTGTCGCGACAGTCCTCCTGCCCTGCGGGCGGACGACGGGACGTTTGCAAGACGCCGTGTCCGACGGTCGGCCGTCCCTGGAACTCCGATGGAGGGGGCCCGCAAGCAACCCCCGACCCCGCCCGCCCCTCATAGGAGTCGAACCGAACGTCCGGGAACTCGGAGAGGAGCGTCTGTTGGCCGGCCAGTTGTCACGCCGCAGGTTCATCGTCTACTCGCTCGCGGCATCCACCCTGACCGTCGCGGCCCCCCTCGGCTGTGACGCGGAACCCGCGGAGGGCGCCGAGCGGGCGCGCAGGCCGTCCGACGTCCTGGTGACCGGGACGGACGAGGAGATGCTGGTCCTCGAGGTCACCGAGGCCAACAAGGTCGTCGTACGGCTGCCGCGTCTCGAGGTCGGGCAGGGGGTCACCACCGCGGTCGCGATGATGATCGCCGAGGAGCTGGACGCGCGGCTCGTCGACGTGGAGCTCCCGCTCGCCGAGGCCCGGACCAAGGGCAACCAGTACACCGGCGGTTCGAGCTCGGTCAGTTCGCTGTACGGCCCGGCCCGGCAACTCGCCGCCACCGCGCGCGCCAAGCTGGTGACCGCGGCGGCCCGGCGCTGGAACCTTCCCGCGCGGTCCCTGCGCACCTGGAACACGAGGGTGATCGCGCCGGACGGGCGTTCCGCCACGTTCGGCTCGCTGACCGCGAGCGCCGCCGGGATCCAGCGGCCCGCCGTGTCGAGCAGCCCGAAGCCGGCGTCCCGGCACCGTGTGATCGGGCGGCCGACGACCAGGATCGACGCCCGGGACATCGTCACCGGCAAGGCCGAGTACGCCGGGGACCTGACGGTGCCCGGGGCGAAGCCGACCGTGGTGGCGCGGCCGCCGACGCTCGGTGGGAAGATCGTCTCCGTCGACGACCGCGCGGCCCGCGCGATGCCCGGCGTGCACGCCGTCGTCAAGGTCGCCGGCGGGGTCGCCGTCGTCGCGGACTCCTTCCACCACGCCTTCAAGGCCAGGGACGCCCTGCGGATCACCTGGGCCCCGGGCCCGCTGGCATCGCTGTCCGACGCCGCGATCCGCTCCCGGCTGCGGGCCGCCGTCCCCCGGCTCCCCGCGCCGCCGCGCGGATCGACGCAGGTGGAGCGCGAGTTCGAGTTCGCTTTCGTCAGCCACGCCCCGATGGAGGTGCTGACCGCGGTGGCGGACGTGCGGGCCACTCGGGCCGAGATCTGGTTCGCCTCCCAGACACCGATGGACGCGCGGGAGGCCATCGCCTCGGCCGTCGGACTGCCCGCGTCGAAGGTACGGGTCCATGTGGTGCGGGGCGGCGGCTCCTTCGGCCGTCGGCTCAACCACGACGCCGCCATCGAGGCGGCCCTCATCTCGAAGGCGGCACGCCGGCCGGTCAAGCTGATGTGGAGCCGCGCCGACGACATCCGGCACGGCAGAATGCGCCCGGCCAGCCACCACCGGATCCGGGCCAGCCACGCCCGGGGCAGGGTGGTGGCGTTCACCCACTCGACGGCCTCGGTCAGCGAGTCGTACGACGGGCAGGGCCTGTCCGCCCAGGGCGGGGCGGCCCCCGTCCTCGCGCGGGCCGCAGGGCCGCTGCCCAGCGACAGCGGCCTGTACAACTTCGGCCGCCTCGACGGCGACGGGGGCTCGGTCGACCTGGCGATCCCGCTCGGGCCCTGGCGGTCGGTGGACTCCGGGACGTCGCGGACCGCGGAGGAGATCGTCGTGGACGAGGTGGCCAGGAGCCTGGGCAAGGACCCGGTCGCCTTCCGGCGTACGACACTCAGGAGCAAGGCCGTCAAAGCGGTGCTCGACAAGGTCGCGGCCGCCGGGCACTGGGGCCGCCCCCTGCCGGCCGGCCGGGCGCAGGGCGTGGCCGTCCACGAGGAGTACGGCTCCTGCGTGGCCTGTCTGGTCGAGATCGACGCCACCGACCCGAAGAAGCCCCGGGTGACCAAGGTGGTGATGGCGGCCGATGTCGGAACGGCAGTCAACCCGCGCGGCCTCGAGGCCCAGCTCATGGGCACCGCGATCGACGGCATCTCCACCGTCCTCACCGCCGGACTGCACATCGACCGGGGCGCCGTCCGCGAGAGCAGCTACGCCGACTTCCACTACGCCCGCCAGCAGAACGCCCCGCTGCGGTTCGAGGCGCACATCATGCCCTCCCGGCGGGAACCGGGCGGCGCGGGCGAACTCGGTGTGCCGGCCGCGGCCGGTGCCGTCGCCAACGCCTACGCCCGGGCGACCGGAACCAAGCCCCGACGCTTCCCGATCAACTTCTAGAGGAGGTCCCGATGCCGTCCTACTCCTTCGTGCTCAACGGGAAGCCCGTCACCGTCGAGGCACCGGCCGACATGCCCCTGCTGTGGGTGCTGCGGGACCTGCTGAACGTCACCGGACCCAAGTACGGCTGCGGCGTGGGCGTCTGCCGTGCCTGTACGAGCCACCTGGACGGCGCGGAGATCCAGCCCTGCGTCGTCCCGGTCGCCGACTGCGTGGACCGCGAGGTCACCACGATCGAGGGCCTGGCCGACGGCGAGAAGCTGCACCCCGTCCAACAGGCCTGGCTCGCCTGCGACGTGGCGCAGTGCGGCTTCTGCCAGCCGGGCCAGATCATGGCCGCGGCGGCCCTGCTGAAGAGGACGACCCGCCCGACCGACGCCGACATCGACCGCATCGAGAACGTCTGCCGCTGCGGCACGTACTCCCGGATCCGTGAGGCGATCAAGCAGGCGGCGCACGAGAGGGGGTGACGGCAACGCAGGTGGGACGGGAAGCATCTCCTCGTCGGCGGGCCGTAGTTGGGGCCGTGTCGTCGGTTACGCTGCCTGTGTGTCCACTGATGAATCATCCTATTGGTGTGCTCGTGGTGATGTGTCCGACGTGCTCGGTGCCTACGACGGCCTCGAGTCCTGGACACTGCACGCGACCGCGCTCACCGACCGCGACGAACAGGTCGTCGTCTCGCTCCACGAGCGACTGCACCACGAACTCCAGCACACCACGCCCTGGGGCCTGGTGGCCCGCTTCTCGGCGGACCTCTCCCGGCTCGGTGTCCTGACGGAGCGGCTGAGGCTGCTGTTCCGCTTCTGCCGGGAGTCGTCCCGGCTCGTGCACGAGACCTACGCCACGACCCTGTCCATCGGGGACGACTCCGCCGCCCTGCGCTTCCTCGACGAAGGCTCCGCCTACCGGCGCCACTTCGACCGGGGCCGACGTCTGCTCGGCGGGCTGGACTGGGAGACCGGCCGGTTCCGCATCGACGCCCTGCTGCGGGCGGCGATGGCACCGGCCGCGCTCGAAGTGGCGTACGCCGGGGGATTCGAGGCCGTCCGGACACGCGACCTCAACGCTCCGGACGCGCGGCCCGACGCCCGCCTGGAGACGATCCTCGCCCTCGACCTGCCGCAGTTCGGGCCGCAGGGCCTGGGGCCGCACTCCGGCCCGGACGAACTCGGCGTCTTCTTCGACGAGGTGGCCGACTGCCTGACCCGCCAGGGCCTGCCCACCTTACGAACGGCCCCCGTACGGGCCCTGATCGACGACTTGTTCGAGGACGTCGGGCGGCTCAGCCCCGAGCTGCGCGCCCGCATGGAACTGGACACCGTCCGCGATCCCGTTCCCGACGACATCGAGGAGCACCAGCGGGAGCGCATCCGCCTCCACGACACCGGGCCCCTGCCGCTGGAGATCGTCCCCCAGTCGGAGATCGCCGCCCGTGCGGCCGACTTCGGGCGCTACCACGACCGGTTGGGCAAGCACGTCCTGCTCGTCTGGGCGCGGGCGGACCTGCTGGCCCGCCAGTTCGCGCGCCCCAACGCCCTGGAACAGCACGAGGGATTCGTCGTCGCGCTCCAGGCGGCCGGCCACGACGTGGAGGGCCGGGCCGTGGTGCGGCTGGGGCTGCTGGAGACCGACAACCCCGCGGAGGCCGTGAAGGCCTTCACCCTGCCGGTGGTCTGCCTCAGCACCGCCGCCAGTCTCACGGACGCCCCGGGAACCGCACGCTCCGACGGCATCGACACGATCCACGCGGTGGCGGACCTGCCGATCGTGTCCCAACTCGTGCACACCTTCCGGCAGAAGGCCCGGGTGACCTGGATGCGCTCCGAGGTCGACGGGGACCGGAAACTGCACCTGTTCTCGTACACCGTCAGCGTGCTGCCGGGCATCGTCTGGCTCCAACTGACCGGCGAGGCGGGACGCCAGTACACGCAGCGCTGGCTGACCTCGCTCGGACCTGACCAGGCTGAGCACCGGCCGGAGGCGTTCACCGAGCTGCTGCCGGGCATCGACGCGGCCGTCCAGCACGTCGTGAGCGCCTGGTGGATCATCGACCAACAGGGCGGACGTTCGCATGCCTGACATTGACCTGCTGTCGCTCACCGCGCCCCTGACCGGTGCCGACGGAGAGATGACCGTCGACGACGAACAAATCGACCGTCTCCTCACGGAGTTGGGTCTGACCGAGGACTCCACCCGGGACGGCGTGGACGGGATGCTCCGGCTCGGCCTCGACGACGAGCTCGACGAACCCCTGACCATGCGGGGCGGCGGCGGTCGCTGGATCCGCATCCCCGCCCCGCGGTTCAGGACCGTACTCGCCTCCGCGCTGCTGGTGACCGCGCTGAAGCGGGCCGGGGTGAACGGCACGGCGGACCTGGTCCTGGCGGCGCTGACACCCTTCCTCTTCGACGTCGACCGCGTGCGGGTGGACACCAGGGAGCAGCTGGTGCTCGCCGCGCTGCGGGCCCGGCTCGACTCCCGGGAGCAGGTCCGTGAGCTGTGGGAGGGCCTGCCCGATCATCTGCGGCACGAGGTGGCCCTGGACGAACTCATCGAGCTGGTCACGGCGATGGAGACGGCCAGTGCCGGGGGCCGGCGCCCGAGCGAGGGCCCCGGTGCGACCGGTGAGCTCGGCGCCGCGGCCGCGCCCGGCGTGTTCCGGGGTTCCTTGCGACAGGGGAGCGTGGCGCCCGCCGGACCACGCCGCCGACGGCTGCGGATCCTGGCGGTCGCCGACGAGTGGTTCCCCACGAAGGGCGGGATCAGCGCCCTGAACCAGTCGCTGTGCCGGGCGCTGGCCGAGGCGGGCCACGAGGTGTTCTGCCTGCTCCCGTCGGACCCCGGGAAGGAGATCGAGGACGCCGGCCCCGTACGGCTTGTCCCCGCGCCCTCGCTCCCCGGTGCCTCGGAGCGTGACCGGCTGATGCTCAAGCCGGCCCTCCCGGGCGGTCTGCCCCCGGATGTGATCATCGGCCACGGCCGCGTGACCGGACCGGCCGCCTTCGTACAGGTGGTGCAGAACTTCGAGGGTGCGGCCCGGCTCCACCTCGTCCACGACTGGCCGGAGGAGACGGACCGGTACAAGGGGGCACGTGGCGTCGATCTCCACGCCCGGGCCGAGGACCGCAAGTGGACGGATCTGAAGCTGGGGCGCGGCGCGACGCGGGTGGTGGCCGTCGGCCCTCGGCTGCACGGCCTGTGCGTCCAGGAGTTCTCGGCGTGGCCGGAGGTGCCCCGGCCGCTGCGACTCGATCCGGGCTTCGACAGTCCGCTGGCCCGGCCGCGCGAGCCGGTCCAGGGTCCGCCGCGGATCCTCCTCACAGGACGCATGGAGGACGATGCGGTCAAGGGGCTCGATCTCGCGGCCCGGGCGGTCGGTCATGCCCTCGCGCTGCGCGACCCGGACGAGCCCGAGGTACGGCTCATGGTCCGGGGGGTCACCCAGGGCCAGGCCGACCAGCTGTACCGGAAGATCCTTCAGTGGGCCGGTCAGCCGTCGCTCAATCTCGTGCTCCGGCCGTTCACGACCGACAAGGAGCGCCTCGACCACGAACTGCGCCTCGCGACCCTCGTGCTCATGCCGTCGCGGGCGGAGGGGTTCGGCCTCGTCGGCCTCGAGGCGATCGTCCACGGCGTGCCCGTGCTGGTCAGCCGCAGAAGCGGGCTCGGTGACCTGCTCAAGGAGTGCCTGCCGGAAGAGCTGGTCCCGCGCACCGTCCTTCCGGTGACGGACGAGCCCGACCGCGACACGCTGCGCTGGGGCTCCGCCGTGGCGGCCGTGCTCCAGCGCCCCGGGGCCGCCTTCACCGACGCCGAGACCGTACGCACCGTGATGGCGCGGGAGCGCACCTGGGGCAGGGCCGCGGCCGAACTGCTCGACGACCTGGTGCCGGACGGTGACGAGCCGTCGGAGGGGCGGCGGCTCACGGTGTGACGACGAGGCGCGGGCACCACCGCCCGCGCCCTCGGTCACCGGGACGCCACGGGACGCGATCTCCGCCGGTGCCTTCAGCCGAACGGTGCCTTCAACTGAACGGTGCCTTCAGCCGAACGGCCGATGTCCGCCACGGCTGCCGCGACCAAGAATCGGCAGGGAACGCTTCTCGGCGCCTGTCCCTTCGCCCCTTGTCCCACGCGAACCGGGCCGCCGACCCCTCTGAAAGACGGAGAGGCCGCCCCTATGACAGGCGCTGTCGAGTCGGTCCGAGTCCCGGCACGCGACGCTGCCCCGCCCGGTGGCGAGGCGCCCGGCCACCGACTCCGGGCGATGGTCCGCCGCTGGCGCGTCCCGCTGTGGGCCACGGTGGCGATGCTTCCGCTGTACCTCGCCTGGGCGTTCTTCCGAGCCACCGGCGGCGGCGACCTCGCGGCCCAGGAGACATGGGCGCGCTTCGCGGCGGAGCACGGCGGTTCGGCGTACGGTCTGTTCTGGTTCGGCGGGCTGCACATGGCGAACTACAGCGTGATCTCGCCGTATCTGATGGGCGCCTTCGGCGTGCGGACCGTCGCCGTCGCCTCCGGCCTGGTGGGCGGCTGGCTGGCCGCCGTCCTGCTGGTACGGTGCGGGATCCGGCGTCCGCTCGGGCCCGCTCTGCTCGCGGCGTTCGGACTGTGGTGCAACGTCGCGGCGGGACGGGAGACGTTCGCGCTCGGGGTCGCCCTCGGTCTCGCGGCGTGTGTGGCGCTCGTGGGGGAGGGCCGGGCGGGGATCGCGACGGGGTACACGGTGCTCGCGACGGCGGCCAGTCCGGTGGCCGGGCTGTTCCTGGTGGTGGCGGGCGCGGCCCACGGTCTCGTCCGGGACCGGACGCGGGCCGCCGCGCTCCTGGTGCCGCCGTTCGCGGTGGTGGCGGCGACCACGCTGCTCTTCCCCTACTCCGGGGAGCAGCCGATGCCGGCGGTGCGGACGCTCTGGCCCGGGCTGCTCGGCGTGGCGGTCGCCGTACTGGCGCCGCGTGACTGGCGGGTCGTGCGGTGGGGTGGCGCCGTGTACGCGACGGGTGTCGGACTGACGTACCTGATCCCCTCGCCCATAGGGACCAACGTGGAACGGCTCGCGCTGCTGTTCGCGCCCGCCGTGCTGTTCGCCGCCCTGCTCACCGTGGAGCGGCGTCGACGGTACCGCCGTGCCGCGCTCGCCGTGGCGCTCGTGGCGTCCCTGGCGTGGCTCGGATCGGGGACGCCGCTCACTTTCCTGCGCGGTTCGGCCGAGGTCCCCGCGTGGGCCGCCGACTCGACCGCCGTCGTACGGGCGTTGCAGCGGATGGGCGCCGACCGCGCCCGTGTGGAGGCCGTCCCGGCCGCCGACCACCGCGAGGCCGCCCTGCTCTCCCCGTACGTCAACCTGGCGCGCGGCTGGAACACCCAGCTCGACATGGAGCGCGGCCGCCTCTTCTACGACGGGACGCTCACCGAGTCGCGCTACCGGGCGTGGGTGGACCGTTGGGCCGTCGGCTTCGTGGTGCTGCCCTCGGCCGAGCCCGACCGTCACGGTGCGGCCGAGGCCCGGCTGGTGCGCGGCCGGCCCGGGTGGCTGGAGCCGGTGTGGAGCGACCCGCACTGGCGGGTGTACCGGGTGCGGGACGCCGTACCGCTGGTGTCGGCGCCCGCGACCGTGCTGCGCACCTCGAGCGCCGACCTGTCCGTGCGGATGCCGCGCGCCGGCTCGGTGACCGTGCGGATCGCCTACTCGCCGTGGCTGCGCACGGCGGGCGGCTGCCTGCGCGAGCAGGGCGGGTTCACGCGTCTGACGGTGCGGGAACCGGGCGTGTACCGGATCGCGGCCGCGTACGTGCCCCTCCCGTCCGACTGTTGAGTACGTGCGCTCAGCCCAGCCGCAGCCGGTCGGACCCGCGGCGCTGAAGGCGGCCACCACGTCGTCGCGGCCCTCGCTGAAGCGCGCCGGTACCGCGCGGCCTCCCACCCCACCACGCAGATCGTCGACCACGTCCTCGCGGTCCTCGCCGCCGGCACCGCCGACCTGCTCACAGGGGCCGACGCCGAACGGCTCACGGCCCGCGGCTGCGCGCCCGGCACTCGCTTCCTGGTGCGGCACGTCCGCGCCGCCACCGGCGTTCCACCCGCTGCGGTGACCACGCCCGGGGCGCCCCGCGTCAGCCCCCGGTCGGGGTCGCGGCCGGTGCCGGGGCCGCCGAGCCCGTCGGCTTCGGGGTGCTGGTCTGGACATTCAGGTCCGGACGCGGGGTCAGGACGACCACCGGCGAACCGGGCTGCGGCGGCGGCGGGGTCATCTGGTCCGCGGGCAGCTTCGGCGGCGTGGTCTGCTGGAAGACCGACTGCTCGAAGTTGACCATCCCGGTCTTCTCCAGCACGGTCATGTGGTCCAGCACGGTGTCGTTGGCGAGGTCGGCGAGCTCGCGAATGAGCGTGTTCTTGGTGTTGGCGCGGATCTTCGCCACGGTCGGGAAGATCTGACCGTGCGTCACCCGCATGATGTTCGACGCGACCTGGTCGAACTCCTTGCCGTTGGCCGACGACGCCGTCTGTACGAACTGCTGCTGCTGCGGGCTCGCCTGGTTGGGCAGGGTGATGCCCAGCTCGGGGGCGATCTTGCGGCACAGCTCGTCGAGGCCCGCGTGTCCCACGATCAGGTGGGCACCGGCTTCCTTCATCTCCGGCGTGGTGCCCTTCTGCATGGTGATCTCACCGAGCGGGTACTCCCACAGCCCCGCCGCGCGGACCTTCACCACGAAGTCGCGGTCCGCCTCGGTGATCGGCCCGTACCGGGTGTTGGCGACGACGCGGTCCTGGGTGGTGCTGGTGTTCTGCAGACCGAGCATGGCGGGATAGGCGAGAGCGGTGATGGTCAACGTCAGGCTGCCGATCACGAAGACGGTTCCCGCCTTGGTCCGTGAAATGCGCATGACTGCTCCCTGGCGTGAAGTGACGACGGACGCAGAGGAATACGGATCGGTTGCACCAACTGATCACAGGGAACGGAAAATTTTGCCTGCGGCCCTATGAAGTGCGTCACTTCACGGCGTCGAAACGCAGGTCAGAGCCCTATCGAGCCAGTTCCGCGCGGGCCGTCTCCGGCAGCCGCAGGTACACCAGTGACGACACCAGACACAGCGCGGCCACGTACCAGGGGAACAGCCCGGAGTGCCCCCACTCCTTGAACAGCGTGCCCACGTACGGGGCCGTCCCGCCGAACAGCGCCACCGTCAGCGAGTAGGGGAAGCCGATGCCCGCCGCCCGCACCCGGGGCGGGAAGATCTCCGCGTTCACCGCCGCGCTGATCGAGGTGAACCCGGTCAGCAGGACCATGCCCGCGCACTGCACCAGCAGCAGGACGGCGAAGGAGTCGGTCAGGGCGTGCAGCAGCGGCACACTCAGCAGCGCGAAGCCCAGCCCGAAGAAGAGGAGCAGCGGACGGCGGCCGAAGCGGTCGGAGAGCAGGCCGCCGAGCGGCTGGAGCAGACCGAAGAAGGCCAGCGAGAGCGTGCCCGCGAGCAGCGCGTCCGACTTGGCCATGCCCGCGTTGAGTTCGGCGTACGTCGGCAGATACGACGTCCAGGTGTAGTACGCGATGGTGCCGCCCGCGGTGATGCCGCAGATCAGCAGGGACTCGCGCGGGTGCCTGCGCAGCGCCTCCAGCAGGGCCGGACGCGGTGCCTCCCGCTGTTCCTCGCTGCGGGTCTCCTGCGCGCCCTGCCGGATCCAGAAGCCGACCAGACTCAGCACGGCACCCAGGACGAAGGGGACCCGCCAGCCCCAGCCGTCCATCTGCCCCTCGCTCAGCGTGTCCACGAGCAGGGTCGCGATGCCGGAGGCGAAGAGCTGTCCGGCGGTCGTCGAGACGTACTGGAAGCTGGAGAACAGCCCGCGTCGGCCCGGTCCCGCCGACTCCACGAGGAAGGTCGTCGAGGCCGCGAACTCGCCGCCCACGGACAGCCCCTGGAGCAGCCGGGCCAGTACGAGCACCACCGGGGCGGCGACGCCGACCGCCGCGTACGTCGGGGTCAGCCCGACCAGCAGGCTGCTGCCCCCCATCAGCAGGATCGTCACCGTCAGCGCGGCGCGCCGTCCGTGCCGGTCGGCGATCGCACCCATGAGGAGTCCGCCGACCGGCCGCATGAAGAACCCGACCGCGAAGACGGCGAACGTCGACAACAGCGGCACCAGCGAGTTGTCCGCCCCCGGGGGGAAGACAGCGGCGGCTATGTAGGTGGCGAGGAACGTGTAGGCGTACCAGTCGTACCACTCCACGGCGTTGCCCACGGAGGCGGCGAGGAGCTGTCGTACGGGCCGTTTCGTCGGCGTGTGGGCCGGGTGCGTCTGCGTCATGAGCGCCACCCTTCCCCGGCCGCGTCGGCGGCACCCCTCACGTACGCACGACTTTCACACCCAAGCCATCAGACCCTTCCCTGACGTTTGGTGCTCCTGGAACACTCCTTCCGCGCGCATTCCGTCACGATCCGGCCGGTCGCACCTACTCCAGGCGAGAGGTTCCTCAGCCATGTCCGAAGCCAGCCCCGACGTCAACCGGCGCAGATTCCTCCAACTCGCGGGCGCCACCACGGCGTTCACCGCGCTGTCGAACAGCATCCAGCGTGCCGCCGCACTGCCCGCGAACCACCGCACGGGGTCGATCGAGGATGTCGAGCACATCGTCGTCCTGATGCAGGAGAACCGTTCTTTCGACCATTACTTCGGCAAGCTGAGGGGCGTCCGCGGCTTCGGCGACCCGCGCCCGGTGACCCTGGCGAACGGCAAGCCGATCTGGCACCAGGCGGACGGCAGCGGCAAGGACGTCCTGCCGTTCCACCCCGACGCCGACGACCTGGGCATGGCGTTCCTCCAGGACCTTCCGCACGGCTGGAACGACGGACACGCCGCCTTCAACGGGGGCAAGTACGACAAGTGGGTGCCCTCGAAGGGTTCCACGACGATGGCGTACCTGACCCGCGACGACATCCCGTTCCACTACGCCCTCGCCGACTCCTTCACGATCTGCGACGCCTACCACTGCTCGTTCATCGGCTCGACCGACCCCAACCGCTACTACATGTGGACGGGCTGCACGGGCAACGACGGCACGGGCGGCGGCCCGGTCCTCGGCAACGACGAGGTGGGCTACGGCTGGACGACGTACCCCGAGCGTCTGGAGAAGGCCGGCATCTCCTGGAAGCTCTACCAGGACGTCGGCGACGGACTGGACGCCCAGGGCGGCTGGGGCTGGATCGAGGACGCCTACCGCGGCAACTACGGCGACAACTCCCTCCTCTACTTCAACCAGTACCGGGGCGCCAAGCCCGGCGACCCGCTGTACGACAAGGCCCGCACCGGCACCGACTACCGCAAGGGCGAGGGCTACTTCGACCAGCTGAAGGCCGACGTGAAGGGCGGCAAGCTGCCGCAGATCTCCTGGATCGTCGCCCCCGAGGCCTTCACCGAGCACCCCAACTGGCCCGCCAACTACGGCGCCTGGTACATCGCCCAGGTCCTCGACGCGCTCACCTGCGACCCGAAGGTGTGGGCGAAGACGGCCCTGTTCATCACGTACGACGAGAACGACGGCTTCTTCGACCACCTGCTCCCGCCGTTCCCGCCCGCCTCCGCCGCGCAGGGCCGGTCCACGGTCGACGTCGGCCCGGACCTGTTCAAGGGGGACTCCGGTCACGTCGCCGGGCCGTACGGGCTCGGTCAGCGGGTGCCGATGCTGGTCGTCTCGCCCTGGAGCAAGGGCGGTTACGTCTGCTCCGAGACGCTGGACCACACCTCGATCATCCGGTTCATGGAGCGCCGCTTCGGCGTCCACGAGCCCAACATCTCGCCCTGGCGGCGGACCGTCTGCGGTGACCTGACCGCCGCGTTCGACTTCTCCCGCACGGACACCCGCCCGGCCGCGCTGCCCGCAACCGACGGCTACCTGCCGCCGGACCGCGAACGCCACCCCGACTACGTGCCGACCCCGCCCGCCAACCCGGTGCTCCCCAAGCAGGAGCGGGGCCGGCGACCCGCCCGCCCGCTCAGGTACGCACCGTACGTGGACGCTTCGGCCGACCCGGCGGCCGGGAAACTCACCCTCACCTTCGCCTCCGGCGCCAAGACCGGCGCCGCCTTCCTGGTGACCTCCGGCAACCGCGCCGACGGTCCGTGGACCTACACCACCGAGGCCGGCAAGACCGTCGTCGACGCCTGGAACTCGGCGTACTCGGGCGGCTCGTACGACCTGACCGTGCACGGCCCCAACGGCTTCCTGCGCGTCTTCAGGGGCCCGGGCAGGACCGCCGGACCCGAGGTCACCGCGCGGCACATCGGCGACGACGTCGAACTGACCCTCACCAACCGGGGCCCCGGCACGGTGCGGCTGAAGCTGAGCGGCGGCTACGGCTGCCCGGCCAGGACCTTCACCGTGCGGCCCGGCGCCACCGTCCGGCACACCGTCGACCTCGCGGCGAGCGCGCGCTGGTACGACCTGACCGTCACCTCCGACGCCGACCCGGCGTTCCTGCGGCGGTTCGCCGGGCATGTGGAGAACGGCCGGCCAGGGGTGAGTGACCCGGCGATTGCCGTCGGGTAAAGGCTGAACCATGCCGGATCGCCGGGGCTGTTCAGGTCCTGGTCGGGTCGGGATAGTGTGCCCCGGTGACCACGCATTCGAACACACCTGCAGGCTGGTATCCCGACCCGCACGGAGCGCCCCAGACACTCCGTTACTGGGACGGCGCGCAGTGGACCCAGCACACCAACGCCGACCAGCAGCAGGGTGTGGCGGCACAGCACATTCCGCAGCAGCCGGCCGGCCCCGACCCGCGCGTGCAGCGTCAGGTGCAGCAGCAGGCCGGGGTCGCTGCCGGTGGCCCCGGCGGCGGCACCCTCTTCAGTGAGCCGGTGCTGGTGGTCAACCAGAAGGCCAAGCTGATCGAGCTGACCAACGAGTACAAGGTCATGGATCAGAACGGCAACCAGATCGGCTCGGTGGTCCAGGTCGGGCAGAGCGCGCTGAAGAAGATCCTGCGCTTCGTCGCCAGCCTCGACCAGTACATGACCCACAGGCTGGAGATCCGCGACGCCTACGGTCAGCCCGTGCTGAAGCTGACCCGCCCGCGCAAGATATTCAAGTCCCGGGTGATCGTGGAGCGCCCGGACGGGCAGCAGGTCGGCGAGATCGTCCAGCAGAACGTCTTCGGGAAGATCAACTTCGCGATCAACGCGGGCGGTCAGAAGGTCGGCGCCATCAAGGCGGAGAACTGGCGGGCCTGGAACTTCGCGATCGTCGACCACGCGGACAACGAGGTCGCCCGGATCACCAAGACCTGGGAAGGCCTCGCCAAGACGCTGTTCACCACCGCGGACAACTACGTCCTGCAGATCCACTACCAGCTGCCCGAGCCGCTGCTGAGCCTCGTCGTCGCCACGGCGCTCACCGTCGACACGGCGCTCAAGCAGGACGCGCGCGGTATCGGTTGACGCTTCTTCGGGTCCTACAGCGGTGTGAGACGCCCCGGTTCCGACGTCGGCCGGGGCAGCAGCGCCGGTTCGGGTGACGCGGACTCGGGCGTCAGGGCCAGCACCGCGGCCACCGGGTGCTCCTCCTCGCGCGCCGGGTCCGGTGTCGCCCGCGACAGCAGCACCACGCCCCACGAGGCCAGGCCCGCTCCCGCCAGCGCGAGGAGCACGCCCTCCGCGCCGCCCTGGAGTACCTCGCCGAGCAGCGTGAGGCCGATCACCGCGGCGGCCACCGGGTTCGCCAGCGTCACCACCGCGAGCGGCGCGCCCAGACCACCCCGGTAGGCGGTCTGCGACAGCATCAGCCCGGCCGTCGCGAAGGCCGCGACGAGCAGCGCCACCCCGACCACCTGCACGCTCAGCGGGGGACCCGAGCGGTCGGTCGCCGCCACCGTCACCGTCTGCGTGAGCGCCGAGGCGACACCGGAGGCGAAGCCCGACGCGCTCGCGTGGCGCAGGCCGGGGCGGGCGCCGGGCCGCGCCAGCAGCCCGATCAGCCCCGCCGTCACGGCGGCCACCGCCAGCGCCTCGGACACGCTCATCACCTCGTCGGGCGCCGACCCGGACGCCGTGACCAGGATCGCGGCCAGGCCGGCCAGTGTGTACGCGGTGCCCCGCCACTCGGCCGCGGTGACCCGCCGCCCCGCGACACGCGCGCCCATCGGGACCGCCGCGACGAGAGTGAGCGCGCCGAGCGGCTGCACCACGGTGAGCGGACCGTACCGGAGGGCCACCACGTGCAGCAGCGCGGCGCAGGCGTTGAGCCCGACCGACCACCACCAGGCGCCGGAGGCCAGCAGCCGCAGCGTCCCCGAACCGGGGTGGCGGGAGGCCAGCCGTTCCTGGGCGACGGCCGCGGCTGCGTAGGCGGCGGCGGAGAAGAGGGACAGGACGACGGCGACGAGCGTGGCGTTCATCGGCCCGCTCCGACCAGGACTTTCTCCTCGGCCGGTGCCGGCTGCCGCGGTACCCGCTCCGCGGTCGGCGCGGACGTCGTCGTGCGGTGCGGTTGGTGGATCACCGCGAGCGCGATGCCGAGCATGGCCGTCGCGACGATCGCGTCCAGCCAGTAGTGGTTCGCGGTCCCGACGATCACCAGCAGCGTCACCAGCGGATGCAGCAGCCACAGCCACCGCCACCGGGACCGGGTGGCGACGATCAGGCCGATCGCCACCATCAGCGCCCAGCCGAAGTGCAGCGACGGCATCGCGGCGAACTGGTTCGACAGATGGTCGGTCCGCGGCGGGCCGTACACGGAGGGCCCGTAGGCGCGCGCGGTGTCGATCAGGCCGGTCGCGACGAGCATGCGCGGCGGGGCCAGCGGGAGGGCGAGGTGCAGCAGGAGCGCGGCCGTGGTGAGGGCCGCGAGGACCCGGCGGGCCCAGACGTAGTGGGCGGGGCGGCGCAGGCAGAGCCAGACCAGGAAGGCCACGGTGGCGGGGAAGTGGACCGTCGCGTAGTAGGTGTTCGCCAGGTGCACCAGGGTGTCGCCGTGCAGCAGCCAGGACTGCACCGCGCCCTCGCCGGGCAGGTGGGCGGCTCGTTCCAGGTCCCGGACGCGGTCCGCGTTGCGGAAGGCCTCGGCGGTGTGGCCCGTCGCCAGCTGCCGGCCGAACTTGTAGACGAGGAAGAGCCCTGCGACGAGCAGGAGTTCACGGACGAGCGGGGGCCGAGCTGTCGCGTCGGCCTCCGCCGCTGCAGGCGCGGTGCGGGCGTTCATCCCCCGGCCCCTTTGCTGACGGCGGTGCGTGCGGTGGTGCTCGGCGGGCTCGTGGCCCGCGCGGACACCATCGATACGGAAGCGTACCGATACGACAGTGTACCGATACGATTGCGTACCGGTACACTGCCGTATCGATTGACGTACGCCACACTGAGTGGGAAGCCTTGAGCACCACTCGAACGAGGAGACAGCCGATGACGTCGCAGGCCGCGGACGACCCGGGGACGGTCGCCGCCTCGCGCCGCTCCAAACTCACGCCGGAGCGCGAGCAGGAGTTCTTCGACGCCCTCCTCGACCAGCTCCGCGAGTGCGGGTACGAAGCCCTCACCATGGAGGGCGTCGCCGCCAGCACGAAGTGCAGCAAGTCCACCCTGTACCGGCAGTGGAAGACCAAGCCGCAGTTCGTGGTGGCCGCCCTGCGCTCCCGTCGGCGCTCCCCGCTCGCCGGAATCGACACCGGGTCCCTCGCGGAGGACCTGCGGGAGGCCGCACGGGCCGCGGGCCGCTGGTCGAGCAGCGACACCAGGCTGCTCCAGGCGCTCGGTCACGCCGTCACCCAGGACGAGGAGCTCGCACGGGCGCTGCGCGAGGCGCTCGTCGACCCGGAGATCGCCGCGCTGCGGGAGATCCTGCGGCGCGGGGTCGAGCGTGGCGAGATCCCCGCCGAGCATCCGGCGCTGGAGTACATCCCGACCCAGCTGCTGGGCCTGGTGCGGGCCCGGCCGATTCTGGACGGCGAGCACGCCGACCCGGACTACCTCGTCCGGTTCGTGGAAGTCGTCGTGCTCCCGGCACTCGGCCTCACCTGAGACCCAGGCCGCCGCCCGTGGGATGACCGGACGGCGACCTGATCGCGCCGCACCGTGGGGACGGGGGCGGCGCGCACACCCGGCCGGGCGGGGCTCCTCTTGAGCGGAGGGGCGCCCCGCCCGGCCGGTTCCGTGTGTCAAGGTGGCTCAGGCGTTGCGTCAGGGCGGCTCAGACGTTCTGGCCGTCGCCGCCGCCCTTCGACACCTTGATGCCCTTCGTTATCTCGTCGATCACGGACTCCTTCTGGTCGGCGTCCACGCCGAAGCGGACCACCACCAGCCGCTTGGAGTTGGCGGGCGAGGGGAAGGCGAGCGATTCGACGATGCCGTCGGCGCCCTTGCTCGTGACCGCCTTCCAGCGGACCAGGTAGCCCTTCTGTCCGGCGACGGTCACCGCCTTGGCGGCGAGCACGTCGTGCGAGGTGATCTTTCCGTAGGTGGTGCCCCCGTACGAGTCCTCGGCGTTCTTCGCGATGTCCGCCCTGGCTACCTCCTCCGGCGTGCCGTCAAGCCCCAGCAGCTCGGCGGGCGCGGAGTACGCGCCGCCCTTCGTGCAGGACTTGGAGGTGTCGCCGGGGCAGTCGTACGAGTCGTTCGACGTGACCCCCGCACCCGCCCTGAGCTGCTGGCCGTACCAGCCGTCCGGGATGGGGATGCTGATCCCGCTGATCCGGTCGGACACCGAGCCGCTCTCGATCTTCGGAGCCTCGGACTGGCCCGGCGAGGGGCTCTGCCCCCCCGGGCCGTCCTGTCCGCCCGAGCCGCCACCGGAGTTGCCGCCGGAGTTCCCACCGGGGCCGCCCTGGCCGCCGCTGCCCGGGCCGCCGGGGCCGCCCTGTCCGCCCGGGCCCTGCTGGGAGTTGGCCGTGGTGCCGCCCGAGTCGCCGTTGTCGGACAGGGCGTACACGCCCACGCCGATGCAGGCGAGGACCACGGCGGCCGCGGCCACGGCTATGCCGTTGCGGACGGCGCGGCGGGGGCCGGGGGCCGGGGGTGCGCCGGGGTAGGCCGGATATGCCTGATACGCCCCGACGGTCGGCGGCTGCACCGGGGGACCCCATGCGGCGGGCGAGCCCGCGGCGCGGGTCTGGTCCGTCCACGCACTGCCGTCCCACCAGCGCTCGGTGGCGGGACCGTCATTTGTCTGTCCGGGGTCGGGGTACCACCCGGGAGGAGTCACCTGCGTCATACCTCCACGGTATGAGGTGTCTGTGAAAGGGGGATGAGAGGGCCTGCCGGCGGCTGGGCCGTGCCGGGTTCGGGGTGACTGATCCCGGCCGGCGGCGGGCTGCGGGTCGTGGAGGGTTGCTCGCGCAGTTCCCCGCGCCCCTGAAGGTGCTGATCTCGGACTCCGGAAGAAGGTCCACGTCAATTCGGGTACTCCTTCCTCAAGTTGACGTATTCCGTCTCCGCGCAGGCCCGCCCCCTCCTCGGCCCGCGCTCGCTTTCACCCCTCGCGGCAACAGGTGGTCGGACCGGCCTCCGGTTGTGACGTCGGAGGGCTACGCTCAAGGTCGTACGTCGTTCGGGCGACTTGGGGAGGTAGCGGGATGACGGAGGTACGGCCCGGTGCGGCCGCTTCGGCTTCCCTGTGGGAGCGCGACGAGGAAGTGGCGGCCGTCGAGCGGGCGGTCGACACGCTCTGCGCCGACCGGTCGTCCGGGGGCAGGCTGCTGGTGTTCCGGGGTGAGGCGGGACTCGGCAAGACCGCCCTGTTGGCCGAGATCCGCCGCATCGCCGAGGCACGCGGCTGCACGGTGTGGTCCACCCGCGGCGGCGAGACCCTCAAGTCCGTCCCTTTCAACGTCGTACGCCAGTTGCTGCAGCCCGCCCTCGTCTCGCTGATGCCGGAGGAGGCCCGCGAGTACCTCGGCGACTGGTTCGACATCGCGGGACCCGCCCTCGGCCTCACGGAACCGGGCGAACGCCGGGCCGACCCGCAGGGCGTGTGCGACGGCCTCGTCGCCGCGGTGCGCCGCCTGGCCAAGCGTTACTGGCCGCTCGTCCTGCTGATCGACGACGCGCACTGGGCCGACCAGGAGAGCCTGCGCTGGCTCGCCGCCTTCGCCGAACGCCTCGACGACCTGTCCGTCCTGGTCGTCGTCGCCCGCAGGCCCGGTGAGGTCAGCGGCGACAGCGCCCGCCACCTGGACGCGGTCGCCGCCCTCGCGGGCGGTCCCGTGGCCACCCTCAGCGCCCTCACCCCGGACGCCGTCGCCGGCCTCACCCGCACCGCCCTGGGCGAGCACGCCGACGCCCCGTTCTGCCGCGAGGTCTGGGCCGTCACCGGCGGCAACCCGTACGAGACCGTAGAACTCCTCGCCAAGGTGCGCGACAGCGAGCTGGAGCCGGCCGAGTCCTCCGCCGCCGAACTGCGGCCCCTGAACAAGTCGGCCCGCGGCGGCGGCCTCGTCGCCCGCCTGGAGGAACTCGGCATCGACGCCACCCGGTTCGCCTGGGCGGCCGCCATCCTCGGCGCGGAGATCTCCGTCGACCTGGTCGCCCAGCTCGCCGGGATGAGCCCCGGCGATGCCGCCCGCTGTGCCGAACTGCTGCGCCAGGCCCGTATCCTCACCGCACCCGACCCCGCGGTCGGCCGGACCGAGGACGGCGACCTGGAGTTCGTCCACCCGCTGATCGCGACCGCCGTCTACAACTCCATCCCGGACGCCCTGCGCACCGCCATGCACGGCATAGCCGCCCAGGTCGTCACCGACTCCGGGCGCGGTGCCGCGGCCGCCTCCCGCCACCTCCTCCAGGTCCACCCGGACGACGACGACGAGCTCGTCGAGCAGCTGCGCGATGCCGCCCGCGAACACCTCGCCGTCGGCGCCCCCGACGCGGCACGCCGCTGTCTGGAACGCGCCCTGCTGGAACCGCCCATGCCCGACGTCCACGCGCAGGTGCTGTACGAACTGGGCTGCGCCACCCTGCTCACCGCGCCGTCCAGGACCATCGGCCACCTCCAGACCGCGCTCGCCATGCCGGGCCTCGACGGTCCCGAACGCGTCGACGCCGTCTTCCGCCTCTCCCAGGCGCTCCTGCACAACGACCAGCTGGAGGAGGCCGTCCGCACGGTCGAGGCAGAGGCCGCCCGGCACGCGGAGGGCCCCGCCCGGCTGCGGCTGCAGGCCGTGCAGTACATGTGGGAGGGCATACACGCCGGCGAGGCCGCCTCACCGGGCCGCTCCGCACGTCTCGCCGAGCTCGCCCGCAGCTGCACCGGCCGCGACAACTCCGAGCGCGCTCTGCTCATCCTGCGCGCCTTCGACGCCATGACCCACGGCGAGAACGCGGAGGAGGTCGTCGAGTTCTGCGACCGCGCCCTCGTCAACGGCCGCCTCGCACCCGGCCTCGGCTGGACCGACACCGAGTGGGGCATCGAGCTGCTGCTGATGCTCGCCAACTCCTACGCCTACACCGACCGCCTCGACCGCGCCGAGGCCCTCTACACGGAGGCCCTGCGCACCTACGAGTCCGCCGGCTGGAGCGGCGGCCACATCGCCCTCGCCCACGCCTACGTCGGCCTCGGGCACCGTCGGCGGGGCCGCCTCAGGGAGGCCGAGACCTCCCTGCGCGAGTCGCTGCGCCTCGCCGAGAGCATCGGCCGCGGGCTTCCCCTGTACTGGACGGCGACCTGCAACCTGGTCGACACACTGCTCGCCCGCGGCCACGTCGAGGAGGCCTGGCGGGTCGCCGAACAGTACGGCTTCGTGCCGCCCTACCCGTCCACGATCGTGCTGCCCGACCCCCGTTCGGTGCGCGGCCGGCTGCTGCTCGCCGTCGGCCGCACCCAGGACGGCGTCAACGAACTGGAGGCCGCGGAGAAGGCGGCCGCCGCCCGGGGCCACCACAACCCCGTCCTGGTCCCCTGGGCGGTCGACCTCGCCCGCGCCCTGGCCGTCGAGGACCCCGAGCGCGCCGCCCGCCTCGCCGCCGATGTCCGCCGCCAGGCCGAACGCTTCGGCACCGACACCGCCATCGGCGAGGCCCTGCGCTGCGCCGCCACCCTGGAAACCGGCCAACGCGCCGTCCGCCTGGCAGCCCAGGCCGTCGCCTACCTGGAGGCCTCCCCCTCCCAGTACGAACACGCCGCCGCCCGCGTCGAGTACGGCATCCTCTCCCGCTCGGTCCCGGAGATCCAGCGGGGCCTGACCCTGGCCCGTTCCTGCGGCGCGGACGGGCTGGTGGCCCACGCGCGGGCGGTGCTGGAGACAGGACGGGGCGCGCGGTAGCCGAACCCGGGCGGGGGCTCCACGGACTGGTGGATCACCCGGGCCTGCCCCGGCACCGACCTGTCCAGCCTGTGCCGGATCACCTCTGCGCGAGGGGCCGACGCCGTTGCCGGCTGTGCAGCCCGCCTCGCCCTTCCGCTGCCGACCGGGACGATCAGGCACGCGATGCGGGTGCGCCCCGGCGCGCGGCACCTCACATCGCGAGCAACTGCTCCGTCACCGCCGCCAGCCGCTTGCGTACCGCGGGGTCGTACGTCTCCTCGTGCGCCCGCGCCGGATGCGTCCCGTCGAAGTAGCCGCCCGTGCCGGACTCCGTCATGGCGAGCGCGAGGACGCCCGGCGCGCCGTCGGCGACCGAGTTCCGCGGGGGGAAGCCGCTCTCGCGGACCATCGCCGTGTCCATCTGGGTCGCCGGGTGCAGCACGTTCACCGAGACTCCGGTGCCCGCCAGCTGCTCCGCGAGGGCGAACGTATGGGCGGCGAGTGCGAACTTGCTGCGGCAGTACGCCGAGAGCCCGCTGTAGCCCCGGGTCAGCTCGGGGTCGTCGAAGGTGAGGGGCTCCTGGCCGGCCGACCCGACGTTGACGATCCGCGCGGGCGCGTTCGCACGCAGCACCGGCAGCAGCGCACGGGTCAGCACGACCGGCGCCAGGTAGTTCACCGCCAGCCGCAGCTCGTGCCCGTCGGCGCTGACCTCACGCCCCGAGCCCGGCGCTCCCCCTCCCATGGCCGCGTTGTTGACCAGCACATCGAGCTCCGGGTGCGCCTCGGCGACCCGGGCGCCCAGCTCCCGTACCTGTGCCAGTGAGGCCAGGTCGGCGACGAGCCCCTCGGCGGCGCCCTCGGCACGCAGCTCCTCGGCCAGCCGCCCCGTGCGCTCCGGGTCGCGGCCGTGCGCGAGGACGACGTGCCCGGCGCGGACCAGCTCGAAGGCGACGTACCGGCCGAGACCGGAGGTGGCGCCGGTGATCAGAATGGTGGACATGCCTCCACCGTAGGCACGTGGCACCGCCCTGAGCGAGCTGCTGCCGAGCCTACGACCAGCAGGGACACCCTGAACCGGACGTCAGGAACCGTCCTCCTCCGCGAGGACCCGCTGCGCCGTCGCGAACGCCGAGTTCGCCGCCGGGACCCCGCAGTACACGGCCGTCTGGAGCAGGACGGCGCCGATCTCCTCGGGCGTGAGTCCGTTGCGCCGCGCCGCCCGGACATGCATGGCCAGCTCGTCGTAGTGGCCGTGCGCGACCAGTGCCGTCAGTGTGATCATGCTGCGCTCGCGGCGGCTGAGCGTCGGGTCGGTCCAGATCTCGCCCCAGGCATACCGAGAGATGAAGTCCTGGAAACGCGCCGTGAACGGCGTCTGCCGCTCCTGCGCCCGGTCCACGTGGGCGTCGCCGAGCACCTGCCGCCGTACCTCCATGCCCCGGCCGGCGCCTCCGCCGAGATGGGCCCGCACAGCTGTCAGGACAGCCTCGGGGCACTGCGCGGGCGCCAAATGCGACGCACCCGGCAACTCGACGAGCGTCGCGCCGGGCACCGCGTCCGCGATCTCCCGCAGATGGGCGGGAGGCGTCGCCGGATCCTGCCGGCCCGCGACCAGCAGGGTGGGCGCGGAGATCTCCGCGAGCCGGTCCCGCAGGTCGAACGCGGCCAGCGCGTCGCAGCAGGCGGCGTACGCCTCAGGGTCGGCACGCCGGTGGTCCTCCACCAGCTCCGGCACGGTGAACCCGGGCGTGAACCAGCGGGCGTCCGCGTTGTCCGCGAGCGAGGCCAGCCCCTCGCGCCGTACCAGCGCCGCCCGCTCCTCCCAGGGCTTCGCGCCGTTGAAGTGGGCCGAGGAGCAGATCACGGCGAGGGACGAGACCCGCTCCGGGTGGTGCACCGCGAGATGCAGACCGACCGCACCGCCCAGCGACACCCCGGCGTACGCGAACCGTTCCAGACCGAGCGCGTCGGCCAGCGCGAGCACCCGCTCGGCGAGGTCGCCGACCGTGGCACCGGGACCGATCAGGTCCGGCGCCGAACCGCCGTGTCCCGGCAGGTCCCAGCGTACGACCCGGTGGGTGACGGACAGCTCGGGCGCGACCTTGTCCCACAGGGCGTACGAGGTGCCCAGCGAGGGCCCGAGCAGCAGCGGGGGAGCGGAAGTGGGGCCTTGTGTTCGGTGGTTGAGGAGTTGCTCGGTCAAGGTCGCTCCAACGCACGGTCGGTGAGGGCTCCTGCGGAGCCGGTGTAGCGGGCGGGGTCGGTGATCGCGTCGAGGTCGAGGTCGACACCCTGAAACTCGGGTTCCTCGGCGAGGAGTTCCGCCAGTGGTCTGCCCTCGGTGTAGGTACGCCGGGCCAGGTCGGTGAGCAGTTCCTTGGCGCGGGCGCGGCCGAGTACGCCCGCCAGCTCGGCGGAGAGCCGCTCGGACACGATCAACCCGTGGGTGAGCCCGAGGTGTTCGCGCATGGCGTCCGCGTTCACCCGCAGCCCCTCGGTCAGTTCGGCGGCGTCGCGGGCCGCGCCGCCGACCAGCCGCAGCAGGTCCCGCAGCGGCTCCCACTCGGCGTGCCAGGCCCCGGCCGGCCGCTCGTCCTCCGCGACCAGCGCCGCGTGGAGCGTCGCCGCGAGCTGCGGTGCCCGCCGGGCGGCCGCCGCGATCAGGCTGGAGCGTACGGGGTTCACCTTGTGCGGCATGGCGGACGAGCCGCCGCCGCTGCCCTCCGCGACCTCGGCGATCTCGGTGCGGGAGAGGGTGAGCACATCCGCGGCGATCTTGCCCAGCGCCCCGGCCGTGAAGGCCAGGCAGCCGGCGAGGTCGGCGATCGGCGTGCGCAGGGTGTGCCAGGGCAACAGCGGCTCCGTGAGACCGAGTTCACGGGCGTAGGCGGCGGGCAGTGCGATGGGGTCGTCGGCGCCGTACGAGGTGAAGGCGGCCAATGTACCGGCCGCACCTCCCAGTTGGGCGGGAAGCCGGTCCCATACCGCCGTCGTGCGGTCCCGGGCGTCCAGCACCAGCGACCGCCACCCGGCCGCCTTCAGCCCGAACGTCGTCGGTACGGCGTGCTGGGTGAGCGTCCGTCCCGGCAGTGCCGTGTCGCGGTGTGCGGCGGCCAGCCTCGCCAGCGCGCGCTCGGTGCGGGCGAGGTCGGCGAGGACGAGGTGCAGCGTGCGCACCGCGACCAGCATCGTCGCCGTGTCCATGATGTCCTGGCTGGTCGCGCCCCGGTGGACGTAGGGGCCGTACTCCTCGCCGACCGCCCGGGTCAGCTCGCCGACCAGCGGGATGACCGGGTTGCCGCCGGCGCGGGCCCGCCCGGCGAGGGACCGTACGTCGAAGCCGTCGGCGTCGGCCGCCCGCGTCACCGCCGTCGCGGCGGCGGCCGGGGCGAGCCCCAGCGCGGCCTGCGCCCGGGTGAGCGCGGCCTCCGCGTCGAGCAGCGCCTTCAGGAAGGCGCCGTCGCTCGTGGCGGCCGCGGCGGGGGAGTCGGTCCACCCGGGGGCGAGCAGACCGGCGGCAGACTCGTCAGGTGTCACTGGAACTCCAGGAAGACCGTCTCGCCTTCGCCCTGAAGGCGGATGTCGAAACGGTACGTACCGTCGCCTCCGTCCGCGGCGATCAGCGTGTCACGGCGGTTCGGCTCCAGGCGGGCCAGCAGCGGGTCGGCTGCCAGCGCCTCCTCGTCGCCCGGCAGGTAGATCCGGGTGAACAGGTGCACCAGCAGACCGCGCGCGAACACACATACGCTGAGGTAGGGCGCGCTCTGCCCCCGCGCCCCGGGACGCAGCGTGCGCGCGTACCAGTGGCCGTTGACGTCGGTCTGGATGCGGCCCCAGCCGGTGAACTCCACACCGTTGCGGCCCAGGTAGCCGCCGGTCGAGGGGTCGCGCCGGATCGAGCCGTCCACCTGCGGCAGACTGCCGTCCGGGTCGGGGCCCCACAGCTCGACGAAGGCGTCCGGCAGTGGCTTGCCCTCGCCGTCGTACACATATCCCTGGACGGTGATCGTGTCCGGGTGGCCGACGGGCGCGATGTCCCCGCCGCCGGGGAACGGCAGGGCGTAGCCGTAGAAGGGTCCCACCGTGTGCGAGGGGGTGGGCAGCACGGTCTCGGGGCTGCTCGTGTCGATCTTCGTCATGGCGGTCAGCGTCCTTCCTCGATCCAGGTGGCGTTCGGGCCGTCCAGCACGATGTCCCAGTGGTAGCCGAGGGAGAACTCGGGCACGGAGAGGCTGTGGTCGTAGGTGGCGACCAGGCGCTGCCGGGCGGCGTCGTCCGTGACGGACTGCAGGATCGGGTCGTACTCGAAGAGCGGGTCGTGGGGGAAGTACATCTGTGTCACGAGCCGCTGCGTGAACGCCGTGCCGAAGAGCGAGAAGTGGATGTGGGCCGGCCGCCAGGCGTTGACGTGGTTGCGCCAGGGGTAGGGGCCCGGCTGGATCGTGGTGAAGCGGTAGAAGCCGTCGTCGTCGGTGAGGGTGCGTCCCACGCCGGTGAAGTTGGGGTCGAGCGGGGCGTCGTGCTGCTCGCGCTGGTGGGCGTACCGGCCGGCCGAGTTGGCCTGCCAGATCTCGACGAGCTGACCGCGGATCGGGCGGCCCGAGCGGTCCAGGAGCCGCCCGGAGACGGTGATGCGCTCGCCGATCGGCTCGCCCCGGTGGTGCCTGGTCAGGTCGTTGTCGATCTCGGTGATGTCCCGCTCGCCGAACGCCGGGGAGGCCAGCTCCACCAGCTCCGGGTCCTGTGCCACGTCGATGGCGACCGGCGGCTGCTGGGGGTGGCGCAGCAGGGACGAGCGGTAGGGGGCGTAGTCGCGGCGCGGGTGGTGCTCGACGGGGCCGCCGTCGGCGACCCGCTTCTCGTACGCGGCGTGCTCGGCCGCGATCTCCTGGTCGATGTCGTGCTGAGTGAGAGTCATGGGGGCTTCCTCACGCTTACTGGCGTTCGAGGACGAGGGCCAGACCTTGGCCCACGCCGATGCAGAGGGTGGCGACGCCGGTGCCGGAGCCCCGGGCGGCCAGCTGGTGGGCGACCGTGCCGGCGAGGCGGGCACCGGAGGCGCCGAGCGGATGGCCGAGGGCGATGGCGCCGCCCCGCGGGTTGAGGATCGCCGGGTCGAACTCGGGCCACTCGGCCACACAGCCCAGGACCTGCGCGGCGAAGGCCTCGTTCAGTTCCAGGACCGACAGGTCACCGAACCCCTTGCCGGCCTTGGCGAGCGCCCGGTTGACGGCCTCGACGGGAGCGAGCCCGAAGTAGTGCGGGTCGATCGCGGAGACGCCGGTCGCGCTGACGCGGGCGAGCGGTTCGCGTCCGGTGGCCTTCAGGCCCTCCTCGTCGACGAGGAGCAGCGCGGCGGCGCCGTCGTTGAGGGGCGAGGCGTTCCCGGCCGTCACCGTGCCGTTCTCCCTACGGAAGGACGGCTTCAGCCCGGCCATCGCCTCGAGCGACGCGTCCGGGCGTACGCACTCGTCGGCGCCGAGGACCACCGGCTCGCCCTTGCGCTGCGGGACCGGCACGGGCGCGAGCTCGGCGTCGAACAGGCCCGCCGCCTGAGCCTTTGCCGCCTTGCGGTGGCTGCGCAGGGCGAACTCGTCCTGCTGCTCCCGGCTGATCTTGTGCTTGTCGGCGATCAGTTCCGCGGACTCGCCCAGGGGAACCGTCCACTGCGGATCCATCCTCGGGTTGACCATGCGCCAGCCGAGGGTGGTGGAGTACAGCTCGGTGTGGGCGGCCGGGAACGGCTTGTCGTTCTTCGGCAGTACGTACGGCGCCCGGGTCATCGACTCCACACCGCCCGCCACGGCGATGGAGGCGTCGCCGACCGCGATCGCCCGGGCCGCCTGGATGACGGCCTCAAGACCAGAGGCGCACAGCCGGTTGACGGTCACGCCCGGCACGCAGGTGGGCAGGCCCGCGAGGAGCGCGGCCATGCGGGCGACGTTGCGGTTCTCCTCGCCGGCGCCGTTGGCGTTGCCGAAGTAGACGTCTTCGATCCGCGCCGGGTCCAGCGCGGGGGTGCGGGCGAGGAGTTCGCGGATGGCGTGGGCGGCCAGGTCGTCGGGGCGGACGCTCGCGAGAGCGCCGTTGTAGCGGCCGATCGGGGTGCGGACGGCGTCGACGATGTAGACCGTGTTCACAGCAGGCCCTCCGAGACGGTCAGCTTGGCATCGGTCCTGGCGATGACCTCGTCGACGCTCACTCCGGGGGCGACCTCGGTCAACATGAGTCCGTCTTGTGTCACGTCGATCACGCCCAGGTCGGTGATGACTCGGTTCACGCAACCCTTGCCCGTGAGCGGCAGCGCGCACTCGGTGAGGATCTTCGGCGAGCCGTCCTTTGCGGTGTGGGTCATCACGACGATGACCGTGCGGGCGCCGTGGACGAGGTCCATCGCGCCGCCGATCCCGGTGACCAGCTTGCCGGGGATGGCCCAGTTGGCGAGGTCGCCCTTCTCGGACACCTGCATGGCACCCAGGACGGCGACGTCGATGTGTCCGCCGCGGATCATGCCGAAGGAGAGCGCGGAGTCGAAGAAGGAGGCGCCAGGCAGGACGGTGACCGTCTCCTTCCCGGCGTTGATCAGGTCCGGGTCGACCTGGTCCTCGGTGGGGTAGGGGCCGGTGCCGAGGATGCCGTTCTCGGACTCCAGGATCACCTCGACGCCGGCGGGGAGGTAGTTGGGGATGAGGGTCGGCAGTCCGATGCCGAGGTTGACGTACTGCCCGTCGGCGAGCTCGCGCGCGGCCCGCGCGGCCATCTCCTCGCGTGTCCAGGCCATCAGCTGCTCACCGTCCGCTGCTCGATCCTCTTGTCCG
Source organism: Streptomyces sp. NPDC043427 (assembly GCF_056436655.1). NCBI lineage: Bacteria > Bacillati > Actinomycetota > Actinomycetes > Kitasatosporales > Streptomycetaceae > Streptomyces > Streptomyces sp. NPDC043427. The sequence goes on along the minus strand of NZ_JBWKCC010000021.1, from coordinate 131,196 downwards.
CCGCCTGCTCGGGGGTGAGGGCGACGACCCGCTGCACGAAGATCCCCGGCAGGTGCACCGCGTCCGGGTCGATCTCGCCGGGCTCGACGAGTTCCTCGACCTCGGCGATCGTCACCCGGCCCGCCATGGCTGCGAGGGGGTTGAAGTTGCGGGAGGACTTGTTGAAGACCAGATTGCCGTGCCGGTCCCCCTTCGCCGCCCGCACCAGCGCGAAGTCGGTACGGATGCCGTGCTCCAGTACGTACTCCGTGCCGTCGAACTCCCGCACCTCCTTCGCCGGGGAGGCCAGCGCGACCCCGCCCTCACCGTCGTAGCGCCACGGCAGTCCGCCCTCGGCGACCTGTGTGCCCACCCCGGCCGGGGTGTAGAAGGCGGGGATCCCGGCGCCGCCGGCCCGCAGCCGCTCGGCGAGCGTGCCCTGCGGGATCAGCTCCACCTCCAGCTCACCGGCCAGGTACTGGCGGGCGAACTCCTTGTTCGCGCCGATGTAGGAGCCGGTCACCCGGGCGATCCGCCCGGCGGCCAGCAGCACCGCGAGGCCGGACTCCATCGCCCCGCAGTTGTTGGAGACGACCGACACCCCGGCCACGCCCCGCTCGTACAGGGCCTGGATCAGCACGTTCGGCACACCGCTCAGCCCGAACCCGCCCACCGCCAGCGAGGCGCCGTCGGGCACGTCGGCCACGGCTTCCAGGGCCGTGGCGACCACTTTGTCCATCCGTGAAGCCCCGTCTCTTCCGAGCGCCCCGACCGTCAATTAATCAGGGCACTGAGTATTTCAGTGAGGTTGTCCTCACGCTGCCATTGAGGAACCAAGGGCGTCAAGACCGTCACCCCCGGGTATTGTTCAGTACACCAACGAATACTCCGATGACTGCACACCAGGGGAGCGCACATGGCCGCGGTGGATCTGACCACCCACCCCGGGCACCTGGCCCGGCGACTGCAGCAGGCGCACTACCTGCTGTGGAACACGATGGTCTCGGAGGAGATCACCTCGCCCCAGTTCGCGGTCCTCAACGCGCTCGTCGCCGAACCGGGTCTGGACCAGCGCACGGTGGGCGAGCGGGTGGGGCTCGACCGGTCCACGATCGCCGAGGTCATCAGCCGCCTCGGCCGGCGCGGGCTGCTCGACAAGGTGCGCGACCCGCAGGACGGCCGCCGGTTCCTGCTGCGCCTCACGGACGACGGCGTACGCACCCATCGCAAGCTGACCGTGCGCACGGCCCGGATGAACCAGCTGTTCCTCGCCCCGCTCTCCGCCGAGGAGCAGACCCTGTTCTTCGACCTGATCCGACGGGTGTCGGACGCGGCGGAAGGGCTCCGCAACCCCGCGGAGCCGCTCGTCACCCCGCGTTGAGCGCCTGGGACCGCTGAGCGCGCCTGGTCCGCGGTCACTTCTTCGCGAACACCACCCACACCTGGCCCTCGGCGAAGTTCATCGGCCGGCCGTCCTTCGTCGTGAACGTCGTGCCGTCCTCGGCCTTCGGCCGCTTCCACTCCACGTCGTACGCCCGCCCGTCACGCAGCACCGTCGCCGTCCCCGAGCCCACCGTCTCCGTGTACGGCGTGTTGTTGCCGAGGAAGTCGCGGAAGGCGGACGCGCGGATCTTCACGTGCTGCACGACGACCGTCGGCGGAGCCAACGCTGTGCCGTCGGTCGTCCGGGCGGCGGCCCCGTCCATCGCGACCCGCCAGCCCCTCTCGCTCCCGGACCAGGTGAAGGCGAAGCGGGCCGCCGGGTAGCGCACGGTGAACGAGGTCTCCGCCGTGCCGCCCGAAGGCGCGGGCCCCACGTGGAAGCCGGTGGTCAGCGCGGCCGCGCCCGGCGCGGTGGGCAGCAGTCGGTCGGGGCGCAGGTACAGGTTGTGCGGGGCGGGCCTCGCGGAGTCGCGGAAGTAGGCGCCGGACACCCGGCCCGGCGGCTCCGGCACCAGCGGCGCCCTGTCGATCAGCGGCATCAGCTTGCCCTGCGCGCCGGAGAACGCCAGCGTGGGCCGGTCGAACTGGCGCAGCAGCTCGAGATCGGACTCGCGGGCGCTGCGCACCGGCCCGACCTCTTTCGGCAGCCGGGTGGCGTACATCGCCATCAGCCGGCTGAGCCCGCCCTCGACCTGCTCGGCGTAGACGACGTCCGCGGCGTTCAGACCGGTGTGCGGCCGGGCCGCGCTCGCGTTGTCGATCTTCACGGCGAGCACCGAGCCCGTGGCGGTGGGCGTGGTGGTCCGGCTCCGGCTCGTGCCCCGGCTGTCGTCGGGCGAGGCGGACTTCCCGGTGCAGCCCGCGACCAGCGAGAACGTCACGGCCGCGGACAGCAGCGCCGCTGCCGTCGCGGCCTGTCGCGTGCGCGCCCTGCGTCTCGTGCCCACCGTTGCCACCCATCACATGTGTCAATCATTGTGCGCTTATCTGCTCATTGCCGCACATGTCCGACCGATCTCATGCGTGCGCGCCTCCTGGGCTGATCGGCGGACGGGGCGGCTGGGGCGTGCCGTGGTTCCGGGCGGACGGTGATTCGGTGTGGGGCGTTCGGGTACCCGGGCGGGACCGCAGAACCGGACAGGCCGGATGAGAACGGATTATCCGGACGCGACGGAGGGAGCGCGGCGCGATGAGGGCAGTGACCTGGCAGGGCAAGCGGGACGTGCGGGTGGAGACGGTGCCGGATCCGCGGATCGAGGAGCCGACGGACGCCGTCATCCGCATCACCTCGACCGGGCTGTGCGGCTCCGACCTGCACCTGTACGAGGTGCTCACCCCGTTCATGACGCCGGGCGACATCCTCGGCCACGAACCCATGGGCATCGTGGAGGAGGTCGGCGCCGGAGTGCCCGACCTCCAGGCGGGTGACCGTGTGGTCGTGCCGTTCCAGATCGCCTGCGGCAACTGCTGGATGTGTCTCACCGGGCTGCCCACGCAGTGCGAGACCACCCAGGTGACCAGCGAGCACATGGGCGCCGCCCTGTTCGGCTACACCCGCCTCTACGGCTCGGTGCCGGGCGCCCAGGCCGAGTACCTGCGGGTCCCGCAGGCGCAGTACGGGCCGATCAAGGTCCCCGAAGGGCCGCCCGACGACCGGTTCGTCTACCTCTCCGACGTCCTGCCCACCGCCTGGCAGGCCGTCGCCTACGCCGACATCCCCGAGGGCGGCAGCATCGCCGTCCTCGGTCTCGGCCCCATCGGCGAGATGGCCTGCCGGATCGCCCAGGTCCGTGGCGCCGGGCGGGTGTTCGGCGTCGACCTGGTGCCCGAGCGGCTGCGCCGGGCCCACGAGCGAGGCGTGGAGACGTACGACCTCCGGAGCTTCGACCACGAGAAGGAGCTGGTCGAGGCGATCCGCGACCAGACCGACGGCCGTGGCCCCGACGCCGTCATCGACGCGGTCGGCACCGAGGCGCACGGCAGCGCGGCCGCCAAGCTCGCCCAGCAGGCGTCTGCGATTCTGCCGCGGAAGCTGAGCGGCCCCTTCGCCGAACGCTTCAGCGTCGACCGGCTCGCGGCCCTCCACACCGCCATCGATCTGGTGCGCCGCGGCGGCACGATCTCCCTGTCCGGCGTGTACGGCGGCATGGCCGACCCGCTGCCGATGCTCACCATGTTCGACAAGCAGATCCAGCTGCGCATGGGCCAGGCCAACGTGCGCCGCTGGAGCGACGACGTCATCCCGTACCTGACGGACGAGGACCCGCTCGGCGTCGACGACTTCGCCACCCACCGGGTGCCGCTCTCGGAGGCGCCGGACGCCTACCGGATGTTCCAGCAGAAGAAGGACGGCGCGATCAAGGTCCTCATGCAGCCGTGAATCATCCAGGCGTGAATCAGCCCGGTCACCGGTTGCTGTCGCCGAAGATCTCCGCGAGGTCGTAGCGGACCGGCTCCTCCAACTGCGCGTACGTGCAGCTCTCCGGGGTCCGGTCCGGACGCCAGCGGCGGAAGCGGGCGGTGTGCCGGAAGCGGGCCCCGTTCTCCATGTGGTCGTACGCCACTTCAGCGACCCGCTCCGGACTGAGCGGTACCCAGGACAGGTCTTTCCGTCCCGACCAGCGGCTCGGCGCGCCGGGAAGCCGGGCCGTCTCATGAGCGGCTTCGTCCGACCAGGCCGCCCAGGGATGCCCAGCCACGTCGTCCATCCGCAGCGGCTCCAGTTCCTCCACCAGCTCGGCGCGCCGCTTCATGGCGAAGGCGGCCGACACGCCGACGTGCTGGAGCGCGCCCCGGTCGTCGTACAGGCCGAGCAGCAGCGACCCCACGACCGGACCGCTCTTGTGGAAGCGGTACCCCGCCACGACGACGTCCGCCGTGCGCTCGTGCTTCACCTTGAACATGGCCCGCTCGTCCTGGAGGTAGCGCACGGTGAGCGGCTTGGCGATGACCCCGTCCAGGCCCGCCCCCTCGTACCGCTCGAACCACTCCTGCGCCACCTCGACGTCGGTCGTCGCCGGTGCCACATGCACGGGAGGTGTCACGTCGGCCAACGCCCAGGTCAGCAGCGCCCGCCGGTCGCTCAGCGGCACGTCCACCAACGACTCGTCCCCCAACGCCAGCAGATCGAACACCACGAACGAGGACGGTGTCCGCTCCGCCAACATCCGCACCCGTGAGTCCGCCGGGTGGATCCGCTCGGTCAGCGCGTCGAAGTCCAGGTGCCCCTCCCGCGCGATCACGATCTCCCCGTCCACCACACACCGCTCAGGCAACCGCTCCCGCAGCGCCGCCACCAGCTCCGGAAAATACCTGGTCAACGGCTTCCCCGTACGGCTCCCGAGCTCCACCTCGTCCCCGTCCCGGAACACGATCGCCCGAAACCCGTCCCACTTGGCCTCGTACTGCATCCCCGGCGGAATCCTCGCCACCGACTTGGCGAGCATCGGCTTCACGGGGGGCATGAGCGGCAGATCCATGGTCCGATTCTGCTCGCTGATGTCCCGGTGTGCGAGATGTGCGCCGCACGCCTACCGTGGCTCGCATGGGCGACGCGGTGGAGCTGGAGGTGGGCGGCCGGACGGTACGGCTGTCCAGTCCCGACAAGGTGTTCTTCCCGGAGCGCGGCTTCACCAAGCTGGACCTCGCCCGGTACTACCAGGCCGTCGCCCCCGGCATCCTGCGCGCCTTGCGCGACCGCCCCACCACGTTGGAGCGCTACCCCGAAGGCGTCGCCGGCGAGTCGTTCTTCCAGAAGAGGGCGCCGAAGAACATGCCGGACTGGATCCCGACCGCCCACATCACCTTCCCGAGCGGCCGCAGCGCCGACGAGATGTGCCCCACGGAGGAGGCGGCCGTGGTGTGGGCCGCCCAGTACGGCACCCTGACCTTCCACCCGTGGCCGGTGCGCCGGGACGACGTCGACCGCCCCGACGAACTCCGCATCGACCTCGACCCGCAGCCCGGCACGGACTACGACGACGCCGTCCGCGCCGCCCACGAACTGCGCGCCGTCCTCGACGAGTTCGGCGGACTGCGCGGCTGGCCCAAGACCTCCGGCGGCCGCGGTCTGCATGTCTTCGTTCCGCTCGAACCCCGCTGGACCTTCACCCAGGTCCGGCGCGCCGCCATCGCCGTGGGCCGGGAGATGGAACGCCGGATGCCGGAGCACGTGACCATCAAGTGGTGGAAGGAGGAGCGCGGCGCACGCATCTTCCTGGACTACAACCAGACCGCCCGCGACCGCACCATCGCCTCCGCCTACTCCGTACGGCCCCGCCCGCACGCCCCCGTCTCCGCGCCCCTGCGCTGGGAGGAGGTCGGCGAGGCACACCCCCAGGACTTCGACCTCGCGACCATGCCCGCGCGCTTCGCCGAACTCGGCGACGTGCACGCGGACATGGACGACCACGCCTACTCCCTCGACGCGCTGCTGGAACTCGCGACGAAGGACGAACGCGAACACGGGCTCGGCGATCTGCCGTACCCGCCCGAGTATCCGAAGATGCCGGGCGAACCCAGACGGGTACAGCCGAGCCGGGCCAGGAAGGCGCCCCCTACAGCTCCTTGATCCGGATGTCCCGGTACGAGACCACATCCGTCGTGCTGTGCACCTGGAGCCCGATGTAGCCGGAGGCGAACCGCCGCCCGTCCGTGCCCGGATCGTCCGCGCGGGGCGGGGAGAAGTCCAGGCCGCCGATGTTGTCGAACTCGTTGATCAGCGCACCGTTGCGGTACACCGAGTAGTGCTGGTCGACCACGCGGATCTCGTAGTCGTTCCAGCTGCCCTTCTGGGTGACGCCCGCACCGGCGAGTCCGACCCGGTCGAAGCCGTATACGGAGCCCGTCTTGTACATGTCGCCGTCGGGCCGGTCCAACACCTGCACCTCGTGCCCGTACTTGATGGCGACCCACTCCGGCCGTGACTCCTCCGGGTGGTCGAGAACCCACGGGAAGCGTACGAACACACCGGAGTTGGCGTTACCGGTGCCCGGGGCGTCGTCACGCCACTGCAGCTTCAGTGAGAAGTCGCCGTACTTGCGCTGCGGGAACCACAGCATGCCGAGGCCCGCGCTGGTGGTGCCGCTGGTCATCGTGCCGTCGGCGTTCAGCGCGAACGAACCGCCGCCCACCTGCTGCCACTTGGCGAAGGAGTCCGCGCTGCCGTCGAAGAGCTTGCGATAGCCCTCCGTCTGCCCCGGCCTGCCGATTCCGGACGCGCCGGCGGCCTCCCGCACGGCCTCGTACTCACGCCGGTCGACGACCCCTTCGTCGAGGAGCCTGGCGAGGACCGTCCTCACGTGCTTCAGGAACAGCGCGTGGGACGTCCACTCCTTCTCGTCCTCGATCAACTCGTTGATCCGGCATCGGTTGTTGGTCACCCGGTTCGGTACGCCCGAGTCGACCGTGCCGACGATCACGGTCAACCGCTCGTCGAACTCCGGGCAGTTGGGCGCGGGCACGCCACCGCCCGCCACCACCGTGAAGCTCACCGTGCGCGCCTGCGACGTGTTCCCGGCCTGGTCGCTCGCCCGGTACGCCACCGTGTGCGCACCCACCCGGTCGACCACCACGGTCGCGGTGTACGCCAGGTAGGGCCCGCCGTCGAGCGAGTACTCGACGCGCGCGATCCCGGAGCCACCCGTGTCGGTCGCGTTGACGGTGACCCGGGCCTTCCCCACGTACGCCCCGTCGGAGTTGCGCGTACCGTCGAGGGTCGCGCCCGTCACCGGGGGAGTGGTGTCCCGCGGCGGCGCGGAGACCACCGTGAACTGGACGCTCTTCTCGGGCGAGACGTTGCCCGCCTTGTCGGTGGCGCGGTAGCGGACGGTGTGGGTGCCGAGCTGATGGACCATGACGGGCGCGGTGTACGGGAGCCAGTCGCCGGTGGTGCCGACCGCGTACTGGATACGGTCGACGCCGGACCCGACATCGGATGCCGTGACGGTGACCGTCGCCATGTCGATGTACGCACCGTCGGCGTTCCGCTCCCCGCTCACCGTCGCCGAGGTCTCCGGCGGCGCCGTGTCGCCTGTCGGCGGCGCGACCACGGTGAACGCGACGCTCTTCTCCGCCGACACGTTGCCGGCCTTGTCGAAGGCCCGGTAGCGGACCTGGTGGCCGCCGGCCTGGTCGACGACGACGGGTGCGGTGTACGGCAGCCAGTCGCCGGCGGTGCCGAGGGCGTACTGGATCCTGTCGACCCCCGACCCGCCCTCGTCGGTGGCCGCGACGCTCACGCTCGCCGACCCGATGTACGCGCCCTGCGCGTTCTGCGTCCCGGTCACCTTCGCCGTGGCCTCGGGCGCCGTGGTGTCCTCACCGCCGCCCTCGGTCACCACCAGGATGCCCTGCATCTGCCCGTGGCCCGGGATCGTGCAGTGGTAGAAGTAGCGGCCCGGGGTGAGGGTGACCTCGGCCGTGTGGCGGCCGCCCTGGTCGTCGTTCGGGTTCGCGAGGATGTTGAGCTGGACGTCGTCGTTGAACTCGGGGTCGGAGGTCTCGAACGTCAACGTGTGCGGCATGCCGGTGGTGTTGCCGGTCGCCGTGCTGTTCTCGAAGACGATCGTTGCCCTGCCCGCCACCGCTGTCGTGGGGGCCGAGGTGTACTTGGTGATGTCGTCCCCCGCGGTCCAGGTGAGCACCTGCGCGGCGGCCGGCTGATCCGCTGCGGCCGGCGTCGTCGCCTGCATGCCGAGCGTCATGAGCAGAACGGCCAACAGAGTCGACCAGACTGCGCGTTGGCGTCTCACTGGATCCCCCTCGCCAGTTGGGCGGCCGCTGGTGTCGCCCCGCCGCCCTGATAAGTCACCCGCCACAGCGCCGACTTGGCGTCCGACGTGAAGAAGCCTCGGCCGTAGTCGAGGACGTACAGGGTGCCGTCCGGGCCGAACTTCCAGTCCATGAGGTTCTTGATGCCGTCGTTGCCGATCGGCACGATCTTCTTCAGTGATTCCGCGTGCACCGGCAGGCCGCCGTCGCCCTGTGTTCTCGGGTCGGTGAGCACGGCGTTGCGCGGCTGGTCGGCGTCGTAGAAGTCGCCGACGAACCACTTGCCGTCCCAGTACGCGGGCCACGCGGACGCACCGGCGGCTGTCGTGTCGTAGCGGTAGACGGGCCCGTTCATGGCGGCCTGTCCACCGCCCTTGAGCCACGGCAGCAGATAGGTGGCTTCCTCCTGCTTGTAGGAGGGGACGCCGCCGGCGTCGCGCGGGTAGTCCGGGGCGCCGCCCTGCGGGGAGTACCAGATGTTGTTGCCCGTGACCGGCGGGAGGTCGACCAGGCCGTCGTTGTTCGGCGACTCGTTCTTCGGGTGGTCGCAGTCGTACCAGCCCAGCGGCTTCGACGGATCCGGCAGGTTCCGGTCCCGGTAGGGCTGCTTGTTGCCCATGCAGTACGGCCAGCCCCGGTTGCTCGCCTTGGTGATGACCGCGAAGGTGTCGTACTTCGCCGGGCCCCAGGTCGTCGACGGCGCGCTCGCGTCCGGGCCGACCCAGCCCGCGTACAGGACGTCCGTCTTCTTGTCGACGGAGATCCGCGCGGGGTTGCGGACGCCCATGACGTAGATCTCGCCGCGGGTCTTGCCACCGCCCTCGGCGGTCTCCCTGCCGGTGAAGAGATTGCCCTCCGGGAGGGTGTAGGTGCCGTCGGGCTCCGGGTGGATGCGCAGGATCTTGCCGTTGAGGTTGTTGGTGTTGCCGGCGGTGCGGCGCGCGTCGGCGAACGAGACGCCCTTGTAGTTCGGTTCGGGGTTGTTGCCGGAGTAACCGTCGCTGAAGCGGCTGGAGTTGTTGTCGCCGGTCGCGATGTACAGGTTGCCCTTCGAGTCCCAGGCCATCCCGCCGCCCGCATGGCAGCAACTGTGAACCTGAACCGGCCACTTGAGCAGTACCTTCTCGCTGCCGAGGTCGAGCTTGTTCGTCGCGGGGTCGAGCGTGAAGCGGGAGACGCGCCGCTCGGCCATACGGGTGTCGCGGTTGATCCGCGCGTGCGGGGTGTAGTGCAGGTACACCCAGCCGTTCTGCTCGAACCGCGGGTCGAGCTCGATGCCGAGCAGGCCCTCCTCGACCTTGACCAGCTCGTCGCCGCCGCCCTTGTTGCCGAAGACGGTCAACTCGCCTGCCAGAGTCACCTTCTTGGTCTTCGGGTCGTAGACGTGGACCTGGCCCTTGCCCTTGCCGACGTCGGGGTTGTTCCAGTCGGTGATCACGGGCTGCGAGGAGTCGGCGCCACCCCGGCCGATGGAGAACACGCGCCCGTCGGGTGCGGTGACCAGGCCGTGCGGCTCGCCGATCTGGTCGTTCAGCCCCGGCTGGTTGGGAGGGGTGAGCCGCTCCGCCTTGTAGTTGCCGGTGATCGTCGCCTTGCAGTCGGCCCGCACGAGCCGGGTGGTCCACAGCAGGGCGCCGCGCAGATGCTGACGGAACTCGGTCTCGTCGTAGGACGACACCGTGCCGCCCATGCCGGTGTAGAAGGAGCGGCCGCCGTCGTAGTCCCGGCACCAACTGACCGGGTGGTCCCAGCCGTTCTTGCTCGTGCCCGGCTGGTACGTCGACTCGCGGACCCGGGCGACGGTGTGCACGTCGCCCGACGGGTTCTTCACCCAGTTGAACCACTGGTCGGGCCGCTTCCACTGCACCGGGAGGTCCCTGGTGGCCGGATGCCGTCGGTCGCCGACCTCAACGGTCGCCCGTTGCACGGCCGTCGGGCTGGAGGCGGCCGGGCGGGCGCCGACGAGTCCGGTGAACCAGTCCGAGTACGGTTCCGCTCGGGCCGCGTCATGGATGCCGACGAAACCGCCGCCCGCCTCCATGTACGCCTCCAGGCCGGCCTCCTGCTCGGGGTCGAGGACATCGCCACCGCCGGTGAGGAACACGATGGCGTTGTAGCGGCCCAACTCCGTGTCGTCGGTGAAGACCGAGGCGTCGTCCGTGGCCGCCACGTCGAAGCGCTGGTTCTCCGGGCCGGACAGGCCGATCCGCTCGATCGTCTCGATACCGGCGTTCACGACCGGCGACTCGTCCCCGGCCGCGGCGGAGCCGTGGAAGATCAGCACCCGTACGTTCGCGCCGCCCGGTGGCGACTCTACGGACATCGTTGTCCCGGACGGGTCCGGCGCCGGGAGTGCCCCGGCGGGCGGGCCGGACACCAGTCCGGCGGCGAGGACCCCGCTGGTCAGGGCCGTCACCCAGGCCCGTCTTCTCGCGCTTGTCGTGCTCAACCCTCGTAAGTGCATGGGCACCTCCTCGGTCACAGCGGCAGCGCCAAGGAAGCTAGACCCCAAGGACCGGCGCGCCAATACCTATAGCTGGAATGGCACGAACTTTGTCCAGGGAGTGGAGAAACGGCCGTGGGGCCGGTACGGTCTCACAGGTTCATCACAGGTCCGTCTCCGCGAAATCCGTACCAGGGTGGGGAGTTCCGCATGGACAGACGCGGGTTCAACCGGCGGGTGCTGCTGGGTGGGGCGGTCGCAGCGACATCGCTGTCCCTGAGTTCCGAGGCCGTGAGCGCCGCCGCACCGGCCCGGACCGCACCGGCCGGGGGTGCGGTCAGGCACCTCAAGCTGTACGCCGAGAAGCTCCCCGACGGGCAGATGGGGTACGGCCTCGAGAAGGGCGCGGCCACGGTCCCAGGGCCGCTGATCGAGCTCAACGAGGGTGACACCCTGCACATCGAGGTCGAGAACACGATGGACGTGGCCGCGAGTCTGCATGTCCACGGCCTGGACTACGAGATCTCCAGCGACGGCACGAAGCTGAACAAGAGCGACGTCGCACCCGGCGGCACCCGCACCTACACGTGGCGCACCCACGCCCCCGGCCGACGCGCGGACGGCACCTGGCGGGCGGGCAGCGCGGGCTACTGGCACTACCACGACCACGTCGTCGGCACGGAACACGGAACGGGCGGCATCCGCAAGGGCCTCTACGGCCCGGTGATCGTCCGCCGCAAGGGCGACGTCCTGCCCGACCGCACCCACACCGTCGTCTTCAACGACATGACGATCAACAACAGGCCCGCGCACTCCGGCCCGAACTTCGAGGCCACCGTGGGCGACCGCGTCGAGTTCGTGATGATCACGCACGGTGAGTACTACCACACCTTCCATCTGCACGGTCACCGCTGGGCCGACAACCGCACGGGCCTGCTCACCGGCCCCGACGACCCCAGCCAGGTGGTCGACAACAAGATCGTCGGCCCGGCGGACTCCTTCGGCTTCCAGGTGATCGCGGGGGAGGGGGTGGGCGCCGGGGCGTGGATGTACCACTGCCATGTGCAGAGCCACTCCGACATGGGGATGGTGGGCCTGTTCCTGGTGAAGAAGCCGGACGGAACCATCCCGGGGTACGAGCCGCACGGTCCACATGGCACACACGAGCACTGAGAGGGCGCGTCGGCCTCAACCGATGTCGAGGAGGGCCCACTCGGTGAAGGGCTCCTCCTGGACGTAGAGGCGTGATCCCCGGCTGACGACCCGTCTCCTGCCGTCCGATCGGCTGCCGTCGGGGCGCAGCACACGGACCTCCTCCTCGGGCTCGACCGCCGAGTCGGTCAGCTTGCCGAGGACGAGCCGGTCGCCGTCCTCCCCGTACCCGCCGTAGAAGGCGACACGCTCGCCGTGCACGGCCACGCCGGACGCCCCGTCGACCGGGGTGCTGCGCACCTGCGCGGGTCGGCCGTCGCGCACCTCCACCAGCGGGAAGTCCGTGTACGGATACACCCAGGTCGCGCGCCGGTCCACGTTGAGGGCGTAGCAGCACAGGCACCCGCCGGTCCCGGGCGGTGGACCGTACTGCCACACCGGTGTGCCCGTGCTGCTCCAGCGCCGGACGCCCGGCTCGCTGAGCGGGTCGGTGATGACGCCCTCGTCGAAGTGGCCCACCCAGAGGTCGCCCGACTCGTCGGTCAGCAGGTGCTCGACGGCGTCGCCGACCGTGAAGCCCCACGTCGGACGGCCCAACGCGTCGAAGACCTGCACCTGATCAGCGTCGGCGCGGCTGCGCGCGTCCGCGACGACGAAGCCGCCGTCGGGCAGCGCGTCGATCAGCGGGAAGCGCGCGCGTACGGAGCTGAGGTGCGTCTCCTGCGATCCGTCGTCGTCGACCGTGACGACCACCGCGTCGTACAGGTCGGCCAGGACAGGCGTCCCGCGCAGCAGCCAATGCGCTCGCCCGAACGCGTCGACCGTGCTGTGCAGGACGGTCCGGCCGTGGTGGGCGCGGGGAAGGCGGGCGTACGGGGCGAGGCGGCGGTCAGCGGCCATGAGCCTTTCGCATGGTCATACGGTGATCCTCAGGGCGTCCGGCCCCGCGCGCAACCGGATTTCGATGCTCGGAGAGCGCTCTCACCTCACCCGCGTTGCCAGAGTTATCCTGATCCGCACCCATCGATGAGGAGCCCCGAAGTGACCGACACAGCCCCGCGACCCACCCTGGAGGCCGTGGCCGCGCGGGCGGGCGTGTCGCGAGCCACCGTGTCCCGGGTGGTCAACGGTGGGGACGGCGTCAGGGAGCCTCTCGTCCAGCGCGTCCGGCGGGCGGTGGAAGAGCTCGGGTACGTCCCCAACCAGGCCGCCCGCAGTCTGGTGACGAGGCGGCACGACGCCGTGGCCGTCGTCATCGCCGAACCGGAGACCCGCGTCTTCGCCGACCCCTTCTTCGCGCTGCAACTGCGCGGGATCAGCAAGGAGTTGACGGCCCACGACAACCAACTCGTGCTGCTGCTGACCGAGGGGCGCGACGACCACGCCCGCGTCGGCCGCTACCTCGCCGGTGGCCACGTCGATGGTGCCCTCGTGTTCTCCCTCCACCTCGACGACCCGCTGCCCGGACTGATCCAGGGCGCGGGGGTGCCGACCGTGTTCGGCGGGCGACCCGGCTGGAGCGACGGCAGCGGGGGAGGGGTGACCTACGTCGACAGCGACAACCGCGGCGGCGCCCGCGAGGCCGTGCGCCACCTCCTCGGCCTCGGCCGCGGGCGCGTCGCGCACATCACCGGGGCGCTCGACCAGACGTCCGCGGTGGACCGGCTCGACGGCTACCGGGACGTGCTGCCCGACGCCGACCCGCGGCTCGTCGCCGATGGTGACTTCACCCCGGCCGGTGGGGAGCGCGCGATGCGTGAACTCCTCGACCGCTGCCCCGACCTGGACGCCGTGTTCGCCGCCAACGACCTCACCGCCGCGGGCGCCCTGCGCGTCCTGCGCGAACACGGGCGCCGCGTGCCCGACGACGTGGCCGTCATCGGCTTCGACGACATGCTCGCCGTCGCCGAACAGACCGACCCGCCCCTGACCACCATCCGCCAGGACATCGAGGAGGCGGGCCGCCTGATGGCCCGCCTGTTGTTGCGCCGCCTCAGTGGCGGGGGCGGGCACGCGCTGGGTGCGGATGCGGGTGCGAGCGGCCTTCTGGACGAGGGGTCGGTGGGTACGGGCGAGGTGTCGGGGCGTGCGGGTGCCGTGCCGACGGGCCAGGGCTCGCGGTGTACGGGCGAGGCGTCGGCGGGTGGGGGTGCGGTATCGGCGCCCACGGGTGAGGTGCCGGCGGGTGTGGGCCAAGCATCGGGGCGTACGGGCGAGGCGTCGGCGGGTGCGGTCGGCATGCCGGCGGGCGTGGTTCTGCCGACGACGCTGGTGCGCCGCGCCTCGGCGTAGCCGCAGCGCGGCGGACGTGAGGCCGGTGCCGTCACCCCGGGCTGGTGGCGGAGCGCTCTCGGGACTGTGCCTGGCCGTCGGCGGGTGTGTCGTCGGCGCTGATTCCAGTTCGTACCGCCTGCGGGCGCGCGGCACCCTGCGTCTTCGCTGCGGCACGCTCGTCAAGATCGGCCCAACCCCGTGCTCACCGTCGCTCAGAGGGCCCTGGGCGCCTCCTCCCGCCGCCCCCGGCCCTCGCACAGGCGAGCGCCTCGCCCCGTCCCTCAGCCCTGCTGTGGCGCGCTCTTGATCGCCGCGAAGCGGGCGCCGTAAGGGTCGGTGAGCTTGGTGATCGTGCCGACGCCCTCCATGTCCGTCGGGGGCATGCGGACCGTGCCGTCCAGGGCCTGGGTCTTGCCGGCGATCACGTCCGGGCCGGTGACCTCGAAGTACGGCAGCCAGTACGGGCCGGAGGCCGCCTCCGTCGGGTCGTCGGCCAGGGGGACGAGGCCGCCGAACATGGCGTCCTCCCCGGCACCGGCGGGATTGAGGCAGGTGTAGGTGCCGCCGGGGAAGGGGACGGCGGAGGTCTCCAGGCCCAGCACGGTGTTGTAGAAGGCGGCCGCGGCCGCGATGTCCGGCGTGTAGAGCTCGACCCAGCACAGGGAGCCGGGATCGCCCGCCACGTCCACGCCCTTGGTCTGCGCCGGCTGCCAGATGCCGAAGGGCACGCCCGCCTGGTCGGCGAGGATCGCCATGGTGCCCTGGCCCATCACGTCCATCGGAGGCATGAGCACCCTGCCGTGCGCCTGCTCGGCGGCCTTGGCGGTGGCTTCCGCGTCCGGGGTCTGGAAGTACACCGTCCAGGACGGCGGGCCCTGGTCCGGGGCGGTCTGCATGCCGCCCGCCACGGTCTTCCCGTGCAACTGGAAGAAGCCGTAGCCGCCGGCCTCGGGCCCCGCCGACTGGAACTGCCAGCCGAAGAGGGCGTTGTAGAAGGCGGTCGCGCCCTCGATGTCGGAGGTGCCGACGTCGATCCAGTTCGGGGCGCCGTTGACGAAACGGGTGGTGAGCATCTTCGCCCTCCTCGGAAGGGTCCCGTTGCCTGCACTGCCGAATTCCGCAGCACTGCCGAGTCTCGCACCGCCCACTGACAATCGCCGCCGGAGTGCGGCCACGCGCCGGAGGCGCCCTCCGTCACGGCGGGCTTCCCGCCGTCCGCGATCCGTCCCCGCGCGCCGCCGTGCGCCGGCCGGTAGGGCAAAGGCATCATCGAGCGACCGCAGGAGCCCGCGAGCGAAACACCGGGACGACGGCGTTGATCCCGCGTTGATCGAACGTTTTTCGGCGCCGGGCACGATTTCGACCATGCACATCGACACGATCACCCCGATCACCCCGACCGCCCCCGCCTGGCAGGCCGAGGCCCTGTGCGCGCAGACCGGGGCGGACTTCTTCTTTCCCGAGCCGGGCAGCTCGGTGCGCGAGGCGAAGCTCATCTGCGGCATGTGCGAGATCCGCCCCGCCTGCCTCGAGTACGCCCTGGCCAACGACGAGCGTTTCGGAGTCTGGGGCGGCCTCTCCGAGAAGGAGCGCCTGCAACTCCGGCGCACCTCACACTGAGCCGCGGCCCGCCCGTGGCCCGCGGCCCGCGTCACTCGCGAACTGCGGCTGCACGTCCGTCTGTCTGACGGTCCGTCCGCCTGTCCGTCCGCTCGCTCGCCGCGAGCGGAGCGATCACGCGCCGGCGCGTGCCGCCATCCGCGCCTTGCGCGCGGCCAGCTTCTCGTCGAACTTCAGGGCCTCCGCGTCCAGACCGCCCATGAACAGACCGAGCTCCTCCTGCGCCTGCCGCCCCTCGGGGCCGAGACCGTCGATCTCCAAGACCTTCAGGAAGCGCAGGACGGGCTGGAGCACGTCGTCGTGGTGGATGCGCAGGTTGTAGACCTCGCCGATCGCCATCTGCGCGGCGGCCCGCTCGAAGCCGGGGATGCCGTGGCCGGGCATGCGGAAGTTCACGACGACGTCCCGCACCGCCTGCATGGTGAGGTCGGGGGCGAGCTCGAAGGCGGCCTTCAGCAGGTTCCGGTAGAACACCATGTGCAGGTTCTCGTCGGTCGCGATGCGCGCCAGCATGCGGTCGCAGACCGGGTCGCCGGACTGGTGGCCAGTGTTGCGGTGGGAGATGCGGGTCGCCAGCTCCTGGAAGGAGACGTAGGCGATCGAGTGCAGCATCGAGTGGCGGTTGTCGGACTCGAAGCCCTCGCTCATGTGGGACATGCGGAACTGCTCCAGCTTGTCCGGGTCCACCGCGCGCGAGGCGAGCAGGTAGTCGCGCATCACGATGCCGTGCCGGCCCTCCTCCGCGGTCCAGCGGTGCACCCAGGTGCCCCAGGCGCCGTCACGGCCGAAGAGGCTGGCGATCTCGTGGTGGTAGCTGGGGAGGTTGTCCTCGGTGAGCAGGTTCACGACGAGGGCGATACGGCCGATCTCGGTGACCTTGGACTGCTCCTTGTCCCAGGCCTCGCCGTCCTCGAAGAAGCCGGGGAAGTTGCGGGCGTCGCTCCACGGCACGTACTCGTGCGGCATCCAGTCCTTGGTGACCTTCAGATGCCGATTGAGTTCGTTCTCGACCACTTCCTCCAGCGCGTACAGCAGTTTGGCGTCGGTCCAGACGGCGGGGCTGCCAAGGTGAGGGGTGGCGATCGTCACGTGGTACTCCAGGGGGACGTCTAGCAGAGCGGAACAAACCCGGCTGGGGGCGCGGGAACTTACGGGATCGTAGGCTACGAACCCGTAGGTTACGAAGCCGTAGGTTAAGGGCGTCGTAAAGAGCGCTGATCAGCAGGTGTGCCGCAGGTCACCCGAAAGGTGGCGTGAGCATGAAAACAGCCCCGGGACGCGCAGGTCCCAGGGCTGAAGGCGTGGGGCGTCCACCCGTCAGGCGTACAGCTCCCGCAATCGTACCGAGAGGCATGTCACACAGCCCTCGAGCTTCTCGAACTCGCTGATGTCCACCACGACCGGCTCGAATCCGAGATCCGCGAGCAGGTCGGCCGTCTTGGGCGCGCTCGCCGCCATGAGCAGCTTGTCGCCGCCGAGCAGTACGACGTGGCCGCCGGCCTCCTCGGGCACCGACAGGAAGCGCGGGAACAGCGCGGGCCGGTCCACCTTCGGGATGTGGCCGATCACCGTCCCGTCGGGCAGTGCGGTGACCGCCGACTTCAGGTGCAGCACCTTGCTCACCGGCACGGCGACGACCCGCGCGCCCAGCGGTTCGAAGGCGGCGCGCAGCTGCTGGACGCCGGCCGCGTTGGTGCGACCGCCCCGGCCGACGTAGATCGTGTCGCCGACCTTCAGCACGTCGCCGCCGTCCAGCGTGCCCGGCTCCCAGATCCAGTTCACCGAGCAGCCGAGGCGGGCCACGGCCTCCTCGACCCCGGCGGTCTCCTCGCGCCGCGACTCGGCGCCGGGCCGCGCTATCAGGGCGACGTTCTTGTACATGACCACCGTGTCCTCGACGAACACGGAGTCGGGGAAGTCGTCGGCCGGGTCCACCTCGATCGTCTCCCAGCCGTGGGTGCGCAGCGCCTCCGTGTAGGCCTCCCACTGCTCCAGGGCGAGCCCGGCGTCGACCTTCTCCCGCGCGATGTGCGTCACCAGGCCTTCGGCGAGGCGCGGGCTGGGGCGGCGGATGAGGGCCTTCTTGCTGGGCACGTCCAGGTCTCCGAATCGGCTGAGGGTGTCGGCGCCCCTGAAGCGGCACCGACAGGCCATCATGCAGCGCCGGTCCGCCCCCACAAAACCCCACCCACCGGCCCGTGCCCCTCCTGAGACGCTCCGCAGACCCACCACCCGGCCGCCGGAGCCGCCCCCACGAGCCGGCGCCCAGCGCCCCGACCCGTCCTCAGGAGCCTGCCCGCTCCGCCGTCAGAGGCCTCCTCCCCTGGAGCCTGCCCGCTCCGCCGTCAGAGGCACCCTCCTCTCAGGAGCCCGCCGGCCCCGCTTGCCCCACCGCCTCCGGTGTGGTGTGGATGAGTTCGCCGTCCAGGAGCAGCCAGCGGGTGATGCCGATCGATTGCAGGAAGGGGAGGTCGTGGCTGGCCACGATCAGTGTTCCCTCGTACGACTCCAGGGCCGTGGTGAGCTGGCGCACGCTCGCCATGTCGAGGTTGTTCGTCGGCTCGTCCAGCATCAGCAGTTGCGGCGCGGGCTCGGCGAGCATCAGCGCGGCCAGTGCGGCCCGGAAGCGTTCGCCGCCGGAGAGGGTCGCCGCCCGCTGGTCGGCACGGGCGCCCCGGAACAGGAAGCGGGCCAGCCGTGCCCGGACCCGGTTGTTGGTGGCACCCGGAGCGAACCGGGCCACGTTCTCGGCGACGGTCAGCTCGTCGTCGAGGACGTCGAGCCGTTGTGGCAGGAACCGCAGCGGTACGTGCGCCCGCGCCTCGCCCGACACCGGCGCCAGCTCCCCGGCGATCGTGCGCAGCAGCGTCGTCTTGCCCGCGCCGTTGCGGCCGATCAGCGCGACCCGCTCCGGCCCGCGCAGGTCGAGCCCTCCGGCCACCCGGGCCCCGTACGCCAACTCCAGGTCCAGGAGGGTGAGGACGGTACGGCCCGGCGGTACGGCGGTGTAGGGCAGGTCGATACGGATCTCGTCGTCGTCCCGTACGGCCTCCACCGCCTCGTCGAGCCGTTCCCTGGCCTCGGCGAGCTTCTCCTCGTGCATGATGCGGTGCTTGCCCGCGGACTCCTGGGCCGCGCGCTTGCGTGCCCCCATGACGATCTTCGGCTCGCGCTTGCTGTCCCACATCTTCTGCCCGTACCGCTTACGGCGGGCCAACTTGACCTGAGCGTCGACCAGTTCGCGCTTCTGCTTGCGGAAGTCGGCCTCGGCGACCCGCACCATGCGCTCCGCCGCCTCCTGCTCGGCGGCGAGCGCCTCCTCGTAGGCGGAGAAGTTGCCGCCGTACCAGGTGATCTCACCCGAGTGCAGATCGGCGATCTGGTCGACCAGGTCGAGGAGTTCGCGGTCGTGGCTGACCACGACCATCACACCCGGCCAGGACGCCACCGCCGCGTACAGCCGCCGGCGCGCGTACACATCGAGGTTGTTGGTGGGCTCGTCGAGCAGCAGGACGTCCGGCCGGCGCAGCAGCAGCGCGGCGAGCCGGAGCAGGACGGACTCGCCCCCCGACACCTCGCCGACCGTACGGTCCAACTCGACGTGACCGAGCCCGAGTTCGCCCAGCGTGGCCAGGGCGCGCTCCTCCACGTCCCAGTCGTCGCCCACGGTCTCGAAGTGGGCCTCGGTCACGTCGCCCGCCTCGATGGCGTGCAGCGCGGCCCGCTGGGCGGCGATACCGAGGGCCTCGTCGACGCGCAGCGCCGTGTCGAGCGTGACGTTCTGCGGGAGGTAACCCACCTCGCCCGCCACGCGGATGACGGTGCCGTCGGCGGGGGTGAGTTCCCCGGCGATCAGCTTCAACAGGGTTGATTTCCCGGAGCCGTTGACGCCGACAAGTCCGGTCCTGCCGGGGGCGAAGGCGACGTCGAGGTCCTCGAAGACGGGCGTGCCGTCGGACCAGGTGAACGAGAGGGAGGTACAGGCGATGGAACTATGCATACGGGCCTCGCGGTTGCTGGATGCGGTCGGGGAGCAACGCGTGTCGAGACACCGGGGTGGCGACCACTCACGAAGGCCGGACGAGGAGCCGAGGGAACATGAGAGAAGCCCTGCTCCGTCAAGGACGGCTCGGATGCCGAGGTCGCACGCGGCGTCCACACCTCACGGGTGTGGAGCGGTGTCTCAGGACCTCAGACGAGCAACGTCCTTCTCCAATCGACGGCAACAGAACCGTTGTACACCGTAGGAAGGATCTGAAGGGCTGTCAACGGAATTACGCGGGACCGGTCGCGGGCCCGCACGCTGATGTCGGATTTCCGCCAGCTCCCGCCCACGCCCGGTGCTTGAGTGATCCGCATGACGACCAGCTCCACGAACGAGAACCCCGTCCGTGACCGCGCCCTCGCCTTCCACGCCCTGCATGTCCCGGGGCGGCCCCTGGTGCTGCCGAACGCCTGGGACACCGCGGGTGCCCGCATCGTCGAGGACGCGGGGGCGGCCGCCGTGGCCAGCACGAGCGCCGGGGTCGCCTGGGCCCTCGGCGCGGCCGACGGCGACCGGCTGGAGCGCGACCGGGCCGTGGCGGCGGTCGCGGCCATCGCCGCCGCGGTCCGTGTCCCGGTGAGCGCGGACATCGAGGCCGGCTACGCCTCGGACCCGGCCGGAGTCGCCGACACGGTCCGCGCGGTGCTCGCCGCGGGTGCCGTCGGTATCAACATCGAGGACGCACTGTACGAGGGCGGGGCGGGGCCGCTGCGGGCGGTCGCCGAGCAGGCCGAGCGGATCGCCGCCGCTCGTGAGGCCGCCGACGCCGAGGGCGTGCCGTTGTTCGTCAACGCCCGGATCGACACCTTCCTGGCGGATGCCGGGGGAGTGGACCTCACCCTGGAGCGGGCCGCCGCCTTCCGCGCCGCGGGCGCCGACGGGATCTTCGTCCCCGGAGCCGTCGACCGGGAGACCGTCAAGCTCCTCGTGGACGGCGTGGACGGACCGCTGAACGTGCTGGTCGGCCCCGGCGCACTCCCCGTCGCCGAACTGGCCGGCCTGGGTGTCGCGCGCGTGAGCGCCGGATCGGCCATCGCCCAGGCCGCCCACGCCCTCGTCCGTCGCGCCGCGCGGGAGCTGCTGGAGGCGGGGACGTACGAAACACTGACCGACGCGTTCGACTACGGCGAGCTGAACACGCTGCTCGGCGCGGGGCGTTAGGCGCCCGACCGGCTCGCCGACCTGCCCCTCTCAGGCGTCCCGCATCAGCTCCGCCAGGTCGTGGTCCAGGTCGAGCTGGAGGTGTTCCAGGCCGGCCGGCACCAGCTCACCCGTGGCGTCCAGGAAGCGGCGTATCTCGCCCGAGCGGACGTGGACGATCGCGGTGCCCTCGGGGGCGTGGAACTCCAGGACCGTACGGTCGTACCCGTACGGGCGGACGCGGACGTCGCCGTGGCCCTCGGCATCCTGCAGGCCGGCGGCGAGCAGGTCGCGGGCGAACGTCCAGCAGACCTCCACGCCCTCCAGGGTGGCCGGGGCGGGGAAGGTCATGCGGACGGCGAACGGGTCACGGCGGTCGTAGTGCAGGGTGGCGGGAATGCTCGGCATCCGCGGCGCGGCGGCGACGAGGCGGGCCTCTACGGGCTGCTCGATGACGGTGGACAACGCCTTGCTCCCTTGGTGACGGCTGGACAGACCTTCCGGGCGGATGAGGCCGGGCATGGGAAGAGACGACGGAATCGGCCAATCCGTGTACAGAAAGTCGAGTGACCTCGGTCACCGCGTTCATTCACAGGAGTGGCGCAACTCTCCTCCCATGCAGGAAAGGGCACTTGGGGCGATCGGGGACACCTCGGGACGGCCCGGACGAGGTCATCTGGACGGCTCATGGGTGGTCGGCTAGCTTCGCCCGCCATGAGGCGCTTGGGGAACACGCGACGCACGAGACAGGTGACACGGACGGAACGCGGGACCGGACGAGGGGCGGGGCGAGGGGCGGGGCGTACGGCCCGGGCGGTGGCCGCGGCAGTGGCCTGTGCGGCGGCACTGGCCGCCCTGACCGCCGTACCCGCGCAGGCGCAGGCGCACGTGCAGACGCCAGGGCAGCGCACCCCGCACGGGGGCCTCC
Source organism: Streptomyces sp. NPDC043427 (assembly GCF_056436655.1). NCBI lineage: Bacteria > Bacillati > Actinomycetota > Actinomycetes > Kitasatosporales > Streptomycetaceae > Streptomyces > Streptomyces sp. NPDC043427. The sequence goes on along the minus strand of NZ_JBWKCC010000021.1, from coordinate 109,401 downwards.
CCTCACACGGCACCCCGCACTGGGCCCTCAAGGACAGCGGCACCCCGGACGTGCGGTTCCGCGGGCTCGCGGCCGTCGGCCGGAACACCGCCTGGGTGGCCGGAACCCAGGGCACCGTGCTGCGCACCACGGACGCCGGGAAGAGCTGGCGGAACGTCTCACCGCCGGGCGCCTCCGAGTTGCAGTTCCGGGACATCGAGGCGTTCGACGCGCGGCGCGCCGTGGTGCTGGCCATCGGCGAGGGCGAGGCGTCCCGCCTCTACCGCACCGACGACGGCGGCACGACCTGGACCGAATCCTTCCGCAACACGGACACGCGAGCCTTCTACGACTGCCTCACCTTCTTCGACCGCCGCCACGGCCTCGCGATGAGCGACCCGGTCGACGGAAAGTTCCGCATCCTGTCGACGAGCGACGGCGGCCGCTCCTGGAAGGTGCTTCCCGACGACGGGATGCCGGCCGCACTGGACGGCGAGGCCGGGTTCGCGGCCAGTGGCCAGTGCCTGGTCTCCTCCGGCTCCCGGGACGTCTGGCTGGCCACCGGCGGCGGCGCCCACGCGCGCGTGCTGCACTCGGCCGACCGCGGCCTGACCTGGACGGCCGGCGACACGCCGATCCCGGCGGGAGACCCGGCCCGCGGTGTCTTCGCGCTCGCCTTCCGCGACCGTACGCACGGACTCGCCGTCGGCGGCGACTACCGCGCCGACCAGCCCTCCCCGCAGGCGGCCGCCACCACCGGCGACGCCGGCCGCGCCTGGCGGCCCGCCACCACGCCCCCGCCCGCCTACCGCTCCGGCGTCGCCTGGCTCCCGCACAGCCGCACCGCCGCCCTCGCGGTCGGCCCCACCGGCACGGACCTGACCACGGACGGCGGCCGCACCTGGCGGACGGTCGACACGGGCTCGTACGACACGGTGGACTGCACCGCCGACCTGGGGTGCTGGGCGGCCGGCGAGAAGGGCCGCGTGGCGCGCCTGGAGAACTGATCCCCGCCGGATGCGGGCCGACCGGGCGAACCGGAGTGCCACATTCGCCCGCAACGGGGTACCCGTTCCCCGAGCAAGAGGCATGAGCGGCACGAGAGGAGTGAACGGACATGCCACGCGGTTCGAGCCCGAAGCGGGAGCGGCAGTACGAGCACATCAAGGAGAGCGCGCAGGACCGGGGCGAGAGCGCCGGGCGCGCCAAGGAGATCGCCGCGCGGACGGTGAACAAGGAACGCGCCCGCTCCGGCGAGTCGAAGACCGCGAGCCGCACCTCCACCCAGGACATGTCGTCCGGCAAGCGGGGCGGCCAGCGGTCCGGCAAGGGCTCCCAGGGGCCCACCTACGACCAGCTCTACGAGGAGGCCAAACGGCGCAACATCCAGGGCCGTTCGGACATGAACAAGCAGCAGCTGCAGCGCGCGCTGGGCAACAAGGGCTGAGCCTCAGCCCGGGGTCTCGCGGTACCGCTCCAACGCCGGCGCCGTCTTCGTCGCGGCGAACTCCGTGACGCGGTACGCGCACACCCCGGCGGTGACGAACGGGTCGCCCGCGGCGACCTCCTCGATCCGGGCGCGGTCCTCGGCGACGGCGAGGATCACCCCGCCGTCGCGAGGGTTCTTGCGCCCGGAAGCGAGGAAGTACCCCTTCGCGTACTGCTCTTCGAGCCACGCCACATGCGCCTCCAGCACGGCGTCGACGGCATCGAGCGGGGCGGTGTACGTCAGCTCCAGTACGAACATGATCGCGAGCCTACCCCCGCAGCCCGTAGGCTCGTCAGCACGATGACGACCGTAGGTGTGCCCGCGGGCTGGCCCGCGACCGAGGAGGAGGCCCGCGCCGTCCAGGACGAGCTGCGGGCGAGAGTGGTGCTCGACGAGCCGGGCCCGCCGCCCGGGACGGGCCATGTGACCGGAGTCGACGTCGCCTACGTCGACGAACTCGACGTGGTGGCGGCCGCTGCCGTCGTCCTGGACGCGGCGACCCTCGACGTCGTCGCCGAGACCACGGCGGTGGGCCGGATCTCGTTCCCCTACGTCCCCGGTCTGCTCGCCTTCCGCGAACTCCCCACCGTCCTGGCCGCCCTCGACGCCCTGCCCTGCTCGCCCGGCCTGGTCGTCTGCGACGGCTACGGCCTGGCCCACCCCCGCCGCTTCGGCCTCGCCACCCACCTCGGCGTCCTCACGGGCCTTCCGACGATCGGCGTGGCCAAGAATCCCTTCACCTTCACGTACGACACCCCCGACACCCCGCGCGGATCCTCGACCCCCCTGATGGCGGACCACGAGGAGGTCGGCCGCGCCCTGCGCACCCGGACGGACACCAAGCCGGTCTTCGTCTCCGTGGGCCACCGCACCACCCTCACCAACGCCTGCGCCCACACCCTCGCCCTCACCCCGAAGTACCGCCTCCCGGAAACGACCCGCACGGCAGATGCGCTGTGCAGGAAGGCACTGCGGGAAGCGACGCGCGGGCGGCTTCCCTCTGCCGGACAGGGCGCCGCGGACCCCACGTGGAGTTGGGGACGCTCCCTGTTCGAGCGTCAGCGCTACCCCTTGTTCTGGGCGGCCCGCGTGCTCGAAGCCGCCGCGGAAGGCCCGGGCCGGACACCGGAGATCGACGCGGCGCTGCGGCTGGCGGACGACCGCGACGCGTGGAGCCGGGGGAGTGAGGTGCTGAGCCTGGTCCGCAAGCGGGAGTTCGCCCCGGGGGGCCGGCTCACGGAGGAGGACCTGCTGCACCGGCTCGCGGAACTGGTCGCCAAACTCGCCCACAACGCCGCAGGGCCCCCGCCGTTCTACGACCCTCACGTCGGGTGGCAGATCGGCCCGCTGGCCGTCCGGCTCGCCGAGGCCGCGCACGACCCCGCGGTACGGGACCGGGTCGAGACCGCGCTGGGGGACTGGCCGCCCACCGACGCCGCCGAAGTGACCGCCGCGGACTGAGAGGGCACGTCCGAGTACCGCGTCCGAGTACCGCGCCTGAGTACCACGTCTGAGTATCCGTACGGATGTGGCCGCCCCGTCATGATCGGCAGGCTTGGGCGCATGACGACGCACCGTGCTCCCAAGCCTCTGGCCGACCCCAACCGGCCCGTCGAGCGTGCCGTGACCGCCGCGCTGGTTCTCGCCCTGCTGGCGGGGCTCGGTTGGATCGGCGGGATGATCTACACGTTGGTGGTCTGGCCGATGTAGGGACGGTCAGCGGGACGCGGCGACACGGAAGGTGATCCCGGCCCCGCGCAGCCGTTCGATGAGGGCGTCGCCCATGGCCACCGCGGTGGTGACCTGGCCGGCCGTCGGCGGGAGGTCGTCGAAGGCGAGGGAGAGCGCCGCCTCGGCGAACATCTTCGCCGTCTCGTCGTAGCCGGGATCGCCGCCCGAGACCTCCGTGAACACACGGCGGCCACCGCCCTCGCCCACGAACCGCACGGAGAACCAGCTCTTCGCCCGCTTCTCGGCACTCGGCCCCTCACCGGGCTTGAGCCGGTCGGACAACCAGCGCCGGGCGGGTGGCACCTGGGCGGCCGCGAAGAGCGCGCCGACGGCCGCGACCCCGCCCACCGCGGCGGGCAGGCTGCGTACGGCCGCGTAGTGGCGGTAGCGGAAGTCGGGCCCGTAGCGCTCCAGCGCCCTCGCCGAGCGGCGCACGATCTGCGGATCGATCGTCGGCAGCGGCAGCGCCCACGCGCCGACCTCCGGGGCGAACCGGGGCGCGCTCGTCGGCGCCGTCGCCCGGCGGCCCACCAGGCGCGGCTCGTGCCGTCCGCGGTCCCGCGCGGCCGCCACCATCTGCCGTCCGCGCGCGAACTGGCCCAGCGCGGAGGAGAACGTGCCGCCCGAGAACGTCGCGTCGGCGGTCACGTAGCCGTCCACGGTCAGCGGCACCCCCTCCGGCAGCTGCTGGACGGTGAAGTACGCGCCCAGGTCGTGCGGAACGGAGTCGAACCCGCACGCGTGCACCAGCCGTGCGCCGGTCTCACGCGCGCGTGCGTCGTGACGCACGTACATCAGGTCCACGAACTCCGGCTCACCGCTGATGTCGAGGTAGTCGGCGCCGGTGTCGGCGCAGCCGGCGACGAGGGCCTCGCCGTAGCGGACGTACGGCCCCACGGTCGTGGCCACCACGCGCGCGTGCTCGGCGAGTGCGCGCAGCGAGGCCGGATCGGACACGTCCGCCCGCAGCACTCCGATGTCCGCGCCGCCGGGCAGCCGCTCGCGCAGCCGCTGGAGCTTCTCCTCGCTGCGGCCCGCGATCGCCCACCGCAGTCCCTCGGGCGCGTGCTGCGCGAGGTACTCCGCGGTGAGTTCACCGGCGAAGCCCGTGGCTCCGAAGAGCACGATGTCGTACGGACGGTCGGTGGGGCGATCCGCCCTGTTCAGCCTGCTCATGACACCCCTCGGGTCGTGTGCTCCGCGCCGTTGTCGGTGGCTGAGGCTAGCGTGAGGAGTGCGGGGCGAGCCGGGCGGCCTGCCGATCGGCTCGGCGCGAGGTACGGTGTCTAAGCGCTTGCTCGCCCAGGTCTTGTGCCGGGTGAAACACGTTCTTAGCATCGCTGGTGGCTACATCGCTCCGTCTCAGCAGGGGGCTGGATGACGACGGCAAGGACGCCGGGGCACGGCCCGCTCGCCGGTGTGCGCGTGGTCGAGCTGGCGGGCATCGGGCCCGCTCCCTTCGCCGCCATGCTCCTCGCCGACCTCGGCGCCGACGTCGTCCGCGTGGACCGCCCGGGCGGCGCCGTCCTCGCGATCGACCCCGAGTACGACGTCACCAACCGCAACAAGCGTTCCGTGGTCGTCGACCTCAAGTCCGCCGACGGCCCCGCCCGCGTCCTCGACCTCGCCGAACGCGCCGACGTGCTCCTGGAGGGCTACCGCCCCGGCGTCGCCGAGCGCCTCGGCGTCGGTCCCGAGGACTGCCACGCCCGCAACCCCCGGCTGGTCTACGGCCGGATGACCGGCTGGGGCCAAGAGGGCCCCCTCGCCCACCGCGCGGGCCACGACATCGCCTACCTCGCCCTCACCGGCACCCTCGGCATGATCGGCGCCCCCGACGCGCCCCCGGCCGTCCCCGCCAACCTGCTCGGCGACTACGCGGGTGGCGCCCTCTACCTCGTCGTCGGTGTCCTCGCCGCCCTGCACCACGCCCGCGCCACCGGCACCGGACAGGTCGTCGACGCCGCCATCGTCGACGGTGCCTCCCACCTCGCCGCGATGATCCACGGCATGCTCGCCGCCGGCGGCTGGCAGGACCGCCGGGGCGCCAACCTCCTCGACGGCGGCTGCCCGTACTACGGCACCTACGAGACCGCCGACGGCCGGTACATGGCGGTCGGCGCGCTGGAGCCGCAGTTCTACGAGGAGTTCCTGGACATCCTCGGCCTGCCCGAGCACACACGGGCGCGCAAGGACATCACCCGTTGGGCCGAACTGCGCGAGGCGGTTTCCGCCCGCTTCCTGACCCGCACGCGCGACGAGTGGACGGCCGTGTTCGAGGGCTCCGACGCGTGCGTGGCGCCCGTCCTGTCGCTGCGTGAGGCCCCGCACCACCCGCACCTCGCCGCCCGCGGCACCTTCACCGACCACGGCGGCGTCACCCAGCCGGCCCCCGCTCCCCGCTTCTCCGCCACCCCGGTCACCGTCCGCAACGGCCCCGCCCGGCCCGGTGCCGACACGGAGGCGGTGGCACGCGACTGGGGGATACCCCGGCTCATCACGTCGGCCGAGGGCGACGCGACGGCGGCACCGTACGACGCCCCGGCAGCAGACCGAGCCCTCGCGACAGACAGCGACGCCCCGGCCGGCTGACCCCGGCCCACCGCTCGGCCCACCCTCCCCGAAAGGCTTACCAGTGAGCACCGAAGCGTACGTGTACGACGCGATCCGCACCCCGCGGGGGCGCGGCAAGGCAGGCGGCGCCCTGCACGGCACGAAGCCCATCGACCTGGTCGTCGGCCTCATCCACGAGCTCCGCGACCGCTTCCCCGGCCTGGACCCGGCCGCCATCGACGACATCGTGCTCGGCGTGGTCGGCCCCGTCGGCGACCAGGGCTCCGACATCGCGCGGATCGCCGCCGTCGCCGCCGGACTGCCGGACACCGTGGCCGGCGTCCAGGAGAACCGCTTCTGTGCCTCGGGTCTTGAGGCCGTCAACATGGCTGCCGCCAAGGTCCGTTCGGGCTGGGAGGACCTCGTCCTCGCGGGCGGCGTCGAGTCGATGTCCCGGGTGCCGATGGCCTCGGACGGCGGCGCCTGGTTCAACGACCCCATGACCAACATCGCCGTCAACTTCGTGCCGCAGGGCATCGGGGCCGACCTGATCGCCACCATCGAGGGCTTCTCCCGGCGGGACGTCGACGAGTACGCGGCCCTCTCGCAGGAGCGGGCGGCCACGGCGTGGAAGGAGGGCCGCTTCGACCGGTCCGTCGTCCCGGTCCGGGACCGCAACGGCCTGGTCGTCCTCGACCACGACGAGCACCCGCGCCCCGGCACGACCGCCGACTCCCTCGCCAAGCTCAAGCCGTCGTTCGCCGACATCGGCGACCTGGGCGGCTTCGACGCCGTCGCCCTGCAGAAGTACCACTGGGTGGAGAAGATCGACCACGTCCACCACGCGGGCAACTCCTCCGGCATCGTCGACGGCGCCTCCCTCGTCGCGATCGGCTCCAAGGAGGTCGGCGAGCGCCACGGCCTGCGCCCGCGCGCGCGGATCGTCTCCGCCGCGGTCTCCGGCTCCGAGCCCACCATCATGCTCACCGGCCCCGCCCCCGCCACCCGCAAGGCACTCGCCAAGGCCGGCCTGACCATCGACGACATCGACCTTGTCGAGATCAACGAGGCCTTCGCGGCGGTCGTGCTGCGCTTCGCGAAGGACATGGGCCTGTCCCTGGACAAGGTCAACGTCAACGGCGGCGCCATCGCCCTCGGCCACCCGCTCGGCGCGACCGGCGCGATGATCCTCGGCACGCTCGTCGACGAACTGGAGCGCCAGGACAAGCGGTACGGCCTCGCCACGCTGTGCGTGGGCGGCGGCATGGGCATCGCGACGATCGTCGAGCGCATCTGAATCCCCGGCGGAATCCGGATCCGAGTGACTTCAGAGACTTCTACGGAGACCCTGTCATGACCGAGAGCACCACCATCCGCTGGGAACAGGACGACACCGGCGTCGTCACCCTCGTCCTCGACGACCCCGGCCAGTCCGCGAACACAATGAACCAGGCGTTCCGCGCGTCGCTCGCCGTGGTCGCGGACCGCCTGGAGGCCGAGCAGGACTCGATCCGCGGCGTCATCCTCACCTCCGCCAAGAAGACCTTCTTCGCCGGCGGCGACCTGCGCGAGCTGATCAAGGTCACGCCCGAGACGGCGCAGGAACTGTTCGAGGGCGGCATGGCCGTCAAGCGCGACCTGCGCCGCATCGAGACCCTCGGCAAGCCCGTCGTCGCGGCGATCAACGGCGCGGCCCTCGGCGGCGGTTTCGAACTCGCCCTCACCTGCCATCACCGCGTGGCCCTGGACGCGCCCGGCTCGAAGATCGGCTGCCCCGAGGTCACCCTCGGCCTGCTGCCCGGAGCCGGCGGCGTCGTGCGCACCGTACGCCTCCTCGGCATCGCGGACGCGCTGCTGAAGGTGCTCATCCAGGGCACTCAGTACAGCCCCCGGCGCGCCCTGGACAACGGCCTGGTCGACGAGGTGGTCGACACCCCGGAGGAACTGCTCGCCAGGGCCCGCGCCTTCATCGACGCCCACCCCGAGTCGCAGCAGCCCTGGGACCGGCCCGGCTACCGCATCCCGGGCGGCACCCCGGCCAACCCGAAGTTCGCGGCGAACCTGCCCGCCTTCCCGGCCTCCTTGCGCAAGCAGACCAACGGCGCCCCCTACCCGGCCCCGCGCAACATCCTCGCGGCCGCCGTGGAGGGCTCCCAGGTCGACTTCGAGACCGCCCAGGTCATCGAGAGCCGCTACTTCGTGGAGCTGGCCGCGGGCCAGACTTCGAAGAACATGATCCAGGCGTTCTTCTTCGACCTCCAGGCCGTCAACTCCGGCGCCAACCGCCCCCAGGGCATCGAGCCGCGCCAGGTCCGCAGGGTCGCCGTCCTCGGCGCCGGCATGATGGGCGCCGGCATCGCTTACTCGTGCGCCCGCGCGGGCATCGACGTCGTCCTGAAGGACGTCTCCCTGGAAGCCGCCGTCAAGGGCAAGGGCTACTCCGAGCAGCTGTGCGCCAAGGCCGTCGCCAAGGGGCGTACGACCCAGGAGAAGGCGGACGAGCTGCTCGCCCGCATCGCCCCCACCGCCGAGGCGGCCGACCTCGCGGGCTGCGACGCCGTCATCGAGGCCGTCTTCGAGGACACGGCGCTCAAGCACAAGGTGTTCCAGGAGATCCAGCACGTCGTCGAGCCGGACGCGCTGCTGTGCTCCAACACCTCCACCCTCCCCATCACCGCCCTCGCCGAGGGTGTGGAGCGCCAGTCCGACTTCATCGGGCTGCACTTCTTCTCGCCCGTCGACAAGATGCCGCTCGTCGAGATCATCAAGGGTGAACGCACCGGTGAGGAGGCGCTCGCGCGCGCCTTCGACCTGGTCCGGCAGATCAAGAAGACGCCGATTGTCGTCAACGACTCGCGCGGGTTCTTCACCTCACGCGTCATCGGGCACTTCATCAACGAGGGCGTGGCCATGGTCGGCGAGGGCGTCGAGCCCGCCTCCGTGGAGCAGGCGGCGGCCCAGGCGGGCTACCCGGCCAAGGTGCTCTCGCTGATGGACGAGCTGACGCTCACCCTCCCGCGCAAGATCCGCGCCGAGTCCCGGCGCGCCGTCGAGGAGGCGGGCGGCACCTGGCAGACGCATCCGGCCGAGGCCGTCATCGACCGCATGGTCGACGAGTTCGGCCGCCCCGGCCGCAGCGGCGGCGCCGGCTTCTACGAGTACGGCGAGGACGGAAAGCGGGCCGGGCTGTGGCCTGGGCTGCGCGAGCACTTCACGCGCGAGGGCACCGAGATCCCCTTCGAGGACATGCAGGAACGCATGCTCTTCGCCGAGGCGCTCGACACGGTCCGGCTCCTGGAGGAGGGCGTCCTCACCTCCGTCGCCGACGCCAACATCGGCTCGATCTTCGGCATCGGCTTCCCCGGCTGGACCGGCGGGATCCTGCAGTACATCAACGGCTACGACGGCGGCGCCGGGGCAGGTGCCGGCCTGCCCGGATTCGTGGCACGCGCGCGTGAACTCGCCGAACGTTACGGCGACCGGTTCACCCCGCCCGCGCTACTGGTGCAGAAGGCCGAGAACGGCGAGACGTTCACCGACGCCCGCTGAGTGACCACCAGTGAGTGAGGACCGTGTGAGGAGTAACGCCATGTGACGTGAATTGCCACATGCGACGGGTGCCTCCGGGAAGGCGCAGTCTCGGTCCGTGCCGCCTACAGGGTGGTACGGGCCGAGTCACGTACGGATACCCGAGGGAGACCCCGCTCGGGGCGCACCAGAGAGTGGTACCACCCGTGAGCAGCAAGGACGCCGCGCAATCGGCACAGGTCGTCACCCGGACCCGGGCGACACAATCGCCCGCGGACGCGGGCGACGCCGGCTACAGCAAGGACCTCAAGCACCGCCACGTCAACATGATCGCCATCGGCGGCGCGATCGGCACCGGCCTCTTCCTGGGCGCCGGTGGCCGTCTGCACAGCGCGGGCCCGGCGCTCGCGCTGGCCTACCTCGTCTGCGGAGTCTTCGCCTTCTTCGTCGTGCGGGCCCTGGGCGAACTGGTCCTCTACCGCCCCTCCTCGGGTTCCTTCGTGTCGTACGCGCGCGAGTTCCTCGGCGAGAAGGGCGCGTACGTCGCCGGCTGGATGTACTTCCTGAACTGGTCGACGACCGGAATCGCCGACATCACCGCGATCGCGCTCTATACGCACTACTGGAGCTTGTTCACGGACATCCCCCAGTGGGTGCTCGCCCTGATCGCGCTCGCCGTGGTCCTGGCCGTCAACCTGATCTCGGTGAAGTACTTCGGCGAGATGGAGTTCTGGTTCGCGATCATCAAGGTCGCCACGCTCGTCGGCTTCATGCTCGTCGGTGTCTTCCTGCTGGCCACCCAGCACCAGGTGGACGGAGCCACGCCCGGCATGGACGTGGTCACCGACAACGGCGGCGTCTTCCCGCACGGCGTGATGCCCGTCGTCCTCGTCATGCAGGGCGTGATCTTCGCGTACGCCGCGCTCGAGCTCGTCGGCGTCGCCGCGGGCGAGACCTCGGAGCCCGAGAAGGTCGTCCCGCGCGCGGTGAACTCGATCATGTGGCGCGTCGGTCTGTTCTACGTCGGCTCGGTCGTCCTGCTCGCCCTGTTGCTGCCCGGCTCGGTCTACTCGGCCGACCAGAGCCCCTTCGTGACCGTCCTGTCGAAGATCGGCGTCCCGGCGGCCGGCGACGTGATGAACCTGGTCGTCCTCACGGCCGCGATGTCCTCCCTGAACTCCGGCCTGTACTCCACCGGCCGCATCCTGCGCTCCATGGCCATGGCGGGCTCTGCCCCCAGGTTCACCGCCCGCATGAACCGCTCCCAGGTCCCCTACGGCGGCATCCTGCTCACCTGCGCGGTGTGCGTGCTGGGCGTCGGCCTGAACTACCTGGTGCCGAGCCAGGCCTTCGAGATCGTGCTCAACATCGCCTCGCTCGGCGTCGTCAGCACCTGGGTGATCATCATGATCTGCCACCTGGTCTTCGTCCGCCGCGCCAGGGCGGGCCTTCTCGCCCGGCCCTCCTTCCGCCTCCCCGGCAGTCCGGTCACGGAGATCACCACGATCGCCTTCCTGCTCGCCGTGCTGGGCCTGATGTGGAACGACCCCGCGGTCGGCCGCAAGACGCTCCTCCTCGTCCCGGTGATCGCCGTCGCCCTCGTCGCGGGCTGGTTCGCGGTCCGCCGCCGGGTCACCAAGGCCGCCGACCGAGAGCTGTCCGACCTCGCGAAGTAGCAGGTCGGAGCCGCTGTCAGTGGCATCGCCTACGGTGGCGTCATGTCGGAGATCATGTATGTCCGGGGTGACGCCACCGTGCCGTCGGCCAAGGGCGTCAAGATGATCGCCCACGTCTGCAACGACATCGGGGGATGGGGGAAGGGCTTCGTCGTCGCGCTGTCCCGCCGCTGGCCGGGACCCGAGGAGGCCTACCGCGCCTGGCACCGCGAGCGCGCGTCGAACGACTTCGGCCTGGGCGCGCTCCAGTTGGTCCAGGTCGAGCCGTACGTGTGGGTGGCCAACATGATCGGCCAGCGGGGCATCCGAACGGGCAGCAAGGGCGTCCCCGTGCGCTACGAGGCCATCGACGCGGCGCTGGCCCGCCTGGCCGACGAGGCCCTCGCCCGCGAGGCCTCCGTGCACATGCCCCGGATAGGCTGCGGCTTGGCCGGCGGGAAGTGGTCCCGCGTCGAGCCGCTGATCACCGAGCGGCTGGTGAGGCGTGGCGTCGCCGTGACGGTCTACGACCACGGGTCGCCGTGACGCAGTACGACCATGGCTCGTTGGTGACCGCGCGGGCGGCGCAGCGCCTGGGCCGGCACACCACGGGTGTGTCCACACCTCTTTCCGGGCGCGCTGCTGCCCTGGCCTCCGATCCGGTTCCGGTGGACTTCGCCGCCTGAGGGCATGATGCGCCCTTCCCAAGACCACTGCCACCCGCGGCCCCGTATCTCGTCAGCACTTAAAGCTCGCGCAGACAGGCGGCGTGGGCAGCCCCGGCAACAAGGCGGGCACGGGCGCCAGGCGGTCGACGGCCTGGACAGGCCCGACCTTCCTGCCGGGGCGGCCGTCGAGGGGCCGCAGCGTCCGTGGGTGCCCAGCGAGTGGACCTGTGGTGGTCGAGGTGCGTGCGCAGCGGCACCTTGACAAGACATCCCATGGCCTTGGAGGCAGAGGTGGCTCGCCTGAGGCCGCCACGATCAGTGAGGCGGATAACCGCAGGAATTGTGGTCACATATATAAATTTCCGCCGCAGGTATGGACATGGCGTTCGAGCGGTCGTTAAATCCATCCCATGTCCGAAACCTGTTGTTCTACAGGGACTGCCATCGACGCTTGACGGCAGGTGGTTTCCATGACTCCGAACCGACACCACGGCCCCCGGGCCGGGATGGCCGGGCACCATGACTGAACTGATCAGCGCCGTGGAGACGGTGGACGTACGGTTCCCGACCTCACGCGAACTCGACGGCTCCGACGCCATGAACCCAGAACCCGACTACTCGGCCGCCTATGTGACGATCCGTACGAGCGGTGGTGACGAGGGACACGGGCTGGCCTTCACCGTGGGGCGCGGCAACGACGTCGAGGTCGCCGCTGTACGGGCCCTGGCCCCCTTGGTGGTCGGGCTGCCGGTGGAGGAGGTCCTGGACGATCTCGGGGGCTTCTCCCGGCGGTTGACCGGAGACAGCCAACTGCGCTGGCTGGGACCGGAGAAGGGCGCCATCCACATGGCCGCCGCGGCGATCGTCAACGCTGTGTGGGACCTGTACGGGCGCCGCACGGGAAAGCCGGTCTGGCGGCTGCTGTCCGAACTGTCACCGGAGCAGCTCGTCGCCCTGGTCGACTTCCGCTACCTGGAGGACGCGCTGACCCGCGACGAGGCGCTGGAGATCCTGCGCCGTGCGGAGCCGGGCCGCGCCGGACGCACCGCCCACCTGCTGGAGCACGGCTATCCGGCGTACACGACGACACCGGGCTGGCTCGGCTACGACGACGAGAAGCTGGTGCGGCTGTCCAAGGAGGCGGTCGCCGACGGTTTCTCCCAGATCAAGCTGAAGGTGGGCGCCGACCTCGACGCCGACGTCCGCAGGCTGCGGCTGGCCCGCGAGGCGGTCGGTCCGGACATCCGGATCGCCGTGGACGCCAACCAGGCCTGGGGAGTTCAGCAGGCGATCGACTGGATGGGCTCGCTCGCCCCCTTCGACCCGTATTGGATCGAGGAACCCACCTCACCCGACGACGTCCTCGGACATGCCACAGTCCGCAGGGCTCTGGCACCCGTGAAGGTGGCCACCGGCGAACACACCCACAACCAGGTGATGTTCAAGCAGCTCCTCCAAGCGGAAGCGTTGGACGTCCTGCAGATGGACGCCAGCCGCACCGCCGGGGTCACGGAGAACGTCGCCATCCTGCTGCTCGCCGCCAAGTTCGGGGTCCCGGTCTGCCCGCACGCCGGCGGTGTGGGACTCTGCGAGATGGTGCAGCACCTGGCGATGTTCGACTACGTCGCCGTCAGCGCCAGCACCGAGAACCGTGTGATCGAGTACGTCGACCATCTGCACGAGCACTTCACCGCCCCCGTGCGTATCCGCGACGGCCGCTACCTCGCACCGACCGCTCCCGGCATCAGCGCTCAACTGCACCCGGCCTCCGTGGCAGCCCACCGCTACCCGGACGGTCCCGTGTGGCAGGAGGAGGCCGGCACATGAGCGACGATCCGCCCGAGGTCGCGGGCCTGAGAGCGATTGTCACCGGCGGCTCCTCCGGCATCGGCCTGGCCCCCGCACACCTGCTCGGCGGCATCGACATCCTGGTCGACCACGCCGGGATCGGCGCCCAGCGCACCATCGAGGACCACCCCGACGACGAGGGGCACAGCGTCTTCGACGCCAACGCCCTCTCCCTCACCCGGGCGACCGCCGCCGACCTCTTACCCTGAGGAATCCGCGGCGACCCAGTCACCCCCCCGGCACCGCTGACACTTCGTGGATCAGGCGCCTGCTGGAGCGCGCCGCCGACCCCGAGGCAGAACGCGCCGCCCTCACGCCCGCCGTCCCCGTGGGACGCAGGGCCACCGCCGACGAGGTGCCGCGGCCATCACCTGCCTCGCGAGCCCACTTCACCGGCAAGAAGTCCCTCGACTCCGACTGGGACTCGTACCTCAAGAACCTCGACCAGCTCGGGCTGAAGCGCTTCCTGGAGATCTACCAGCAGGCGTACGACAAGACACACTGATCCGGGATGGCCGGTACCGTCGAGCGCGGCAGACGGTACCGGCCGCCCACGGATACACATGTCCGGGCACTTGAATCACACTCACCAAGGACAGGAAAGCCATGCACTCCGTACGCCCCCCAGCGGGCGCCACGACCGCGTCCTCGCCGGCCCTGGTCGCGCTGCCCGACCGGGGAATCCATGACGCCGCTCCCGCCGATTCGTGGACCGACGGCTTCCTCACCGGCAACGGCGAATACGGGGCCGTGGTGTACGGGGACCCGGCGCTGGAGAAGGTCGTCCTCGACCACCACCGCCTCGTCCTGCCGAACAGCACCCGCGATGTCACCCCGCCGGTGCTCGCCGACCGGCTGGAAGCGGTGCGGGACAAGGCGCTGGCCGGGGACTACGCCGGAGCGAGCCGGGACTTCGCCGCCGGATGGGAACTGCGCTGGACCCAGACGTACCACCCCGCCTACGAGCTCCGGATCGCCACCGTGGACGCCCCCGCCGCCGACCGGTACGACCGGTACACGCGGGTCACCGACTTCCGCACGGGCGAGGTCACCTCCGCCTGGACGGACGCGCACGGCACCTGGTCGCGCCGGATCTTCGTCTCCCGTGCCGACCGGGTCGTCGTCCACGAACTGGTGCCGGCCCCGGGCCGTACCGTCGACGTCACCCTGGGCGTGCACACCGCGCTCGACGACACCGCGACCGACCACGGCGGGGGCGACACCCTGCACACCCGCATGACGTTCACCACCCTGGCCGACGTCGGTGAGGGCTCCGGGTGGCTGAACCTACGAGGCACCTACCCCGAGAAACTCGGCGCCTACGGCTACGAGGGCGTCACCCGCGTCGTGCCCACCGGCGGCACGGTCGCCGTCAGCGGCTCGACCGTCGTCGTGACGGGGGCGGCCAGGCTCACCCTCCTGACCCGGCTGGACAGGTACGAGACGCCCACCGCCTGGCACGCCCGGCCCCTGCACGCGGGCCTGGCCGCCCTGGAATCCGACTACGAGGTACTGCTCGCCCGGCACACGAAGATCCACTCGGAACTGTACGACCGTTCCCGCCTCGACCTGAACGTCCCCGAGGCCGACCGCCAGTTGTCGACCACCGAGCTGATCACACGTCAGAACGCCGACCGCACGGTCATCGAGCCGGCGCTGCTGGAGCGGCTCTACGCCTCGGGCCGCTACCTCTTCCTCAGCTCCAGCGGCATCCTGCCGCCCCGTCTGACCGGCATCTGGACGGGAGCGTGGACCGCCGCCTGGGCCGGTGACTTCACCACCGACGCCAACGTCAACCTCCAGGTCGCGGGCGGCAACATCCTCGACCTCACCGAGGCCATGGAGGGCTACTTCGACCTGATCCTCGGTCAGCTGGACCACTGGCGCACCAACGCCAAGAACCTTTACGGAGCCCGCGGCTTCCTCGCCCCCTCCCGTACCGACGGCGAGTACGGCCACATGCTGCACTTCAACGGCGGCGACTTCCCCGGCCACTGCTGGACCGGCGGCGCCGACTGGCTGCTCCAGCCGCTTCTGGAGTACTACGAGGTCACCGGCGACCAGGCGTTCCTGCGTGACAAGCTCGGCCCCGCGTTGATGGAACTGGCCCTGTTCTACGAGGACTTCCTCACCCGCACCGACGCGCGCGGCAAGGCGGTCTTCGTACCGTCCTTCTCCATGGAGAACGCTCCGGCCAGCACGGGCGAGCACCTGTCCGTCAACGCCACCGGCGACATCACGGCCGGCAGACACGCCCTGCGGGCCGCCATCGACGCCGCGGGCGCCCTCGGCGTCGAACAGGGCAGCGGCGAGGGCGTCGAACGCTGGACGGCGCTGCTCAGCAGACTCCCCGACTACCGGATCAACGAGGACGGCGCGCTCGCCGAATGGTCCTGGCCCGGACTGACCGACCACTACGACCACCGCCACATCCAGCACCTGTACGCCGCCTGGCCCCTGCACGAGATCAACCCCGAGGAGCGCCCCGACCTCGTGCCCCCGGCTCTCAAGGCGCTCGAACTGCGCGGAGACCAGAACCTCTCCGCACACGGCAGCCTCCATCGCGCCCTGGCGGCCGCCCGGCTCAAGGACGGCGCCCAGGTGTACGACAACCTCCGGAAGATCATCGGCAATGACATGCTCTTCCGGTCGCTGATGACCTCCCACAACCCCGGGCGGCACATCTACAACGCCGACGCGGCGAACGCCCTGCCCGCCGTCCTGGCCGAGGCGCTGCTCCACACGAGGCCGGGCGTTCTGGAACTCCTTCCCGCACTGCCCGAGCAGTGGGACAAGGGCACGATCACCGGCATCCGGGGCCGCGGCGGAATCCGTGTGCACAACCTGGACTGGGATCTGTCCGACGGCACCACGACGGCGACCGTCACCTCGGACCGGACCCAGGACGTCACGCTGATCAGCCGCCGCGGCATCACGGCCGTCACCACCTCCGCACAAGTCGGCCCCTCCATGCTGGGCCCGCATGCCCGGAACATCTCCCTCACCGCCGGGCAACGCGCACGGATCACGATCTCCCTGCCGACGGCCTGACGCACACTGCTGTTGTCCCGCTGCGACGATACGGCTCGAGGCGGGCGCCAACACCCTCCACCGCGGCCTGGGCACAGCCGGTGTCCGCCGTCCGCATCACGCCGCGTGTCGTACGCGGGCGACGCGACCCGGCCGGCCCGCGCCGCCCCCGGGCCCCGTGGCCTGCCCGGCGGCGCCGGCGGGCCCACGCATCCGCATGGGCCCACCGTGCACCGCCGTGCGGGACGCAGCGCGTCAGTGCTCGTGCACGTCGTTCGTCTGCGCGATCTTCTTCCAGGACCGGGGCTGGGCGGGAGCACCCGGCGTTCCCAGCGAGCGCGCCGAGACGGACGCCTCCCGCGCCGCCGGAGCGCTCGGCTTCGACACCTGGAACAGCCAGGTGTCGAACAGGGCGCCCAACTGCTGCCCGGAGACCGCCTCGGCGTACTTCCGGAAGTCGGCGACCGACGCGTTGCCGTACGCGTGCTTCTTGGGCCAGCCCTTCAGCAGGGTGAAGAACGCCTCGTCGCCGATCTCGTTGCGCAGCGCCTGCAGGGCCAGCGCGCCCCGGTCGTAGACCGCGATGTCGAACTGGTTCTCCGGACCCGGGTCACCGGGCTTGACCGTCCAGAACGGGTCGTCGGCCGGGTGCGAGGCGTACACGTAGTCGGCGAGCTCCTGGGCCGTGCCCTCGCCCTCGTGCTCGGACCACAGCCACTGCGCGTACCGCGCGAAGCCCTCGTTGACCCAGATGTCCTTCCACTGGGAGACGGACACGAGGTCGCCGTACCACTGGTGGGCCAACTCGTGCACGACCACGGAGGTGTTCGTCCCGTTCGCGAACTGCCGCGGGCTGTAGTACGGCCGGGTCTGCGTCTCCAGCGCGTACCCGGTGGTCGTGTTCGGCACGTACCCGCCCAGCGCGTTGAAGGGGTACGGCCCGAAGTACTCGGTCAGCCAGTCTGCGATCTCACCGGTACGCTCGATGCTCGCCCGCGCCGCCCCGTAGTTGTCCCCCAGGTCCTTGCTGTAGGCGTTGACGACCGGGATGCCGCTCTCGGTCGTCTGGGTGGTGACGTCGAACTTGCCCACCGCGAGCGTGGCCAGATAGGTGGCCTGCGGCTTGTTGGACCGCCAGTTGTAACGGGTCCACCCGAGCCGGGAACTCGTGGACTGCAGCGTGCCGTTGGAAATGGCCTGCGAACCGTCGGGGACCAGCACCGACACGTCGTAGGTGGCCTTGTCGAGCGGGTGGTCGTTGCTCGGGAACCACCACCAGGCCGCCTCGGGCTCGTTCGCGGCGACCCCGCCGTCCGGAGTGCGGTGCCAGCTCGTGAAGCCGTACGCCTGCTTCGACGACGGCACCCCGCTGTAGCGCACCACGACGGTGACGGCCGTGCCCTTGTCCAGCGGCGTCTTCGGCGTGATCTCCAGCTCGTGCTCACCCGAGGTGGTGAACGACGCCTTCGCGCCGTTGACCCGGACCTCCTCGACGTCCAGCAGGAAGTCCAGATCGAATCGCGACAGGTCCTGCGTCGTGCGGGCCAGCAGCGTCGCGGTGCCCTCCAGCTCGTCCGTGGCGGGCTGGTACTTCAGCCGCAGGTCGTAGTGGGAGACGTCGTATCCGCCGTTGCCGTAGTCCGGGTAGTAGGGGTCGCCGATGCCCGGCGCGCCAGGGGTGTGGCTCGCGGCCGATGCCGGGATCGCCAGCAACAGGGAAGCCGTAGCGAGTGCGCCCGGCGCGATGAATCTGCGGTGCACGAAAGCTCCAAGTCGTTGGGGCAGAAGGTCAGTTCGAAGCCTATTGACTCCCTGTGCCCCCACGCGTGTCCATCACCACCGCTGTCACACGATCGCCATTCGGCCGTCATGGACACACCACTCCGTCAGGCCTCAGGACACGTCCCGTTGCCCTCTTCTGCCCGGGAGTTGACCCCTGTACCGTCCCGCGCATGCCGAAACGCACGCGCTTAACGACCTGGAGAACGCTCGCGACCGCGGCCGTCACCGCGCTGGCCGCCGCCCTCCTCGCCCCCGCGACCGCCCAGGCCGGCCCGAGGGAGAGCCGACCGGTCTACTCCTACGACAACGCCGTCCGCGAGGCCGTCTGGGTGGACACCGGCCTCGACGCCGACGGCGACGGCAGCGCCGACCGGGTCGCCGCCGACATCGTCCGCCCGCGCGAACCCGCCCAGCTGGGCCGGAAGATCCCGGTCATCATGGACGCCAGCCCCTACTACTCCTGCTGCGGCCGCGGCAACGAGAGCCAGAAGAAGACGTACGACGCCGCCGGCAACGTCATCCAGGCTCCGCTCTTCTACGACAATTTCTTCGTGCCCCGCGGCTACGCCTTCGTCGCCGTCGACCTCTCCGGCACCAACCGCTCCGACGGCTGCGTCGACGTCGGCGGGCGCTCCGACATCCAGTCCGCCAAGGCCGTCGTCGACTGGCTGAACGGCCGCGCCAAGGCGTACACGACCCGCACCGGCACCACACGCGCCAAGGCGACCTGGAGCAACGGCCGTACCGGCATGATCGGCAAGAGCTGGGACGGCACCATCGCCAACGGCGTCGCCGCCACCGGGGTCAAGGGCCTGAAGACCATCGTCCCGATCAGCGCGATCTCCTCCTGGTACGACTACTACTTCGCCAAGGGCGCCCCGCTGTACGACTCCGGCCCCGACTGGCTGTCCGACCGCGTCGAGAGCCCCGAGGCCCGCGCCGAGTGCGCCGCCGTCCAGCGCAAGCTCGTCGAGGGTGCCCCGCGCACCGGCGAGTGGACCCGCCTGTGGACCGAGCGCGACTACGTCAAGGACGCCTCCAAGGTGAAGGCGAGCGTCTTCCTGATCCACGGCCTGCAGGACCTCAACGTGCGCGCCAAGCACTTCGGCCAGTGGTGGGACGCCCTCGCGAAGAACGGCGTCGAGCGCAAGATCTGGCTCTCCCAGACCGGCCACGTCGACCCCTTCGACTTCCGCCGTGCCACCTGGGTCGACACCTTGCACCGCTGGTTCGACCACGAACTCCTCGGCTACGACAACGGCATCGACCGCGCACCCATGGCCGACCTCGAACGCCACCCCGACCAGTGGGTCACCTCCAAGGCCTGGCCGCCGCACGGTACGGACACCACCACCCTGCGCCCGGCCCGTGGCGCCCAGCCGGGCGTCGGCACCCTCGGCCTGAGCAGGGCCAGGGGCACCGAGACCTTCACCGACGACCCACGGCTCGCCGAGACCGACTGGGCCGCCCGGATCGACACCCCGACCTCCGACAAGGCCGGCTTCACCACCGGTCCCCTCACCCGGGACCTGCGCCTGTCCGGCTCCTCCAAGGTCACCGTCACCGCGACCCCCAGCACCTCGACGGCCCACCTGAGTGCCGTCCTCGTCGACCTGGGCCCCGACACCATCCGCGACTACGCCGACACCGCCGAGGGCATCACCACCCTCACGGACCGCTCCTGCTGGGGAGCGAGCACGGCGGGTGACAGCGCGTGCTTCAAGGAGACGCGGGCCAAGACGGCCGACGTCGACTACACGATCGTCAGCCGCGGCTGGGCCGACCTCGGCAACCACGCCTCCGACCTCGAGGGCGAGCCGCTCACCCCGGGCAAGGCGTACACCATCACCCTCGACCTGGCCGCCACCGACCACGTCGTCCCCCGGGGTCACCGCCTCGCGCTGATCGTCGCGGGCACGGACAAGGACCTCATCGATCCCCCGTCCACGACTCCGACCCTCACCCTCGACCTGTCCCGCACCTCCGCCAAGGTCCCGTTCGTCGGCGGCACCGACGCCTTCGCCCGCGCCACGTCCGGAACACGGCCGGCCACTGCCGGGGCCAGGGCCCTGGACGGCGTAGAGGCGCCGAAGGGAGCGGACCGCGTCCCGGGCCAGTAGGGCACGCGGGCCTCGCCTGCGTCCCGGGCCGCCGGAAAGTCAGTGACTCAGGAGGGGGCGGCCAGCCGGGCCGCCTCCTCCGCGCAGCCCCACGCCACCGTCACCCCCGCCCCGCCGTGCCCATAGTTGTGCACCAACGCCCGCCCGTCCGGCAGCACTTCGCGCTCCAGGCGGACCGTCGGCCGTGCGGGCCGCAGCCCCACCCGGTGTTCCAGGACCCGCGCCCCGGCGATCTCGGGCCGCAGTGCCGCGCACCGCCGCACGATCGCCTCGGCCACCTCCGGGTCCGGCTCCAGCGACCAGGCGTCGTCGTCCGCGGTCCCGCCGAGCACCAGTCGCCCGGGCTGCGGGAAGAAGTACGCCGTCGAGCCGTCCGGGGCGGTGGAGACGAGCCACGTACGGATCCCGGGGTTCTCCACGACGACCAACTGCCCGCGCACCGGCCACACGGACGGGTCCGGCACCAGATTCCGGGCATCCAGCCCGGTGCAGTTGACCACCACGGGCGCCGCGACCTCCGGGAGAGCGGCGACCGTGCGCTCCTCGACCGTGCCGCCCGCCGCCAGCAACCGCTCCCGCAGCCACGACAGATGGACCGGCATGTCGATGAGTGGCAGCCGCGCCCATGTGCCCGCCCCCGCGTACTCGTCGGCCGACGACACCCGCACCCCCGGCAGCCGGGCAGCCGCCCACCCGAGGACCTCGTCCAGCTCCGTCTCGCCCAGCACCCCTTCGACCATGCGTACACCGGTCTCGTCCGGACGGGCCGCCAACTCCTCGTACACGTCGAGGGATCGCAGGGCCCACGCCCGTGCCGAGATGATCGGGTCGATGTGGTACGGCCACCACAGCGCACCGGCGACCGCCGAGGTGGTCCGCTCCACCGGGTCCCGCGTCCACACCCGCACCCGCCTGCCGCGCTCCGCCAGCACGACGGCCGTCGTCAGACCGATGACGCCCCCGCCGACGACCACCACGTCGCCACTTTGTTCGTTCGCCACGCCGGGACGTTAGCGGAATACGTCATGCCGTGCTCACCTCGCCCCCTTCCTGGGGATACTCACAGCATGTCTGCCGAGTACGCGACCTTCGGCCTGGCACCGGCGATGCGTGCCGGTGGAGTTCTCGCGGACGGTGCCGTCCAGGTCCACCGGGACTTCCTGGACTTCATCGTCGACGGGCGCCCGCTGCTGTTCCGCCTCTCCGACCTGGACGCCGTCTCCCCGCTCGCCTCCGACGTACCACCCGCGATCTTCACCGCGCAGGTCCGCGCCCTGCTGCTGGAGGCCGACCCGCCACTGCCCGGCGGACGCTACGTCGTCTACGGCTGCCCCGAGTGCGAGGACCTGGGCTGCGGAGCGGTCACCGCCCTCATCGAGCGCCACGGCGAAGACTACGTCTGGCGGGACTTCGCCTGGCAGACCGACGAACACGCCGACCTGGACCTCAACGGCTACCACGGCCTCGGCCCCTTCCGCTTCCGCGGCGACGAGTACCGCGCGTCCCTGGGCGCCCTGCTCGACGACACCGCCCCCACCACCGACCGCCGCCGTGTCCTGCTGATCGGAGCCCGGGTCGCCGTCCTCGCCAAACTGGCGGCGGCACTGCGCACCATCGGCATCGGTGCCGACATCGCCCACGACGCGAACGACGTCCCCGCCGACGAACTGCGCGCCTACGGCGCCGTCGCCTTCGGCCGCGCCATCGGCGAGGAGGAACGCGCCGCAGTCCGCCACTCCTTCACCCGCGCCGGAGTCGACGTCGCCTACGTCGACGGCCTCGCCCCCATCGTCGCCCTCCTGGTCGCCCAGATCGAGAACGCCCTCGACCGCCGACCCCCCGAACAACGCCGCCTCCTCGACCTCGTCGCCTCCGACGGCGCCGCCGCCATCGAGGTCACCTCCCCCTGCCGCGTCCGCATCACCACCTACCGCCTCGACCGTCTCTCCCGCACCCACACCCACGACCTCTTCGACGCCGTCCTCGAACCGGGCCACCACCGCATCCCCCTGGACCCCAAGGCGCTGAAGGGCGAGTCCTTCGTCGTGGCACGGACTACCGGGAGCGTCCTGGTGGGGGCGATGACGCGCTGAGGCCCCGGCGGGGGCAGTGGTGGGCGGCGGTGCCTTGGGAGCGCGGGAGCAGCGCCCGGACTCCGGGACGGAGGTGCGCCGGCGTGAGCCACCCGGATCCCGACGTCGTGCCCGGGTGGGGCGGCGGGGGTGGCGCGATGGCTCGCTGAGGCCCTGGCAGGGGTGGTGGTGCGTGGAGCGCGCGGGCAGGGAGGAGGCGGTGCGCTCGGGGCCCATGGCGTGGGCGGCAGCGGTCGGGCGGGCGGGGCGCGTTGGGGGCTCCCCGGGGCGGTGGGGTGGCGGCTCGGTGGAAACCCCGGCGCGGGCGGCGCCGGGCGGCCATTAGGATCGCCCCCTGATGACTGCCACCCTCGTCGCCAAGAACCTCGCCGCCGGGCACGGTGACCGCTCCCTGTTCTCCGGGCTCGACCTCGTTGTCGCGCCCGGGGACGTGATCGGGCTGGTCGGTGCCAACGGGGCGGGGAAGTCCACCCTGCTGGAGCTGCTCGCCGGGCTCACCGTGCCGGAGGAGGGGGAGCTCAGGCTCTCCCCGCCGACGGCGACCGTGGGACATCTGCCGCAGGAGCCGGAGCGGCGGCCGGGGGAGACCGTGCGGGAGTTCCTCGCGCGTCGCACGGGCGTCGCCGAGGCACAGCGGGTGATGGACGAGGCGACGCAGGCCCTCGTCGACGGGGCGCCGGGCGCCGACGACGCGTACGCGACCAGCCTGGAGCGCTGGCTCGGGCTCGGCGGCGCCGACCTCGACGAGCGGGCGGAGGAGGTCGCCGACTCGCTGGGCCTCGGCGTGGACCTCGACCAGCCGATGACCTCCCTGTCCGGCGGCCAGGCGGCCCGCGCCGGACTCGCCTCCTTGCTGCTCTCCCGCTACGACGTCTTCCTGCTCGACGAGCCCACCAACGACCTCGACCTCGACGGCCTGGAGCGCCTCGAACGCTTCGTGAGCGGCCTGCGCGCCGGCACCGTCGTCGTCAGTCACGACCGCGAGTTCCTCACCCGCACGGTCACCAAGATCCTCGAACTCGACCTCGCCCAGGGGCAGACCAACCTCTACGGCGGCGGCTACGAGGCCTACCTGGAGGAGCGGGACGTGGCCCGTCGGCACGCCCGCGAGGACTACGAGGAGTACGCCGACAAGCGCGCCGCCCTCGCGGACCGCGCCCAGATGCAGCGCTCCTGGATGGACAAGGGCGTCAAGAACGCCCGTCGCAAGGCGAGCAACGACAACGACAAGATCGGCCGCAAGTTCCGCAGCGAGGCCAGCGAGAAGCAGGCGGCGAAGGCCCGGCAGACCCAGCGCATGATCGAGCGGTTGGACGTGGTCGACGAGCCGCGCAAGGAGTGGGAGCTGCGCATGGAGATCGCGTCGGCCCCACGCTCGGGCGCCGTCGTGGCCACCCTGCGGGACGCTGAGGTACGGCGCGGCGACTTCACCTTCGGCCCGGTGTCCCTGCAGATCGACTGGGCCGACCGGGTCGCGGTGACCGGCGCCAACGGCGCCGGCAAGTCGACCCTGCTCGGCGCCCTCCTCGGCCGCGTCCCCCTGGACGCGGGACACGCGGCCCTCGGCTCGGGCGTGCTGGTCGGCGAGGTCGACCAGGCCCGCAAGCTCTTCCACGGCCCGGAGGCACTGCTGGACGCCTTCTGCGCCGCCGTCCCGGACACGGAACCCGTCGAGGTACGCACCCTGCTGGCCAAGTTCGGCCTCAAGTCGGAACACGTGCTGCGCCCTGCGGCGACGCTCTCACCGGGCGAGCGCACCCGCGCGGCCCTGGCGCTGCTCCAGGGCGCAGGCGTCAACCTCCTCGTCCTCGACGAGCCCACCAATCACCTCGACCTGCCGGCCATCGAGCAACTGGAGTCGGCCCTCGACGCCTACGAGGGCACGCTCCTGCTCGTCACCCACGACCGCCGCATGCTGGACGCGGTCCACGTCACGCGCCGCCTGGAGGTGGCGGACGGCAAGGTCACCGAGCGCTAACCGGCCGTCAGGCGCCGCGCCAGCTGCGGGTACTGCACAACCAGGCCGTCCGCGTCGAACTCCACATCGCTGCTGAAGTCCCCGGAGGCGTACCGCACCCGTCCGCCGCCGTCGCCGGCGCGCCCGAGATGGGTGTAGGTCTGCGGTGACGGCCGTACGGCCAGGTCCGGCACCGACACCCAGGCCATCAGGAACTCCCGCTCCCCGGGCACCCGATGCAGCTGGTGCCGCAGCACCGGCATGGTGTTGGTGAGCGGGCACAGCCCCAGATCGCAGTCGAGGGCACCCTCGACCTCCGGCACCCGCACGCCGTCGGCCGTCCAGCCGCCATGGCCGTCGTGCCGTAGATCCAGCGTGCGGGTCCGGTCGGCGGTCTCGGCCGCCACCCGCAACCGTCGCGTCACGAAGCCGACGGTGGTCTCGAGTTCGTACGAGATCCAGTACGGCTCCGGCGTAGTCCCGACCGCCCGCCCGCGGGCCCGCAGAACCTCGGCGCCGATCTCGACCCAGGCGGTCTCGTACCCCCTGCTCCCCGTGACGTCCCAGCTGATGACGTGTGAAGCGATCATGCCGTCACTCCAGGCTCGGACGCGCCCCCGAAGGGACGCGGGGCTGTGTCGATATGCGGCACCGCCGCGGGGGCGCGGCCGGCCACAACCGGCCCGCAGCTCCCCACGGTCTTCCACGGCCTCCCCGGCGGAGCCGTCAGCGCCCCTTCTTCGGATCGAGCAGACCCGCCCGGCGCAGAGCATCGGCCATCGCACCGTTGGCCGGCGGGGCCGCCTGGCGCGAACCGCCGCCGCCACCGCCGCCCCGGCCCTGCCGCTGCTGCGGCGGACGTCCGCCACGCTGCCGCCGCTCGCCTCCCTCGCCCTGCCGGCCGCCCTGCGCAGCGGATTCGTCGTCCAGCCGCAGCGTCAGCGAGATCCGCTTGCGCGGGATGTCGATGTCGAGGACCTTCACCTTGACGATGTCACCGGGCTTCACCACGTCCCGCGGGTCCTTCACGAACGTCTTCGACATCGCCGAGACGTGCACCAGACCGTCCTGGTGGACACCGACGTCGACGAAGGCGCCGAAGGCCGCCACGTTCGTCACCACGCCCTCCAGGACCATCCCGGACGACAGGTCGGAGATCTTCTCGACACCCTCCTTGAAGGTGGCCGTCTTGAAGGCGGGCCGCGGGTCGCGCCCGGGCTTCTCCAGCTCCTTGAGGATGTCGGTCACCGTCGGCAGACCGAACGTCTCGTCCACGAACTCGGTCGGCTTCAGCGAGCGCAGCACCGACGTGTTGCCGATGAGCGAGGCCACCTCCTGGCCCGTCGTCTTCACCATCCGGCGCACCACCGGGTACGCCTCCGGGTGCACGCTGGAGGAGTCCAGCGGGTCGTCGCCGCCGCGGATGCGCAGGAAGCCCGCGCACTGCTCGTACGCCTTCGGACCCAGCCGCGCCACCTTCTTCAGCTGGGAGCGGGAGGTGAACGGGCCGTTGGCGTCGCGGTGCGACACGATGTTCTCGGCGAGACCGGAGGTGATCCCGGAGACCCGGGCGAGCAGCGGGGCCGACGCCGTGTTGACGTCGACGCCCACGCCGTTCACACAGTCCTCCACCACCGCGTCCAGCGAGCGTGACAGCTTCACCTCGGACAGGTCGTGCTGGTACTGGCCGACACCGATCGACTTCGGGTCGATCTTCACCAGCTCGGCCAGCGGGTCCTGGAGCCGACGCGCGATCGACACCGCGCCACGCAGCGACACGTCCATGTCGGGCAGCTCCTGCGAGGCGAAGGCGGAGGCCGAGTACACGGACGCGCCCGCCTCGGACACCATCACCTTGGTGAGGTTCAACTCGGGGTGCTTGGTGATGAGTTCACCGGCGAGCTTGTCCGTCTCGCGGGACGCCGTGCCGTTGCCGATCGCGACCAGTTCGACCGCGTGCTCCTTGGCGAGCCGCGCCAGCTTGGCGATCGCCTCGTCCCACTTGTTGGCCGGGACGTGCGGATAGATCACGTCCGTCGCGACGACCTTGCCGGTCGCGTCGACCACGGCGACCTTCACGCCCGTACGGAAGCCCGGGTCGAGGCCCAGCGTCGCGCGCGTGCCCGCCGGGGCGGCCAGCAGCAGGTCCCGCAGGTTCGCCGCGAACACGTTGACCGCCTCGTCCTCGGCGGCCGTACGCAGCCGCAGCCGCAGGTCGATGCCGAGGTGGACGAGGATGCGGGTGCGCCAGGCCCAGCGGACCGTGTCCGTCAGCCACTTGTCACCCGGGCGGCCGCGATCGGCGATCCCGAACCTCGACGCGACGATCGCCTCGTACGACGAGGGGCCGGGCTGCTCCGAAGGCTCCTCCGGCTCCAGGACGAGGTCGAGGACCTCCTCCTTCTCGCCGCGCAGCATCGCCAGGATGCGGTGCGAGGGCAGCTCGGTGAACGGCTCGGCGAAGTCGAAGTAGTCGGCGAACTTGGCGCCGGCCTCCTCCTTGCCCTCCCGCACCTTGGCCGCCAGCCGCCCCCGCACCCACATGCGCTCGCGGACCTCGCCGATCAGGTCGGCGTCCTCCGAGAACCGCTCGGTGAGGATCGCCCGCGCGCCGTCCAGGGCGGCCTGCGGATCGGCCACGCCCTTGTCGGCGTCGACGAACGCGGCGGCCGCGGCGAGGGGGTCCACACCCGGGTCACCGAGCAGCCCCTCCGCCAGCGGTTCCAGCCCCGCCTCCCGCGCGATCTGCGCCTTGGTGCGCCGCTTGGGCTTGTACGGCAGGTAGATGTCCTCCAGGCGCGCCTTGGTCTCGGCACCCCGGATCTGCGCCTCCAGCTCGTCGGTGAGCTTGCCCTGCTCGCGCACCGACTCCAGGATCGCCGTCCGACGCTCCTCCAGCTCCCGCAGGTAGCGCAGCCGCTCCTCGATCGTGCGCAGCTGCGCGTCGTCGAGCATCTCGGTCGCTTCCTTGCGGTAGCGGGCGATGAAGGGCACCGTGGAACCGCCGTCGAGCAGTTCCACAGCGGCCTTCACCTGCCGCTCCCGTACGCCGAGCTCCTCGGCGATCCTGCCTTCGATGGACCCTACGTTGATGGACCCGATGGATCCGGGTGTCGTCACGATCCCGTACCGCCTTCTCCACTGAGGTTGCGCGGCAATTGTGGCAGGCGGAACCGACACTCGGGGATCAGGGCGGGGACACGGCGGGTCAGGCCCGTCCGCGGTGGGCGGAGGACGAGGCGCCGCCGAACAGCCTGGCCAGGGCGCGGAACGGGAGCGTCACCACTGTGGCTATCGCCCCACCGATCTGGCGCAGCACGTCTGCGATCGCACGGAACACGGAGTTCCCCTTTCCTCGCTTCGATTCGCTTTCTCTGCCGGCCGTCGGGGCCGGGCGACGCTCGGGTACCTCGGCCGCGGCCGATCATGCGTCGAGCTACCCCTCGTATGGCGGGAAAGGTGGGAAGGCCGTCATTGCGGCCATGCTCCGGCCCGTCGAGAATCGAGGGCATGGCGCAGCGCACCGTTCTCTTCGTCCTCTTCGACGGCGTCCAGAGTCTCGATGTCACCGGCCCCCTGGAGGTCTTCGCGGGCGCGGAGAATGTCACCCCGGGCACATACCGCGTCCGCACGGCCTCCCTGGACGGCGCGCCGGTACGCACCTCCAGCGGCCTGACCCTCGTACCGGACGAGGCGCTCACGGACGTCGCCGCCCCGCACATCCTCCTCGTCCCCGGCGGCCAGGGCACCCGCCTGCCCGACCCGCGCCTCACCGACTGGCTGCGCACGCACGCCCCGCGCGCCGAACGCCTCGTCTCCGTGTGCACCGGGGCGATCCTGCTGGCCGCGGCGGGTCTGCTGGACGGGCGCCGCGCCACGACCCATTGGGCCTACTGCGACAAGCTCGCCCGCGACCACCCGGCCGTCGAGGTCGACCCCGACCCCATCTACGTACGCGACGGGCCCGTCCTCACCTCGGCCGGCGTCACCTCCGGCATCGACCTCGCGCTCGCCCTCGTCGAGGAGGACCTGAACCGGGACGCCGCGCTGACCGTCGCCCGCCATCTGGTGGTCTTCCTGCGCAGGCCCGGCAACCAGGCCCAGTTCAGCGCCCAGCTCGCCGCCCAGACCGCCCGGCGCGAACCGCTGCGCGAGGTCCAGCAGTGGATCAGCGAGCACCCGGCCGCCGACCTGAGCGTCGACGCGCTCGCCGCCCGCGCCCGCCTCTCACCCCGCCACTTCGCCCGCGCCTTCCTCGCCGACACCGGCATGACCCCCGGCCGCTACGTCGACCGCGTCCGCCTCGAACACGCCCGCCGCCTCCTGGAGGACACGGCCGACGGCATCGAGGAGATCTCCCGCGCCAGCGGCTACGGCACCCCGGAGGCCATGCGCCGCGCCTTCACCAGAACCCTCGGCTCGTCCCCCGCCGAATACCGCCGCCGCTTCCACCCGGCACCCGCCCACTGACCCCGCTCCCGCCCGCGGACACCGCTCCCGTCCGCGGATCCCGCTCCCGCCCCCGCGGACACCACTCCCGCCCGCGGATCCCGCTCCCGCCCCCGCTGACACCGCTCCCGTCCACTGACCCCGCTCCCGCTCACCGCGCTCGCCTCCGTCCACCCAACCCGCCCAGCTGGGCCCGCCCAGCTGAACCCACCCAGAGGAGACCTCACCCGTGCAGATAGCCATCGTCCTCTTCGACCGGTTCACCGCGCTCGACGCCGTCGGCCCCTATGAGACCCTCGGCCGCCTCCCAGGCGCGCAGACCGTGTTCGTCGCTGAGGAGACCGGACCCGTCCGCACCGACACGGGAACCCTCGCGATCACGGCCGACAAGGCTCTGGCCGAGGTGCCGAGCCCCGACATCGTGGTGGTGCCGGGTGGTCCCGGGCAGACCGCGCAGATGGGGAACGAGACCCTGCTGGAGTGGCTGCGCGCCGCCGACGCCACCAGCGCCTGGACGACGTCCGTGTGCACCGGCTCCTTGCTGCTGGCCGCCGCCGGTCTCCTGAGGGGCCGCCGTGCCACGTCCCACTGGCTGGCCCTGGACCAGCTGACGCAGTTCGGCGTCGAGCCGACGGGGGAGCGGGTCGTCCTCGACGGCAAGTACGTCACCGCCGCCGGCGTCTCCTCGGGCATAGACATGGGCCTCACCCTTCTCGGCACGATCGCCGGCGACGAACACGCCCAGGCGGTGCAGCTGCTCACGGAGTACGACCCGCAGCCGCCCTACGACGCCGGCTCCCCGGACAAGGCGCCCGCGCACCTCGTCGAGCAGTTCCGCGACACCAGCCGCTTCATCCTGACGTAGGCACACTCCACGTGAAGCGCGGCTGCCTGCGCTGAAGGAACGCGGCGACGCCTTCCGCGGTGTCGCCGCTGCCGCGTGCCTGCGCGGCCCAGTACGCGTCCCGGTCGGTGCGCCCGTCGGCGAACTCCTTCGCCGCGGCCTGCGTCAGCTGCGAGCGGCTCACCAGGATCCGCGTGAACTCCGCGATCCGCTTGCCGAGTTCACCGGCGGGCAGTACCTCGTCGACAAGACCCGTCCGCAGCGCCCGCCCCGCGTCGATCAACTCACCGGAGAACAGCAGGTACTTGGTGGTGGCAGGCCCCACCAGCGACGCCAACCGCCGCGTGGAGGACGCCGGGTAGACGATGCCGAGTTTCGCCGGGGTCACCCCGAACAGCGCGCCCTCCTCGGCGAACCGCAGATCACAGGCCGCCGCGAGCTGTGATCCGCCGCCCACACAGTGCCCCCGTATCGCCGCCAGCGTCGGCTTCGGGAAGGCGGCGAGGGCCTCCTCGGCGAGCACCGCCAGCCGCTGCGCCTCCTCCGGCGATCCCTGGAGCGTGGAGATGTCGGCCCCCGCGCAGAAGGTGTCGCCCTCGCCGGTCAGCACCAGAGCCCGTACGTCCGGGTCGGCGGCCAGCGTCTCCAGGAGCGGGGGCAGCGCCCGCCACATCGTGGCCGTCATGGCGTTGCGCTTGGCCGGATGGTGGACGACGACGGTGGCGACCGAGTCGGTGACGCTGTGCAGCAGCTGCGGCTCCATGCGCCGGATGCTATCCGCAGGGCCGTGGACGCGATCAAGAAGGACAAGGTGAGTTACGGCACGATGGACAGAGGGGATCAAAAGAGGGCTCAAAGGCAAAGAGGCGTGAGGAGGCGGTCATGGTCACGTCCACCCGCCGCAAGGGCGAGACGGAGAAGCTCCGGCGCGATTTCAGCTGGATCGGCGCACTCGGTGTGCTCCTGGTGGTCGCGGGACTCGTCGGGCTGATCTACACCGGCCTCGCCACCCTCACGTCGATGATCCTCTTCGGCTGGCTGCTGCTGATCGGCGGCATCGTCGGTCTGCTGCACGCGGTCCAGGCGCGCGGCACCAACTTCTTCTGGCTGGGGACCGTCGTCGCGGCCCTGAACATCGCCGCGGGCGTGGTGGTCATCCGCAGTCCCGACGAGACCGCCGCCGCCCTCACCATGTTCGCCGCCCTGCTGTTCCTGGCCGCCGGCCTCTTCCGGGTGGTCGGCAGCCTCGTGGTGCGCGGCCCGCAGTTCGGCTGGACCCTCGTCCTGGGCGCCTTCGACCTGCTGCTGGGCGCCCTGGTGCTGGCGAACTGGCCGAGCAGCAGCAAGTACGTCATCGGCTGCTTCTTCTCCCTCGCGCTGCTCTTCGACGGGCTCGGCCTGATCGCCACCGGCTTCGGCGGCCGGCGCGTTGTCGGCATGGTCACCGACCGGCTGTCCAAAGGTCGGTGACAAGGCCGATGACGTACAACCCGAAGAGTTCGCAAGCTCGGCGTGGCCAGGACAGGAGTGGTCCCACAACTGACCGTGTCATACGCCAGTGGTCAGAAACGCTCGATATCTGCTGACTTCTGTTCAGTTCTCGGGAGTCGGGGCGCGCGGTACCAACACTCGTCGTGTGGTGACAATCGAGCGCAAGGGTGGCGACCGGACGATGGAGAACCACGGGCCGCCGCAGCCGCTGCCGTACGAAGGTGTCTGGCGGTTCACCGCCCCCGCCGCGGACGCCTCGGTCCCGCAGGCGCGACACGCGGTACGGGACCTGCTCCACCGCCAGGGAGTGCCGGTCTCGGACGACCTGGCCCAGGGGCTACTGCTGATCGTCTCGGAGCTGGTGACGAACGCCGTCCGGCACGCGGCGCTGCTGTCGCCGATGCTCGCCGTGGAGGTCGCCGTCGGCGCGGAGTGGGTGCGGGTGTCCGTAGAGGACAACCACCCCTACCGTCCTACGGCCCTGGAGGCCGACCACGGCCGCACCGGCGGCCGCGGACTGCTCCTGGTGCGCGAGATCACCCACGAGGCGGGCGGTGTGTGCGACGTCGAACACACGGCGGCCGGCGGCAAGGTGATCTGGGCCGCTCTGCCCCTCAAGCCCACCGGCCCGTGAGCCCGGGGCCGTGGCCGGTGGTCACCTGACCGGCCGCAAGCCGGGACCGCCCGTGAGCCGGGACCGCCCGTGAGCCGGGACCGCCCGTGAGCTTGGCATGGTCGCTGCCTGGTCACCCGCTGCCCGTGAGCCCGCGGCGCCCCTCACCGTCACCAGCCCGCCGACGGCCCCGTCAGCTCCCGCACCGCCGGGCGTGCCGCGTCCAGGACGGTCATGAACCAGGCCGAGAACGTGTCCTTCGCGTGGCGTTCCGCCAGTTCGGCCGGTGTGACGAAGGCCGTCGCGCCGACCTCCTCCGCGTCCGGTCGCAGCGGGGACTGCACCATGCCCACGAACAGGTGGTTGTACTCCTGCTCCACGAGGCCCGAGTCCGGGTCCGGGTGGTTGTAGCGGACCGTGCCCGCCTCGGCGAGCAGCGACGGGGAGACCCCGAGCTCCTCGTGCGTCCGCCGCGCCGCCGCCGCGAACGGCGCCTCACCGGGGTAGGGGTGGCCACAGCAGGTGTTGGACCAGACACCGGGGGAGTGGTACTTGCCGAGCGCCCGCTGCTGGAGCAGCAGCCGGCCCCGCTCGTCGAAGAGGAACACCGAGAACGCGCGATGCAACTGCCCGGGTGGCTGGTGCGCGGAGAGCTTCTCCGCGGTGCCGATCGTCACACCGTTCTCGTCGACGAGTTCCAGCAAAATCGCGTCCTCGGTGCCGCTCGACGTGCTGTGCGTCGCGGTGGCAGGTGTGATCGGCATACCCATCCTTCGCATCGGTCTTCGCGCCCCAAGTCTGCCGTACGAAACCGGCGCTCCCGGCACTTCACGGCGCGCGTCACCCGGGCCGGCGCCGGAAGAGGGCCCGATAGGTGATCGTGCCCTGCGTGACAGGCCGGGAACCGTCCGTGGTGGTCCCGCCGGTGATCACGACACCCTCAGTGACAGAGCCGGGCCTCGTGCTCCGCGTGCCCGCTCGGCTCCAGTTGGAAGGTGCAGTGCTCGACGTCGAAGTGGTCGCCGAGGCAGCCCTGCAACTCGTGCAGCATTTTTTCGTGGCCGATGGCGTTGAGCGCGTCGGAGGTCACGACGACGTGCGCGGACAGCACCGGCATGCCGGAGGTGATCGTCCAGGCGTGCAGGTCGTGGACGTCCTGCACGCCGTCCAGGGCGAGTATGTGGGCCCGTACCTCCGCGATGTCGACGTCCTTGGGGGCCGCCTCCAGCAGCACGTCGAGGGTCTCGCGCAGCAGCTTGAAGGTGCGCGGCACGATCATCAGGCCGATCACCAGCGAGGCGATCGGGTCGGCGGCCTGCCAGCCCGTGGCGAGGATGACCAGCGCGGAGAGGATCACCGCGAGTGAGCCCAGCGCGTCCGCGGCCACTTCCAGGAAGGCGCCCCGCACGTTCAGGCTGTCCTTCTGACCGCGCATCAGCAGCGTCAGCGAGATCATGTTCGCGACCAGGCCGATCGCGCCGAACACGATGGTCAGACCGCCCTCGGTGCCGGCCGGCGTGATGAACCGCTGGATCGCCTCGTACAGGACGTAACTGCCGGCCACGAGCAGCAGCAGACAGTTGGCGAGCGCGGCGAGGATCTCGGCACGGGCGTACCCGAAGGTGCGGTTCCCGCTCGGTGGGCGGCTCGCGAAGTGGATGGCGAGCAGGGCCATGCCCAGGCCGAGCGCGTCCGTCGCCATGTGCGCCGCGTCCGCGACCAGCGCGAGCGAGTCCGCGAGGACCCCGCCGACGATCTCGACCACCATGACGGTGAGCGTGATCGACAGTGCGACCCGGAGCCGACCGCGGTAGGCCGCCGTCGCCGTACCGCCCGTCGGCACGTGCGAGTGCGCGTGTCCGTGATCGTGCCCAGCCCCCATGAGAAGCCGCCCTCCTAGGTGTCGCCGTGGTCTCCGGGCTCACAGTCAACTACGGGCGGGGGGTATCGGGCAACGCGGCACTGAACACCGTTGTCATGTGCCCTGACCTGCGGAAACGAACCACGGAACGGTCCACGGGCGAACCACCGAACGAACCACCGAACGAAGCGCAGGTCAGAGCGGTGCGCGCTCACCCGCCGTGGTGCAGCCGCCACCCCTGCCAGGCCGACTCGACCATCTCGCGCACCCCACGGCGGGCCGTCCAGCCGAGCTCCTCGGCGGCCAGCGCGGCCGAGGCGACCGCCCGCGGGGCGTCGCCCGGGCGCCGGGCCTCGACCAGGGCGGGGCGCGGGTCACCGGTGACCTCGCCGATCATCGTGACCAGCTCCCGTACCGAGACGCCCTCGCCACGGCCGATGTTCACCGTCAGGTCACCGCTGCGCTCGCCGAGCCGCCGGGCCGCCGCGAGGTGTGCCTCGGCGAGATCGGCGACGTGGATGTAGTCGCGTACACAGGTGCCGTCCGGCGTCGGATAGTCGTCGCCGAAGATCCGCGGGGCCTCGTCGCGGGTGAGCCGGTCGAAGACCATCGGGACGATGTTGAAGACGCCGGTGTCGGCCAGCTCGGGCGCCGCCGCGCCCGCCACGTTGAAATAGCGCAGGCACACCGTCGCGATGCCGTGCGCCCGGCCCGCCGCCCGCACCAGCCACTCCCCGGTGAGTTTGGTCTCGCCGTACGGGTTCACCGGCGCGCACGGGGTGTCCTCGGTGATGAGATCCACATCGGGATTGCCGTACACGGCAGCCGAGGAGGAGAAGACGAACCGCTCCACCCCGGCCCCGGCGACCGCCTCCAGCAGCGCGGCGAGGCCGCCCACGTTCTCCTGGTAGTACCGCGTGGGTTGCGCCACCGACTCCGCGACCTGCTTGCGCGCGGCGAGATGCACCACACCCGTGACCGCGTGCTCGGCGAGGACCCGCTTCACCAGGTCGCCGTCCGACGACGAGCCCCGCAGCAGCGGCACGTCCGCCGGCAGCCGCGAGGCAACCCCCGCCGACAGGTCGTCCAGCGCGACGACCCGCTCCCCGGCGCCGGCCATGGCCCGTGCCACATGGGCCCCGATGTATCCGGCTCCGCCGGTGATCAGCCACGTCATGGTCGCCCACCCTATGTCGCCCCCCGCGAGGCGGGCGCAATGTCCCGGATGCGAGGTGTAAGGGGCGCGGTTTGTGGGCCGGGCCGCGCATCACCGATGATGATCTCGGCAAAGGCCGGGTACGAACCCCGTCAACGGTGCCATGAACAGGCGGTGAACGCCTGCTTCCCGGCATCCGATAGCCTCTGCCGACACGCCGCCCACCTGGTGCAGCCATCACGTCTGGCGCAGCCAAGGGCGCCCCCCATCGTGCACACGACCGGCGCGGACGCGTCGGGGACCCAGGGAGTGAGTTCGGTTGCCGACCGCCATCCTCACCGGTCAGCCGGTCCCCGGATCGTCGATCGAGGGGGATCTGCGGTCCCTCGGTTTCGACGTCCGGGCCGCCGCCGACCCCACGGACGCGGAGACGCTCCTCGCCCAGGTGCCGACCGAGCAGCGGGTCGCCGTGGTCGACGCCCGCTTCGTCGGCCATCTGCATGCGCTTCGCCTCGCCCTCACCGACCCCCGCTTCCCGCTCGCCGCGATCCCCGGCGCCGTGACCGCGCAGGCGGCCGGCCGGCAGGCGCTGACCCGCGCGATGGCCCGCGAGAACTCCGCGAGCGGCGGCACGGCCCATGGGGGTGCCCCCGCGCGAGCGAAGTCGAGCGTGGCGGACGTCGACAGCCTCGCCGACCGCGTCGTCACCGCCCTCGACGCCGACGGCGCCCCCGTGCACCGCCCCACGCTCGGCCGCCTCGTCGCCGTCGTCCCCGCCGACCCGCAGGCCCGCAACGAGGCACGGCAGGCCGTCGCCGCCGTCGACGACGAGGCCGTACGCCTGAAGTCGGCCGTGAAGGCCCACGACGGCTTCTTCACCACCTACTTCATCAGCCCCTACTCGCGCTACATCG
Organism: Streptomyces sp. NPDC043427; assembly: GCF_056436655.1. NCBI lineage: Bacteria > Bacillati > Actinomycetota > Actinomycetes > Kitasatosporales > Streptomycetaceae > Streptomyces > Streptomyces sp. NPDC043427. The sequence goes on along the minus strand of NZ_JBWKCC010000021.1, from coordinate 73,640 downwards.
CCCGCTGGTGCGCACGCCGCGGCCTGACCCCCAACCAGGTCACCACCGCCTCCCTGCTCACCGCGCTGATCGCGGCCGGCTGCGCGGCCACCGGCACCCGCGGCGGGTACGTCGCCGCCGGCGTCCTGCTGATCGCCTCGTTCGTACTGGACTGCACCGACGGCCAGCTCGCCCGCTACTCCCTGCAGTACTCCACCCTCGGCGCCTGGCTCGACGCCACCTTCGACCGGGCCAAGGAGTACGCCTACTACGCGGGCCTCGCGCTCGGCGCGGCCCGCGGCGGTGACGACGTGTGGGCCCTCGCCCTCGGCGCGATGGTCCTGCAGAGCTGCCGGCACATCGTGGACTTCTCCTTCAACGAGGCCAACCACGACGCCACCGCCAACACCAGCCCCACCGCCGCCCTCTCCGACAAGCTCGACAGCGTCGGCTGGACCGTCTGGCTGCGCCGGATGATCGTCCTGCCCATCGGCGAACGCTGGGCCATGATCGCCGTACTCACGGCGTTCACCACACCGCGGATCACCTTCTACGCCCTGCTCGTCGGCTGCGCCTTCGCGGCGGCGTACACCACGGCGGGCCGGCTGCTGCGGTCCCTGACGCGCAAGGCGCAGCGCACCGACCGGGCGGCGAAGGCGCTGGCGGACCTCGCGGACAGCGGACCGCTGGTCGAACTGGTCTTGCGTCTTCCCGGCGCGACGTACGCCCGCTCCGCCTCCCTTGCCGCCACCGTCGGTGCCGCCCTGGTGACCGGCTCGGCCTGGCTCTGGGGCGCGGGCTGGCAGACCGTCCTGTGTGCCGTCGGCTATGTCCTCTTCTGCGCAGCCGCCGTCGCCCGCCCCCTCAAGCGCACCCTCGACTGGCTGATCCCTCCGTTCTTCCGCGCCGCCGAATACGGCACCGTCCTCATCCTCGCCGCCGAAGCGAACGTGAACGGCGCCCTTCCTGCGGCTTTCGGGCTGGTGGCGGCTGTCGCCTACCATCACTACGACACGGTGTACCGCATCCGCGGCGACGCCGGAGCGCCCCCGGCCTGGCTGGTGCGCGCCATCGGGGGGCACGAAGGGCGGACGCTGCTTGTCACCGTGCTCGCCGCGCTTCTCACCGCCTCGCAGTTCACGGCGGCGCTCACGGCCCTCGCCGTGGCCGTCGCCCTGGTGGTGCTCGTCGAGAGCATCCGCTACTGGGTCGCCGCCCACAAGGGTGGCGCGCCCGCCGTACACGATGAAGGAGAACCCGCATGATCGGCCTCGTGCTGGCGGCCGGCGCCGGACGGCGTCTGCGCCCCTACACCGACAGCCTGCCCAAGGCGCTGGTGCCGGTGGGGCCCGCGGGCATAGAGGGCGAACCGACGGTCCTGGACCTCACCCTCGGCAACTTCGCCGAGATCGGCCTGACCGAGGTCGCGATCATCGTCGGCTACCGCAAGGAGGCCGTCTACGCGCGCAAGGCCGCGCTGGAGGAGAAGTACGGCCTCAAGCTCACCCTCATCGACAACGACAAGGCCGAGGAGTGGAACAACGCCTACTCCCTGTGGTGCGGCCGTGACGCTCTCAAGGACGGTGTGATCCTCGCCAACGGCGACACCGTCCACCCGGTCTCCGTCGAGAAGACGCTGCTCGCCGCCCGCGGCGACGGCAAGAAGATCATCCTCGCCCTCGACACCGTGAAGTCCCTCGCGGACGAGGAGATGAAGGTCGTCGTCGACCCCGACAAGGGCGTCCAGAAGATCACCAAGCTCATGGACCCGGCCGAGGCCACCGGCGAGTACATCGGCGTCACCCTCATCGAGGGCGACGCGGCCGCCGAACTCGGCGACGCGCTGAAGACCGTGTGGGAGACCGACCCGCAGCAGTTCTACGAGCACGGCTACCAGGAGCTCGTGGGCCGCGGCTTCCGCATCGACGTCGCACCGATCGGTGACGTCCCGTGGGTCGAGATCGACAACCACGACGACCTCGCGCGAGGACGGGAGATCGCGTGCCGCTACTGACCCGGCTCATCCCCTCGCCGGTCGTCGTGGACATCCGCCCGGGTGCCCTCGACGACCTGGGCTGCGTGCTCGCCGACGAGCGCATCTCGCACTCCGGCAAGCTCGCCGTCGCCGTCAGCGGCGGCTCCGGCGCCAAGCTGCGCGAGCGGATCGCCCCCAGCCTGCCCGGCGCCACCTGGTACGAGGTCGGCGGCGGCACCCTCGACGACGCGATCCGGCTGGCCGGCGAGATAAAGGCCGGCCACTACGACGCCGTCGTCGGCCTCGGCGGCGGCAAGATCATCGACTGTGCCAAGTTCGCCGCGGCGCGCATCGGCCTGCCGCTGGTCGCCGTACCGACGAACCTCGCCCACGACGGCCTGTGCTCGCCGGTCGCCACCCTCGACAACGACGCGGGCCGCGGCTCCTACGGCGTGCCGAACCCGATCGCGGTCGTCATCGACCTGGACGTCATCCGCGAGGCCCCGGTCCGCTACGTACGCGCCGGCATCGGCGACGCCGTGTCGAACATCTCGGCGATCGCGGACTGGGAGCTCGCCAACCGTGTCAACGGCGAGAAGATCGACGGGCTCGCCGCCGCGATGGCCCGCCAGGCCGGGGAGGCGGTGCTGAGGCACCCCGGCGGCATCGGGGACAACGACTTCCTCCAGGTGCTCGCCGAGGCGCTGGTCCTCAGCGGTATCGCCATGTCGGTGTCGGGCGACTCCCGCCCGTCCTCCGGCGCGTGCCACGAGATCAACCACGCCTTCGACCTGCTCTTCCCCAAGCGCGCCGCCGCCCACGGCGAGCAGTGCGGCCTGGGCGCGGCCTTCGCGATGTACCTGCGCGGGGCCCACGAGGAGTCGGTGTACATGGCCGAGGTGCTGCGTCGGCACGGGCTGCCGGTGACGCCGGACGAGATCGGCTTCACGGTGGACGAGTTCGTCCGGGCCGTGGCGTTCGCCCCGCAGACCAGGCCCGGCCGCTACACGATCCTCGAACACCTCGACCTCACCACCCAACAGATCAAGGACACGTACGCCGACTATGTCAAGGCCATCGGTAGCTGAACTCCGTCCGGTCGTCCACCCCGCAGGGGTGAAGGACCGGCGCAGCGGTGAGCACTGGATGGGACGCCTCTACATGCGTGAGGTGTCCCTGCGGGTCGACCGCTACCTGGTCAACACCAGGGTCACGCCCAACCAGCTCACGTACCTGATGACCGTCTTCGGCGTGCTCGCGGCCCCGGCCCTGCTGGTGCCGGGGATCGCGGGCGCCGTGCTGGGCGTGGTGTGCGTCCAGATGTACCTGCTGCTGGACTGCGTCGACGGCGAGGTCGCGCGCTGGAAGCAGCAGTACTCGCTCGGCGGCGTCTACCTCGACCGGGTCGGCGCCTACCTGACCGACGCCGCCGTGCTCGTCGGCTTCGGCCTGCGCGCCGCCGACCTGTGGGGCAGCGGGCGGATCGACTGGCTGTGGGCCTTCCTCGGCACCCTGGCCGCCCTCGGCGCGATCCTGATCAAGGCCGAGACCGACCTCGTCGGTGTCGCCCGCCACCAGGGCGGTCTGCCGCCGGTCCAGGAGACCGCCTCCGAGATGCGCTCCTCCGGCATGGCGCTGGCCCGCAGGGCCGCCGCCGCCTTCAAGTTCCACCGGCTGATCCTCGGCATCGAGGCGTCCCTGCTGATCCTGGGCCTCGCGATCGTGGACCAGATGCGCGGCGACCTCTTCTACACCCGGCTCGGTGTCGCGGTGCTGGCCGGCATCGCGATGCTGCAGACCGTGCTGCACCTCGTGTCCATCCTCGCCTCCAGCAGGCTGCGATGACCGGACCCCTGGCCGGCAAGGTGGGCGCGGTGATCATCACCATGGGTAACCGGCCCGACGAACTGCGCGCCCTCCTCGACTCGGTCGCCAAGCAGGACGGCGACCGGGTCGAGGTGGTCGTCGTCGGCAACGGCTCGCCCGTCCCGGACGTCCCCGAGGGCGTACGGACCGTCGAGCTGCCCGAGAACCTCGGCATACCCGGCGGCCGCAACGTCGGCATCGAGGCCTTCGGCCCCGGTGGCCGCGACGTCGACATCCTGCTCTTCCTCGACGACGACGGACTGCTCGCGCACCACGACACCGCCGAGCTGTGCCGTGCGGCCTTCGCGGCCGACCCGGAGCTCGGCATCATCAGCTTCCGCATCGCCGACCCGGACACCGGCGTCACCCAGCGCCGCCACGTCCCCCGGCTGCGCGCCGCCGACCCGATGCGCTCCTCGCGGGTCACCACCTTCCTCGGCGGCGCCAACGCGGTCCGTACGAAGGTCTTCGAAGAAGTCGGCGGGCTCCCGGACGAATTCTTCTACGCACACGAGGAAACCGATCTGGCATGGCGGGCCCTCGACGCGGGCTGGATGATCGACTACCGGTCCGACATGGTGCTGTACCACCCCACGACCGCGCCCTCGCGGCACGCGGTCTACCACCGCATGGTCGCGCGCAACCGGGTCTGGCTGGCCCGCCGCAACCTGCCCGCGCTCCTCGTCCCCGTCTACCTGGGCGTCTGGCTGCTGCTCACGCTGGCGCGCCGTCCTTCGCGGCCCGCACTGAAGGCGTGGTTCGGCGGTTTCAAGGAGGGCTGGACCACACCGTGCGGACCCCGCCGGCCCATGAAGTGGCGTACGGTGTGGCGGCTGACGCGACTGGGACGACCTCCCGTCATCTGACAAGCTCGTTCCTGAGAGCGTTCGGGCCTGAGATCATTCGGGTCGTACCCCGGCCCCGGCTCATGCCAGGCCCGCACAGGCTGTGCATCTCGAAGACGAAAGTTTCCACTTGTGAGTGAGACAACGCATGACGGTGGAGTCGCGGTGAGTGCGCCTCCGTCGCCCGACGAGGGCCTCCCGCCGCGGCAGCTCGCCGCCAAGTACGGGCTGTCCGTGAGCGGCGCGCGGCCCGGACTGGGGGAGTACGTCCGCCAGCTCTTCGGACGCCGTCACTTCATCCTGGCCTTCTCCCAGGCGAAGCTGACCGCCCAGTACAGCCAGGCCAAGCTCGGACAGCTGTGGCAGGTGGTCACACCGCTGCTGAACGCGGCCGTGTACTTCTTCATCTTCGGCGTGATCCTGGAGGCCGACCGGGGCATGCCGCGCGAGGTGTACATCCCGTTCCTGGTGACGGGTGTGTTCGTCTTCACCTTCACGCAGAGCTCGGTGATGGCGGGCGTCCGCGCGATCTCCGGCAACCTCGGACTGGTCCGCGCCCTGCACTTCCCGCGCGCCTCCCTGCCGATCTCCTTCTCGTTGCAGCAGCTCCAGCAACTGCTGTTCTCGATGATCGTGCTGTTCGCCGTGTCGGCCGGCTTCGGCAGCTACCCGGACCTGTCCTGGCTGCTGATCGTGCCGGTGCTGGTCCTGCAGTTCCTCTTCAACACCGGCCTCGCCCTGATCATGGCCCGGGCCGGTTCGAAGACCCCTGACCTGGCGCAGCTGATGCCGTTCGTGATGCGTACGTGGATGTACGCGTCCGGTGTGATGTTCTCCATCCCGATCATGCTGGAGGACAAGCCGCAGTGGGTGGCGAACATCCTGCAGTGGAACCCGGCCGCCATCTTCATGGACCTGATGCGCTTCGCACTCATCGACGGCTATGGCTCCGAGAATTTGCCCGACCACGTGTGGGCGGCCGCGGGCGGCTGGGCCGCGCTGTTCGCCGTCGGCGGCTTCGTGTACTTCTGGAAGGCGGAGGAGAGGTACGGCCGTGGCTGAGCAGCAGACCGAACTGGTTCCGACCGTCATCGCGGACGAACTGCACATCGTCTACCGCGTCAACGGCGCCAAGACCGGCAAGGGCAGCGCCACCGCCGCCCTCAGCCGGATCGTCAAGCGCGGCGAGGAGCGCGGCGTGCGCAAGGTGCACGCGGTGCGGGGTGTCTCCTTCGTCGCCTACCGGGGCGAGGCCATCGGCCTGATCGGCTCCAACGGCTCCGGCAAGTCCACGCTGCTGCGGGCCATCGCCGGCCTGCTGCCCGCCGAGAAGGGCAAGGTCTACACCGACGGCCAGCCCTCGCTCCTCGGTGTGAACGCGGCCCTGATGAACGACCTCACCGGCGAGCGGAACGTCATATTGGGCGGGCTCGCCATGGGCATGTCCCGTGAGGAGATCAAGGAGCGCTACCAGGACATCGTCGACTTCTCCGGCATCAACGAGAAAGGCGACTTCATCACCCTGCCGATGCGCACCTACTCCTCCGGCATGGCGGCCCGCCTGCGCTTCTCCATCGCCGCCGCGAAGGACCACGACGTCCTGATGATCGACGAGGCCCTGGCCACCGGTGACCGCGCGTTCCAGAAGCGTTCCGAGGCGCGGATCCGGGAACTGCGCAAGGAGGCCGGCACCGTGTTCCTCGTCAGCCACAACAACAAGTCGATCCGCGACACCTGCAACCGCGTCCTGTGGCTGGAGCGCGGCGAACTCCGTATGGACGGCCCGACCGAAGAGGTCCTGAAGGAGTACGAGAAGTTCACGGGCAAGTAGCCCATTCGGCCAGGGCCCCGCCGGAACTGTTCCGGTGGGGCCCTGCGTCTGCAAAGGAAACGTCAACTCCGGTCGCGCTGAGGAATCTTGACGCCAATCGGTGTGTTCTTGTGATGCGCGGGACACCCCCACGGTCCTCGGCGCGTTGTACAACGTAAGCTGTACCGGTGCCGAAACGCGGCAAGTGGGGCGATAATGCGCGACACCCTTCGGCAGGGCCACCGCGCGGACGGCTGGGCGGCGTGTCCGAAATAGTGTGTATTGGGTCGGCAGTGTAGAACGGGAGATGTGACGGCAATGGCTACGGAAACTCCCCAGCTCAACGCAGCATGTGCCGTCCCCGCCCCGGGCAGCCGACGGTGACGGGAACCGACACGCCGCGCACCGGCGCCACGGAACGCGGCACGCTCGACAAGGCCGCGGACGAGAACTTCCCCGTGGCGCCCTTCTTTCTGCCCCAGGCCTGGCGCGCCGACCTCATGGCCGTCTACGGCTTCGCCCGCCTCGTCGACGACATCGGTGACGGCGACCTCGCCCCCGGCGGCGCCGACGCCCGCCTGCTCGGCGTGGATCCGCAGGACGCCGAGGACCGGCTGGTGCTCCTGGACGCCTTCGAGGCCGACCTTCACCGCGTCTTCGACGGCACCCCGCGCCACCCCCTGCTGCGCCGACTGCAGCCCACCGTCCACCTCCGCTCGCTCACCCCCGAGCCGTTCCTCGGCCTGATCGCCGCCAACCGCCAGGACCAGGTCGTACGGCGCTACGAGACCTACGACGACCTCCTCGCCTACTGCGAGCTGTCCGCCAACCCCGTCGGCCGACTCGTCCTCGCGGTCACCGGAACCGCCACCCCCGAGCGGGTCCGCCGCTCCGACGCGATCTGCACCGCCCTGCAGATCGTCGAACACCTCCAGGACGTGGCCGAGGACCTCGGCCGCGACCGCATCTACCTGCCCGCCGCGGACATGAAGCGCTTTCACGTCCAGGAGGCGGATCTCGCCGCGAACAGCGCGAGCGCGTCGGTGCGCGCCCTGGTCGCCTACGAAGCGCAACGCGCCCGCGACCTCCTGAATGAAGGCGCCCCCCTGGTGGGTAGCGTCCACGGCAGACTCAAGCTGCTGCTCGCGGGGTTCGTTGCGGGGGGAAGGGCGGCGATCCACGCGATCTCCGCCGCCGAATACGACGTACTTCCCGGTCCGCCCAAGCCCGGCAAGCTCCGGCTGCTGCGCGAGGTGGGCCTGACTCTGCGAGGAGAGGGGTGATCCGGACCGTGGAGTCCCCAGCGGACGTGCCCGCACCGGTACTCGCCGCCTACAGCTACTGCGAGGCCGTCACCGGCCAGCAGGCCCGTAACTTCGCGTACGGCATCAGACTGCTGCCGACGCACAAGCGCCGCGCGATGTCGGCGCTCTACGCGTTCTCCCGGCGCGTCGACGACATCGGCGACGGCGCGCTCGGCGACGACGTGAAGGCCGCGCGGCTGGAGGACACCAGGGCGCTGCTCACCCGGATCCGCCAGGGCGAGGTCGACGAGGACGACACCGACCCGGTCGCCGTCGCCCTCACCCACGCCGCCCGGGTCTTCTCGATTCCCCTGGGCGGCCTGGACGAACTCATCGACGGCGTGCTGATGGACGTACGCGGTGAGACCTACGAGACCTGGGACGACCTGAAGGTGTACTGCCGCTGCGTGGCCGGCGCCATCGGGCGGCTCTCACTCGGCGTGTTCGGCACGGAACCCGGGGCGCGCGGCGCCGAGCGCGCGCCGGAGTACGCCGACACGCTCGGTCTCGCGCTGCAACTCACCAACATCCTCAGGGACATCCGCGAGGACGCCGAGGGCGGCCGCACCTATCTGCCCGCCGACGACCTCGCCAAGTTCGGCTGCTCCACCGGGTTCAGCGGGCCGAGACCACCGGAGGGCTCCGACTTCGCGGGTCTGGTGCACTTCGAGGTGCGACGGGCCCGCGCCCTCTTCGCCGAGGGCTACCGGCTGCTCCCCATGCTCGACCGGCGCAGCGGCGCCTGCGTCGCCGCCATGGCCGGCATCTACCGCCGCCTCCTCGACCGCATCGAACGCCATCCGGAGGCCGTACTGCGCGGCCGGGTCTCGCTGCCCGGCCGCGAGAAGGCGTACGTCGCCGTACGCGGCCTCTCCGGCCTGGACACCCGACACGTGTCCCGGCAGACCGTCAGGAGGCGCGTCTGATGAGTGGCCTGGATCTGGGCGACGCCACCGACGCCATGCGGCACGCAACCCTTCGGCACACGGTTGCGTCCCTGACTGCGACGGCTCGCCGCGTACGCCTGTCGCAGCTCGGCGGGCCCGCAGGGGAGGGTGCACGATGACCGACGGCATGCGGCCCGAGGGGCTGCCCGCGGACGCTCCCGGAGACGGTGTCCATGAGCGCGGCGGGCGGGACGCCGTCGTGGTGGGCGGCGGGCTGGCCGGTATCACCGCCGCGCTCGCGCTCGCCGACGCCGGTGTGCGCGTGACCCTGCTCGAAGGCAGGCCGAGACTGGGCGGCCTCGCCTTCTCCTTCCAGCGCGGCGAACTGACGGTCGACAACGGCCAGCACGTCTACCTGCGCTGCTGCACCGCCTACCGCTGGTTCCTCGACCGGATCGAGGGCACCGCGCTGGCACCGCTGCAGGACCGCCTCGACGTGCCCGTCCTCGACGTCACCAAGCCCGAGGGACGGCGGCTGGGCAGGCTGCGGCGCGACGCGCTGCCGGTGCCCCTGCACCTGGGACGCAGCCTCGCCACGTATCCGCACCTCTCGCTCGCCGAACGCGCCAAGGTCGGCCGTGCCGCGCTCGCGCTCAAGGGGCTCGACCTCGCCGATCCGACCCTGGACGCGCAGGACTTCGGCAGCTGGCTGACCGCGCACGGTCAGTCGGCACGTGCCGTCGAGGCCCTGTGGGACCTGGTCGGGGTCGCCACCCTCAACGCGGTCGCGGGCGACGCCTCACTGGGGCTCGCCGCGATGGTGTTCAAGACCGGTCTGCTGTCCGACCCGGCCGCGGCCGACATCGGCTGGGCGCGAGTTCCGTTGGGCGAACTGCACGACCGGCTGTCCCGCAAGGCGCTCGACTCCGCGGGCGTGCGTACCGAGGTCCGTACACGCGTCACCTCCATCTCCCTTGACGAAAACGGACGTTGGAGCGTTCAGGTGCCCGGCGAGACGCTGGCGGCCGACGCGGTCGTGCTCGCCGTACCCCAGCGCGAGGCCCACGGGCTGCTGCCGGACGGAGCGCTCGACGCCCCCGAACGGCTGCTGGAGATCGGCACCGCTCCGATCCTCAACGTGCACGTCGTCTACGACCGCAAGGTGCTCGCCCGGCCCTTCTTCACCACCCTCGGCTCCCCGGTGCAGTGGGTCTTCGACCGCACGGAGGCGTCGGGCCTGCGCGAGGGCCAGTACCTCGCCCTGTCGCAGTCCGCCGCGCACGACGAGATCGAGGAGCCCGTCGCCACCCTGCGCGAGCGCTACCTGCCCGAACTCGAGCGGCTGCTGCCCGGCACGCGCGGCGCCGAGGTACGGGACTTCTTCGTGACCCGGGAGCGCACGGCGACGTTCGCGCCCACCCCCGGCGTCGGACGGCTCAGGCCCGGCGCCCGTACCAAGGCCCCCGGCCTCTACCTGGCCGGAGCGTGGACCGCCACAGGGTGGCCCGCGACCATGGAGAGTGCGGTCCGAAGCGGTGTGGGTGCGGCGGACGCCGCGCTGAGCGCCCTGGGCCGGCCTCGCCCCCGCACCCTCTTCGACTTCGAGGAGGCCGCGTGATGCTCGATCAGCACGGCTCGGCAGGTCAACGCACCTCCGGTACCGCAACAAGAGGAGAGACTGTGCCCACTGTGCCCCCGGCCTCGACGGCCGACCGGACCGCGGTGGACGTGACCGCGTTGCTGGAGCGCGGGCGGACCCTGGCCACCCCGGTACTGCGCGCGGCGGTCGACCGCCTGGCGCCGCCCATGGACACTGTTTCCGCCTACCACTTCGGCTGGATCGACGCCCACGGCAACCCCACGGACGGCGACGGCGGCAAGGCCGTGCGCCCCGCCCTGGCCGTGCTGTCCGCGGAGGTCACCGGAGCGGCTCCCGAGGTCGGCGTGCCCGGCGCGGTCGCCGTCGAACTGGTCCACAACTTCTCGCTCCTGCACGACGACCTGATGGACGGCGACGAGCAGCGCCGCCACCGCGACACCGTCTGGAAGGTGCACGGCCCCGCCCAGGCGATCCTCGTCGGCGACGCCCTGTTCGCCCTGGCCAACGAGGTCCTGCTGGAACTCGGCACGGTGGAGGCCGGCCGGGCCACCCGCCGTCTGACCACCGCGACCCGCGCCCTGATCGACGGCCAGGCGCAGGACATCTCCTACGAGCACCGCGACCGTGTCAGCGTCGAGGAGTGCCTGGAGATGGAGGGCAACAAGACCGGCGCCCTGCTCGCCTGCGCCAGCTCCATCGGCGCCGTGCTCGGCGGCGCGGACGACCACACCGCCGACACGCTGGAGAAGTACGGCTACCACCTCGGCCTCGCCTTCCAGGCCGTCGACGACCTCCTCGGCATCTGGGGCGACCCGGTCGCCACCGGCAAGCAGACCTGGAGCGACCTGCGCCAGCGCAAGAAGTCCCTGCCGGTCGTGGCCGCCCTCGCGGCGGGCGGCAGCGCCTCCGAGCGGCTCGGCGAGATGCTCGCCGCCGACGCCAAGAGCAGCGACTTCGAGAACTTCTCCGAGGAGGAGTTCGCGGCCCGCGCCGCCCTCATCGAGGAGGCCGGCGGCCGCGAGTGGACCGCCGAAGAGGCACGTCGTCAGCACACCATCGCCATCGAAGCCCTCGACGCCGTCGACATGCCCGACCCGGTGCGGGCCCGGTTCACGGCGCTCGCGGACTTCGTCGTCGTACGAAAGAGATGATCACTATCGGCCGAATACTCCTCGCGTAGTCGCCGGCCGGAGTCGCGGACATCCGCGCACCGGCCGACGGCGGACCCACAGCAGACAGCACCACTTGCACACTGCACGAAGGGGAAGCCATGACAGCGACGACCGACGGAAGCACCGGGGCCCCGCCGCCCCGCGCTGCCGCGGCCAGCGAATCCGACAGCAACGTCCCCGCGGCGGCCGGGGTCCACGAAGCCGCCACGCGCGCGGTCCGGCGCGCCACCGACTTCCTGCTCTCCCGCCAGGACGCCGCGGGCTGGTGGAAGGGCGACCTCGAGACCAACGTCACCATGGACGCCGAGGACCTGCTGCTCCGTCAGTTCCTGGGCATCCGCGACGAGTCGACCACGCGGGCCGCCGCCCTCTTCATCCGCGGCGAGCAGCGCGAGGACGGCACCTGGGCGTCCTTCTACGGCGGACCCGGCGAACTCTCCACCACCATCGAGGCGTACGTCGCCCTCCGCCTGGCCGGCGACTCACCGGACGACCCCCACATGGCGCAGGCGTCGGAGTGGATCCGCGCCCGGGGCGGCATCGCCGCCGCGCGTGTCTTCACCCGGATCTGGCTGGCCCTGTTCGGCTGGTGGAAGTGGGAGGACCTGCCCGAACTCCCACCCGAGCTCATCTTCTTCCCGAAGTGGGTGCCGCTCAACATCTACGACTTCGGCTGCTGGGCCCGGCAGACCATCGTGCCCCTCACCATCGTCTCCGCGAAGCGCCCGGTACGCCCCGCGCCCTTCCCGCTCGACGAGCTGCACACCGATCCGCGCCAACCCAACCCGCCCAAGCCCTTGGCCCCGGCGGCCAGTTGGGACGGCGCCTTCCAACGCCTCGACAAGGCACTGCACGCCCTGCGCAAGGTCGCCCCGCGCAGACTGCGCAGGGCCGCGATGAACACCGCCGCCCGCTGGATCATCGAACGCCAGGAGAACGACGGCTGCTGGGGAGGCATCCAGCCGCCGGCTGTGTACTCCCTCATCGCGCTGCACCTGCTCGGCTACGACCTCCAGCACCCCGTGATGCGCGAGGGGCTCGCCTCACTGGACCGGTTCGCCGTCTGGCGCGAGGACGGGGCGCGGATGGTCGAGGCCTGTCAGTCGCCCGTGTGGGACACCTGCCTCGCGACCATCGCCCTCGTCGACGCCGGGGTCCCAGCCGACCACCCCCAGCTCGTCAAGGCCGCGGACTGGATGCTCGGCGAGGAGATCGTCCGGCCCGGCGACTGGTCCGTCAAGCGGCCCCAACTGCCGCCGGGCGGGTGGGCGTTCGAGTTCCACAACGACAACTACCCCGACATCGACGACACCGCCGAGGTCGTTCTCGCCCTGCGTCGCGTCAAGCACCCCGACCCGGACAGCGTCGACCGGGCCGTCGGACGCGGGGTGCGCTGGAACCTCGGCATGCAGTCGAAGAACGGCGCGTGGGGCGCCTTCGACGTCGACAACACCAGCCCCTTCCCCAACCGGCTGCCGTTCTGCGACTTCGGCGAGGTCATCGACCCGCCGTCCGCGGACGTCACCGCGCACGTCGTGGAGATGCTCGCCGTCGAGGGACTCACCCACGACCCGCGCACCCGGCGCGGCATCGAGTGGCTGCTCGCCGAACAGGAGCCGGACGGCTCGTGGTTCGGTCGCTGGGGCGTCAACTACGTCTACGGCACCGGGTCGGTGGTGCCCGCCCTGACGGCCGCCGGACTGCCCGGATCGCACCCGGCGATCCGGCGGGCCGTGGCCTGGCTGGAGCGCGTCCAGAACGACGACGGCGGCTGGGGCGAGGACCTGCGCTCCTACAAGGACGCCAAGGAGTGGAGCGGCCGGGGCGTCTCGACCGCCTCCCAGACGGCGTGGGCGCTGATGGCCCTGCTGGCGGCGGGGGAGCAGGACTCCAAAGCCGTCGAACGGGGGGTCGAGTGGCTCGCGTCCACCCAGCGGGAGGACGGCTCCTGGGACGAGCCCTACTTCACCGGCACCGGCTTCCCGTGGGACTTCTCCATCAACTACCACCTCTACCGGCAGGTCTTCCCGCTCACCGCGCTCGGCCGCTACGTCCACGGAGAGCCTTTCGCGGACAGGACCGGCAGTGCTGACAGGCCCGACAGGACCGACGGGACCGACCAGCCGCTCGCCGAGGTCAAGGGGAGCTGATGACCGCCAAGCCCGCCCCGGCCCCGCTGCTGATCGCCTGCGCGCTCGGCATCGAGCACCTCGCCCTGCGCATGGGCGACCGCAGCGTGAGGCGCAGGGGCGGCTTTCAGCGCCCCGGAGCCGAACCGATCGAGTGGGGCGCCGGCGGGCCGGTCACCGTCCTGCGGACGGGCATGGGGCCCCGGGCGGCCGAACGCTCTGTCGGCCGGGTCCTGGCCGACCCGGTGCTCGGCGGGGCCGCCGTGCTGGCCACCGGCTTCTGCGCGGGGCTCGCGCCCGGCATGCACCCCGGTGACCTGGTCGTCGCCGAGGAGACCCGCGACCCCCGCGGAACCGTCCCCTGCGTGGCGACCGAGCTGCTCGTTAAGGAACTGGTGCGTTCCCTGCCCGGGCGTACCGTCCACACCGGCCCCGTGGTGGGCTCCGACCACGTCGTGCGCGGACACGAACGGTCCGCTCTGCGCGCGACCGGTGCGATCGCGGTCGACATGGAGTCGGCGGCCACGCTCCTGAGCGCCGTCCACGCGGGCGAGCGCCCGGTTGCGGCCGTCCGGGTGGTCGTGGACGCTCCAGAACATGAACTCGTCCGGATCGGCACGGTGCGCGGTGGAATATCAGCCTTCCGTGTCCTTCGTTCCGTCCTGCCTACTTTCTTCGAGTGGCACCGCAATGTGCTGCTCCCCCGGAGGTGAGCCTCATGGCCATGCCACTGCGCCAGTCCATCAAGGTCGCTACCTACCTCGCCGAACAGAAACTCCGTAAGCGGGAGAAGTTTCCGCTGATCGTAGAGCTCGAACCCCTCTTCGCCTGCAACCTGAAGTGCGAGGGCTGCGGCAAGATCCAGCACCCGGCGGGGGTGCTGAAGCAGCGCATGCCCGTGGCCCAGGCCGTCGGCGCGGTGCTCGAATCCGGGGCCCCGATGGTGTCCATCGCCGGCGGCGAGCCGCTGATGCATCCTCAGATCGACGAGATCGTGCGCCAGTTGGTGGCCAGGAGGAAGTACGTCTTCCTTTGCACCAACGCCATGCTGCTGCGCAAGAAGATGGACAAGTTCAAGCCCTCCCCCTATTTCGCCTTCGCCGTGCACATCGACGGGCTGCGTGAGCGGCACGACGAGTCCGTGGCGAAGGAGGGGGTGTTCGACGAGGCGGTGGAGGCCATCAAGGAGGCCAAGCGGCGCGGCTTCCGAGTGACCACCAACTCGACCTTCTTCAACACCGACACCCCGCAGACCATCATCGAGGTGCTGAACTTCCTCAACGACGACCTGAAGGTCGACGAGATGATGATCTCGCCCGCCTACGCCTACGAGAAGGCGCCCGACCAGGAGCACTTCCTGGGCGTGGAACAGACCCGCGAACTCTTCAAGAAGGCCTTCGCGGGCGGCAACCGAAGGAAGTGGCGACTGAACCACTCGCCGCTCTTCCTGGACTTCCTGGAGGGCAAGGTCGACTTCCCGTGCACCGCGTGGGCGATCCCGAACTACTCCCTCTTCGGCTGGCAGCGCCCCTGCTATCTGATGAGCGACGGGTACGTGCCGACGTACCGCGAACTCATCGAGGACACCGACTGGGACAAGTACGGCCGCGGCAAGGACCCGCGCTGCGCCAACTGCATGGCGCACTGCGGCTACGAGCCCACCGCCGTCCTCGCCACCATGGGCTCCCTCAAGGAGTCGCTGCGGGCCATGCGCGAGACCGTCTCCGGAAACCGCGAGTGACGCCGTGACGGCCGTCCCTCTGGGCGTTCCCGAGGTACCGGTCCGGCCGATCGCCGAGCGGCGCGCGTCGCGGCGGATCCAGGTCGGGCCGGTGTCCGTCGGGGGCGGGGCCCCCGTGTCGGTGCAGTCGATGACGACGACCCGTACGTCGGACATCGGTGCCACGTTGCAGCAGATCGCCGAGCTCACCGCGTCCGGCTGCCAGATCGTCCGGGTCGCCTGCCCCACGCAGGACGACGCGGACGCCCTCGCGACCATCGCCCGCAAGTCGCAGATCCCGGTGATCGCGGACATCCACTTCCAGCCCAAGTACGTGTTCGCCGCGATCGAGGCGGGCTGTGCGGCCGTACGGGTGAATCCCGGCAACATCAAGCAGTTCGACGACCGGGTGAAGGAGATCGCGCGGGCCGCCAAGGACCACGGCACTCCGATCCGCATCGGGGTCAACGCCGGCTCCCTGGACCGGCGGCTGCTGCAGAAGTACGGCAGGGCGACCCCGGAGGCCCTCGTCGAGTCGGCGCTGTGGGAGACGTCCCTCTTCGAGGAACACGATTTCCGGGACATCAAGATCTCCGTCAAGCACAACGACCCGGTCGTCATGATCGAGGCGTACACCCAGCTCGCCGCGCAGTGCGACTACCCGCTGCACCTCGGGGTGACGGAGGCGGGCCCCGCGTTCCAGGGGACCATCAAGTCGGCGGTGGCGTTCGGGGCGCTGCTCTCCCGGGGCATCGGGGACACCATCCGGGTGTCGCTGTCCGCGCCGCCCGCCGAGGAGGTCAAGGTCGGCATCCAGATCCTTGAGTCCCTGGGGCTCAGGCAGCGACGTCTGGAGATCGTCTCCTGTCCGTCCTGCGGGCGGGCCCAGGTCGACGTCTACAAGCTGGCCGACGAGGTCACCGCGGGCCTGGAGGGCATGGAGGTCCCGTTGCGGGTCGCGGTCATGGGGTGTGTGGTCAACGGCCCCGGCGAGGCGCGGGAGGCGGATCTGGGGGTCGCCTCCGGCAACGGCAAGGGGCAGATCTTCGTCAAGGGCGAGGTCGTCAAGACCGTACCCGAGTCGAAGATCGTGGAGACCCTCATCGAGGAGGCGATGAGGATCGCCGAGCAGATGGAGCAGGGCGGCGCCGCGTCGGGGGAACCGACCGTCACCGTGAGTTGAACGGCACGGACCGAGAGGGGGCCCGAGCGTGACGATCCTGGAGAACATCCGGCAACCACGTGACCTGAAGGCGCTGTCCGAGGCGGAACTCGGTGAACTGTCCGAAGAGATCAGGGAGTTCCTGGTGCACGCGGTCGCCAGAACGGGCGGCCACCTGGGGCCCAACCTGGGCGTGGTGGAACTGACCATAGCCCTCCACCGCGTCTTCGAGTCGCCGGTCGACCGCATCCTGTGGGACACCGGCCACCAGAGCTACGTACACAAGTTGCTGACGGGACGTCAGGACTTCTCCAAGCTGCGCGGCAAGGGCGGCCTGTCGGGCTACCCCTCCCGTGAGGAGTCCGAGCACGACGTCATCGAGAACAGCCACGCCTCCACCGCGCTCGGCTGGGCCGACGGACTCGCCAAGGCCCGCCAGGTGCAGGGCGAGAAGGGGCATGTGGTCGCGGTCATCGGCGACGGGGCGCTGACCGGCGGCATGGCCTGGGAGGCGCTCAACAACATCGCGGCCGCCAAGGACCGGCCGCTGATCATCGTCGTCAACGACAACGAACGCTCGTACGCGCCGACCATCGGCGGCCTCGCCAACCACCTGGCCACCCTGCGCACCACGGACAGCTACGAGAGGGCCCTGGCCTGGGGCAAGGACGTGCTGTTGCGGACCCCGCTGGTGGGCAGCACCCTCTACGAGTCGCTGCACGGCGCGAAGAAGGGCTTCAAGGACGCGTTCGCCCCGCAGGGCATGTTCGAGGACCTCGGGCTGAAGTACGTCGGCCCGATCGACGGGCACGACGTCAGGGCCGTCGAGTCCGCGCTGCGGCGCGCCAAGCGTTTCCACGGTCCGGTCCTCGTGCACTGCCTCACCGAGAAGGGGCGCGGCTACGAGCCCGCCCTCGCCCACGAGGAGGACCACTTCCACAGCGTCGGCGTGATGGACCCGCTCACCTGCGCGCCGCTCGTCCCCGCCGGCGGTCCGTCCTGGACATCGGTGTTCGGCGACGAGATCGTCCGGATCGGCGAGGAACGCGACGACGTCGTGGCGATCACGGCGGCCATGCTGCACCCCGTGGGCCTCGGCGCGTTCGCCGAACGCTTCCCGGACCGGGTGTGGGACGTGGGCATCGCCGAGCAGCACGCGGCGGTGAGCGCGGCCGGGCTCGCGACCGGTGGACTGCATCCTGTCGTCGCCGTCTATGCCACCTTCCTCAACCGTGCCTTCGACCAGCTGCTGATGGACGTCGCCCTGCATCGCTGCGGGGTCACGTTCGTGCTGGACCGGGCCGGGGTCACCGGCGTCGACGGTGCCTCCCACAACGGCATGTGGGACCTGTCGGTGCTCCAGGTCGTCCCCGGTCTGAGGATCGCCGCGCCGCGCGACGCCGAACAACTGCGGGCGCAGCTGCGGGAAGCGGTCGCGGTCGACGACGCGCCCACGCTGGTCCGCTTCCCGAAGGAGTCGGTGGGGCCTCAGGTGCCCGCGATCGACCGTGTCGGCGGGCTGGACGTCCTGCACCGAGGGCCGGGCACGCCCGAGGTACTGCTGGTGGCCGTCGGCGTCATGGCACCGGTGTGCCTCCAGGCCGCCGAGCTGCTTCAGGCCCGCGGGATCACCTGCACCGTCGTCGACCCCCGCTGGGTCAAGCCCGTCGACCCGGCCCTGCCCGGCCTCGCCGCCGAGCACCGGTTGGTGGCCGTCGTCGAGGACAACAGCCGCGCGGCGGGCGTGGGCTCCGCCGTCGCGCTCGCCCTGGGCGACGCCGACGTCGATGTGCCGGTCCGTCGTTTCGGCATCCCCGAGCAGTTCCTCGCGCACGCCAAGCGCGGCGAGGTGCTGGCCGACATCGGACTCACGCCGGTGGAGGTCGCGGGCCGGATCGGGGCGAGCCTGGCCGTGAGGGAAGCGGGCCGGACCGCGAAGGGCGCGAACCTGGCCGCGAAGGGCGCGAACCCGGCCGCGAAGGACGCGAACCTGGCCGCGAAGGACGCGGGCCCGGCCGCGAAGGACGCGGGCCCGGCCGTCGACGAAGAGCCGTCCAAGGGGAAAGAGAAACAGGCATGACGACCGCCGAATCCGCGTCGCAGCCGTCGGGCCGGGCCGGGGACTTCGACCTCGGTGCCCTGCTCGCCGCCCGCGGAGCCGAGCGCTACGAGCTGCACGCCAAGTACCTCAACCACCAGCTCCCGCGCATGCTGCACACCATCGGCTTCGACAAGGTCTACGAGCGGGGGGAGGGCGCCTACTTCTGGGACGCGGACGGCAACGACTACCTCGACATGCTCGCCGGGTTCGGGGTGATGGGCCTCGGCCGCCACCACCCCGTCGTCCGCAAGGCGCTGCACGACGTCCTCGACGCCCGGCTCGCCGACCTCACCCGCTTCGACTGTCAGCCCCTGCCCGGGCTGCTGGCCGAGCGGCTGCTCACGCACAGCCCGCACCTGGACCGGGTGTTCTTCGGCAACAGCGGCACGGAGGCGGTCGAGACCGCGCTGAAGTTCGCCCGCTACGCCACGGGGAAGCCGCGCATCCTGTACTGCGACCACGCCTTCCACGGGCTGACCACCGGCTCGTTGTCCGTCAACGGCGAGTCCGGCTTCCGCGACGGCTTCGCACCCCTGCTGCCCGACACCGCCGTCCCGCTCGGCGACCTCGACGCACTGGCGAGGGAGCTGAAGAAGGGCGACGTGGCGGCCCTCGTCGTCGAGCCGATCCAGGGCAAGGGCGTGCACGAGGCCCCGCCCGGCTACCTCCGCGCCGCGCAGGAGCTGCTGCACCGGCACAAGGCGCTGCTGATCGCCGACGAGGTGCAGACCGGACTCGGCCGCACCGGCGACTTCTACGCCTACCAGCACGAGGACGGCGTCGAACCGGACCTGGTGTGTGTGGCCAAGGCGCTCTCCGGCGGCTATGTGCCGGTCGGTGCCACACTCGGCAAGGACTGGATCTTCAAGAAGGTCTACTCGTCGATGGACCGGGTGCTGGTCCACTCGGCGAGCTTCGGATCCAATGCGCAGGCCATGGCGGCGGGACTCGCCGTGCTGTCGGTCATGGAGAACGAGCAGGTCGTCGCGCATGCGCGCGCCACGGGGGAGCTGCTGAGGTCCCGGCTCGCCGCCCTGGTCGACAAGTACGAGCTGCTCGCCGACGTCCGCGGTCGGGGCCTGATGATCGGCATCGAGTTCGGCAGACCGAAGTCGCTGAAGCTGCGCAGCCGCTGGGCCATGCTCCAGGCCGCCCGCAAGGGGCTCTTCGCGCAGATGGTGGTCGTCCCGCTGCTCCAGCGGCACCGCATCCTCACCCAGGTCTCCGGCGACCACCTGGAAGTGATCAAGCTGATCCCGCCACTGATCGTCGGCGAGCGCGAGGTGGACCGGTTCGTCGACGCCTTCACGGAGGTGATGGACGACGCACACAACGGGGGCGGGCTGATGTGGGACTTCAGCAAGACACTGATCAAGCAGGCGGTGGCGAACCGATAGAGGCGACCGCAGGTTTTTGCCTCTGAGGCAACAAGTTTGCCGCAGAGGCAAAGCCCGGGCTCAATGGAGGCGTGAACTCCTCCGAACCCGACCCCCGGGCCGGGGCCGAAACCGACGGTGAGGCCGGCGTCGAAGCCGTCGTCGCGCCCCAACTGCGCGCCCTGCGCCGCCGCGCCTCCCTCACCCTGGAAGCCGCGGCCCGCGCCGCCGGCCTGTCACCCGCACACCTCTCCCGGTTGGAGACCGGGCAGCGCCAGCCCTCGCTGCCGATGCTGCTCGCGCTCGCCCGCATCTACGGTACGACGGTCTCGGAGCTGCTCGGTGAGACGGCCGCCGACCGGGACGCCGTCGTGCGCGCCGCAGACATGGAGCCGACCGCGGCGGGCGGCTGGACGTACTGGCAGGCCGGCGCCCCGGGGCGCGGGATGCAGGCCCTGCGCGTGCATGTGCCGTACGGCTCGCAGGGCGACATCGTCCGGGTGCACCCCGGCGAGGAGTGGCTGCACGTCCTCAAGGGGCGGCTGCTCCTGCGCCTCGGCGACACCGCGCACCGGCTCGGGCCGGGCGACAGCGCCCACTTCGACTCGTTGACCCCGCACCGCATCGCCGCGCGGGACCCCGACGGAGTCGAACTCCTCTTCGTCCACACGCTGTTGCAGAGCCCCACGGCGACGCTCTGCCTCGGCCCCACCACGGGAGAAACGCCATGAGCGACCTCGAGCAGAAGTTCCCCCGCACCCTCTGGGTCCGGCTGGCCATCTACCTCGCCGGGGGACACCTCCTCGCGGCCTTCATCTGGCTGCTGTTCGAGGCGGGGGCCCGCAAGTAGCGGCCCGATCAGTGGAGGACCCGATCGGTCGAGACCCGATCAGTCGAGGAGGCGCTCGCGCAGCCGCTCCCGGGTCTCGGGGGCGAGTCCCAGGCCCTGCTCCAGGTAGGCGTCGACGCCGCCCCAGGTCTCCTCGATGGTCTCGAAGCCCGCCGAGAGGTACGCGGCGCGGGCGTCGAAGAGGGGGCTGAGCAGCTCCATGACCTCGGGGGAGTAGGCGCCGGCGGAGGAACCGCCGCGGTGCACCTTGTAACGGCGGTGCTTGGCGTTCGACTCCAGGTAGTCGGCGACGATCGCCTCGCGCTCCACGCCCAGGGCCAGCAGCGTCACGGCTATGGACAACCCCGCGCGGTCCTTGCCGGCCGCACAGTGCATCAGGACCGGGACGCTGTCCTCGGCGAGCGCGTGCAGCACCTGGGACTGCTCGGCCGTGCGCTCCTTGATGATCTTGCGATACGAGGTGATCATCCGTTGGGCGGCCTTGCCGTCGCCGAGGATCTCGCGCAGCTGGTCGACGTGACCGTCACGGACCATCTTCCAGAACTCGGCGCCGTCCGCCGGGTCGGACAGCGGCAGGTTCACATTGCGCACGCCCGGCAGCTCGACGTCCTGCCCTTCCAGCTTCTGGTCCGCCGCGTTGCGGAAGTCGAAGATCGTGTGCAGGCCCAGGGAGGCGAGGAACGCGGCGTCCTCGTCGGTGGCGTGCGCGAGATGGCCGCTGCGGAACAGCACCCCGTACCGCACCCGCCGTCCGTCCGCCGTCGGCAGTCCGCCCACGTCGCGGAAGTTGCGCACTCCTGCCAGCTCGGGTTCGGTCGACGGGACCTGCTGCGTCACGGGGGCTCCTCCCAGTCGGCCCCGCCTGCGCGGCTCGTCGAAGGGCCGACGGGGTGCGGTCTCGACCATACGACACCGGTGTGGAGGCCAACGAGTTGTCCACAGGCCGGTCCTGGAGCGACACCCCGCGACGACGAGTTGTCCACAGACGTTGCAGGTGACGCCCTCGGGCCTTGATGATGTTGGTGCTTGATCGCACCTGTTCGGACCTGTGAGGCCTCATGCTGGAGATCGCGGAAAACGGCCGTACGTGGCTGCTCTCGGGACCCACGAGCAGCTACGCCGTCCACGTCACCGAGGACGACGAGCTGCTCCACCTGCACTGGGGCCCCTCGATCGCCATGGCGGACGCCGAGGCACTGGCCGTCCGCCCGCTGCCCGACTACTGGCCCTTCGAGTCCCCGCTCGACGGCCGCGAGGAGTACCCCGTCGAGGGCGGCCCCCGCTTCACCCGCCCCGCGCTGTCCGTGCGCACCGACGAGCGACGCGGCACCGAGTGGCGCTTCGAGGCGTACGACACCGAGGGCGACCTCCTGCGCCTGCGCTTCCGGGACGCCGGGCTGGTCGTCACGCTGCACTACCGGATGCGCGACGACGTGGTCGAGCGCTGGGTCACCCTCGACAACCAGGGACCCGAGCCCCTGGAGCTGCTGCGCGCCGACTCCGCCACCTGGACCCTGCCCGACCGCGAGGGCTGGCGCCTGTCGCACCTGCACGGCCGCTGGGCCGCCGAGTCCCGGCTGACGTCCTCCCCCCTCACCTACGGTGAGAAGGTGATCGGGAGCCGGCGCGGTCACACCGGTCACCAGCACCTGCCCTGGGTCGCCCTCGACACCGACGCGACCGAGGAGCGCGGCGAGGTCTACGGCTGCGCGCTCGGCTGGTCCGGCTCCTGGCGGATCGCCGTGGCCCAGCTTCCCGACGCGCGCGTGCAGATCACAGGCGGTGCCGGATACGACGACTCGGGCCTGCTGCGGCTCGCGGCAGGAGAGGTCCACACCACGCCGGTCTTCGCGGGCCTGTGGAGCGACGGCGGCTTCGGCGGGGCGAGCCGGGCCTGGCACAGCTACCAGCGGACCTACGTCGTTCCCGACGCGGACCGGGACCGGCCCGTGCTGTTCAACTCCTGGGAGGCCACCGAGTTCGACATCTCCGAGGAGCAGCAGGCCACGCTGGCGCGGCGGGCCGCGGCCATCGGCGTCGAGCTGTTCGTGGTCGACGACGGCTGGTTCGGGGCGCGCACCAGCGACCGCGCCGGGCTCGGCGACTGGCGGCCCAACCCCGACCGCTTCCCCGGCGGGCTGAAGCCGCTCGCCGACTACGTCCACGCGCTCGGGATGCAGTTCGGCATCTGGGTCGAACCCGAGATGGTGAACCCGGACAGCGAGCTGTACCGGGCGCACCCCGACTGGGTGCAGTACCAACCGGGACGAAAGCGGACGGAGTTCCGCAATCAGCTCGTACTGAACCTCGCCCGCCCGGATGTCCAGGACTACCTCTGGCGGCAGCTCGACAGCCTTCTTTCCAGTGCCCCGATCGACTACGTGAAGTGGGACTTCAATCGCTGCTTCACCGACGCCGGCTGGCCCGGTGAGGGCTACCCGCAGCGACTCTGGGTCGACCACGTCAACGCCCTTTACGCCCTGCTGGACCGGCTGCGGGCGGCCCACCCGGGTGTCGCCTTCGAGTCCTGCTCGGGTGGCGGCGGCCGGATCGACCTCGGGGTGCTGAGCCGTACGGACCAGGTGTGGACCTCGGACAACACCGACCCCCTCGACCGGCTCGCCATCCAGCACGGCTTCAGTCAGATCCACCCCGCGCGGGTCATGGCCGCCTGGGTCACCGACAGCCCCAACGCCCAGCTCAACGGCCGGGTCAGCTCCCTGCGCTTCCGGTTCGTCAGCGCCATGGCGGGCGTCCTCGGAGTCGGCGGCGACCTCGCCCAGTGGGCCGAGGAGGAGCTCGCGGAGGCCCGGGAGTGGGTGGAGCTCTACAAGAAGATCCGCCCGCTGGTGCAGCACGGCGATCTCCACCGGCTGCGGCCCCCGCGGGGCGGACTCAGCGCCGTGCAGTACGTCCGCGGGGACGAGTCCGTCGTCCTGGCCTGGCTCCAGGCGCAGCACCACGGCGAGCCCGTGCCGGCGCTGCGGCTGCGCGGGCTCGACCCGACAGCATCGTACGAATGCCTCGAAACGGGTGAAATTCATCGAGGGGCGGTGCTGTTGCATCACGGATGGCGTACCGGACTGCGGGGCGACCTGGATGCGGCAGTTCTCCGGCTGCGTCGCATCTGAGAGTTCTGTCTGAATTGCGGGGTTAATCCCAACTCGCTCTGAAAGAAAGGGGTCTGGAGCGACGTCACGTGATTAGCGTCATATCCGTGACCGTGAGTTGCTCGTCATGTCCACGTAATTCATGTGGTTTCCAAGGGCTTTCACAGGAACCGGTGCCTTCGTACTACACGGAGTGTCACCGGGAATTCTCACAGCGGATCACGAGAAACGCATTCCCGCGCAACCCTCCGCTTGTTCCTTTGCGTCCTGGTCGCTTACGTTCGCCACCAATCCGGACGGACGCCCAATCCTGCCGCCGTCCGGAGAACCGCACACACTGACCCGTGCACGGCAGGAGCGGGGGACCCACAGGTAAGACCGCCTGTTCCGGTTCCCGGAACGGCTTGGGGTTAAGCCGCGCCTCGGCGCGGCCGGGCATCTCCAGCTCGCACCCGACAGCTCACCTCGCAGGCGCCGGAGAGGAATTCGCCATGCCCGCGAAGGGTAAGCACCGCCGTCCCAAGGCCCAACGTTTCACCCGCTCCATCGCTGTCGCCGGAACCGGCGGCGCCGCGCTCGCCCTCCCCCTTCTCGGGGCCACCGGCGCCCACGCCGCGCCTTCCCAGTCCGCTCCCGAAAAGGCCGTCCAGTCCGCTCCGGTAACGGAGAAGAAGGCGGCCGAGAAGAAGACCGCCTCGGACCCCGCGAGCGCCCGGATCTACACGGTGCGCTCCGGCGACTACCTCTCGAAGATCGCCGACGAGCAGCACGTCAGAGGCGGCTGGAAGAAGCTCTACGCCGACAACCGCGAGACCGTCGGCTCCGACCCGTCGCTCATTCACCCCGGCCTGAAGCTGTCCCTGGGCAAGAAGGCCGAGACGAGCACCGGCACGACCTCCTCCTCGGAGTCGAAGACGTCGAAGTCCTCGACCTCGCCGCAGTCTTCGAAGTCGTCGAAGACCTCGAAGACCTCCACGTCCTCGAAGTCCTCCGCCGCCAAGACCACCACGGCCACCCAGTCCAACGGCGCCTCCACCGGCAGCGGTTACACCCTCCCCGTGGTCGGCGCCACCATCGGCACCCCGTACCACATGGCCGGCAGCATGTGGTCCAGCGGCTACCACACCGGCGTCGACTTCGTCGTCCCGACCGGCACGTCCCTCAAGGCCGTGGCCGCGGGCACGGTCGTCTCCGCGGGCTGGGGCGGCGCATACGGCAACCAGGTCGTCATCAAGCTGAACGACGGCTACTACGCCCAGTACGCCCACCTGTCCTCGATCTCCGTCTCCGCGGGCCAGGCCGTGACCGAGGGTCAGCAGATCGGCCTCTCCGGTGCGACCGGCAACGTGACCGGACCGCACCTGCACTTCGAGATCCGGACGACCCCGGACTACGGCTCGGACGTGGACCCGGTCGCCTACCTCCGCTCGCACGGCGTCACCGTCGGCTGACGGACCGCGCCACCATCTGCCTGACACGCTGCCGAAGGCCGGACCCCCGATCCCCGGGTCCGGCCTTCGGTATGTCCGGGCACGGTCGTGGACGATCGCCGCGTTGCGGTCCTGTGGCGGTGGCGTCAGGGGTGTCGACAGCGGGGGCGGAGGCGGGGGAAGGTGATCCCCGTCAGACGGCAAGCGCTTTCCATCCGTAGTCCCGCCCCGCTGAGGAGCTGTTACCCGTGACGAGCACGCGCAGAGCCTTCGGTGCCCTCGCCGCCGGCGCCGCCCTGGCCGCCCTCGCCCCCGTGACCACCGCGAGCGCCGCGCCCCGCCACCGCCGCCTCATCGCCCACGACGACTTCCGTCACGGCCTGCGTCAGTGGGCCGTCGAACTCGAGCAGGGCGGCATCGTCACCGCCTCCCGCGGAACCCTGGAGGTCGACGTACCCGCCGGAGCCACGATCTGGTTCAGAAAACCGCTCGCGGGCCCCTACGCCATCGAGTACACCGCCACACCCGTCTCCGCCGGAGGCCTCAACGACCGCGTCTCGGACCTCAACAACTTCTGGAACGCCGTCGACGTCCGCTCTCCTGACGACCTTTTCGCCACCCGGCGCGGCGGCGCGCTCGCCGAGTACGACTACCTCAAGACGTACTACGTCGGCTACGGCGCCAACTCCAACACCACCACCCGACTGCGCCGTTACGTCGGCCAGGCCGGGGTGCGCCCCCTGCTCCACGACTGCACCGAGCCGCTGCTCGTCGCGAACGAGCCGAACCGCGTCCGCATCGTGTCGGCCGGTTCCACGGTCCGCTGGTGGAGCAACGGGCGGCTCGTCTTCGACTACACCGACCTGGAGCCGTACACCGGCGGCCACTTCGCGTTCCGCACGACGTGGAGCCACTTCCGTATCAGCGGCTTCCGGGTGTGGGCCTTATTCCCGGATTGGCAAACTCTTTAGGAGTGGCTTATCTCACCGCCCGTCAACCCCTGCCTACGGTCGCGTAGGTCACATTCGGGGGTGAATCATGAACTGCTGTGGCAGACGATTCGAAGAATGACAGCAGATCAGTGATCGGGTCGTACGTGGCGGTGGGGGACAGCTTCACCGAGGGCGTCGGCGACCCCGGCCCCGACGGGGCGTTCGTCGGCTGGGCCGACCGGTTCGCGGTGTTGCTCGCGGACCGGCGGCCCGAGGGCGACTTCGAGTACACCAACCTCGCGGTCCGGGGGAAACTCCTCGACCAGATCGTGGCGGACCAACTCCCGCAGGCCGTCGCGCTCGCGCCGGACCTGGTCTCCTTCTGTGCGGGCGGCAACGACATCCTGCGCCCCGGCACGGACCCGGACGAGGTCGCCGAGCGCTTCGAGCAGGCGATCACGGCGCTGACCGCGGTGGCCGGCACGGTGATGGTGACGACCGGCTTCGACACCCGTGGCATCCCCGTGCTCAAGCACCTGCGTGGCAAGATCGCCACCTACAACGGGCACGTCCGCGCCATCGCCGACCGGTACGGCTGTCCCGTGCTCGACCTGTGGTCCCTGAAGTCCGTCCAGGACCGCCGGGCCTGGGATCACGACCGGCTGCACCTCTCTCCCGAGGGGCACACGCGCGTGGCGCTGCGCGCCGGGCAGGCCCTCGGCCTCGAGATACCCGCCGACCCGGAGCAGCCCTGGCCGCCGCTCCCGGTGCGCGGCACGCTCGAGGTGCGGCGCGACGACGTCCACTGGGCGCGCGAGTACCTGGTGCCGTGGATCGGCCGTCGGCTGCGCGGGGAGTCCTCGGGCGACCATGTGACGGCCAAGGGCACGCTGTCGCCGGACGACATCAGGACGCGGATCTCAGCGGTGGCGTGAGGGGGGGCGGGAGGCCCGGCGAGCGGGGCGGGCGCCCAGTGGGGGTGCTCACCGCTCCGGCGCCGTCAACGCCTCCCGTTCCACGCCGAGTTCCCGGGCGAGCGCGTCATCGACCCACTCGAGCGCGCGCACCCGGGGCACCGCACCCTCGTACGACGTCATCTGCACGGCGAGCCCGTCCAGCAGGGCCGTCAGACGCAGGGCGGCACCGGCGGGGTCGGGGCACGCGAACTCGCCGCCGTCCACGCCCTCCACGATGACCTCGGTGATCGCCGCCTTCCACTGTCGGTCGAGGCCCCGGGTGACCTCTTGCAGGGCCGGCTCGCGCAGCGCCGCCGCCCAGCCCTCGATCCACAGCCGCCAGCCCTTGGCCTGGCCTGTCGGGGCGTACCAGCGCACGGCCGCCCGCAGCCGTCGTAGTGCCGTCGTGCGGCGGCCGAGCAGTTTACGCAGATGCGCGAGGTCGTCCTCGGCCGCGTGGGTGAAGGCGGCGGCGACCAGCTTCTCCTTCGTCGAGAAGTGATAGAGCACCAGCGCGTTGCTCACGCCGAGTGTCGAGGCCACATCGGCGATCCGCACCGCCGCCACGCCCCGCGCCTCGATCTGCTCGACGGCAGCCCGCAACAACTCCTCGCGCCGCTCCGCCACACTCAACCGCACTCTCGCCACGCCGTCACCCTAGGGCCTGTCCGGCGGATCATGCCGGACGCGGGGCTTGGCACGGCCTCCCGCACTTCCCGGCTTCGCTCGAGCGGGAGGTACCCCCACCGGCGTTGTCGTCGGTTGCCGACTCCCTCCCCCTCCCGCTCGGCCTTCGCTCGAGCGGGAGGTCCCCCCGCGTCGACGCCCTCCTCCGCCTTGCAGCTGTACGCACCGAGCCCCGCTCACCCGCGCCGATCCGGCGCCGCAGCTGTCCTCCGACCTGATCCGCCGGACAGGCCCTGGCCCGGCCTGCGCAGGACCGCCCTCAGCGGTCCCTAGTGCTGTGACCGGAAAGGTTCACCGGCTCGCGACGCCCGGCACGGCTCCTCGCCGCGTTGTCGCATGACCCGAGTACATCCAGTACGCGGGTCATGCTCCGCCTTGCGAGGCACCGCCCCGGACGCCGCGAGCTTTCCGGCAAACCTTTCCGGTCACAGCACCAGCGAGGCCCAGAGCCGCCCTCACCGGTACCAGCCGAACCGCTCGGCGATCACCGGCAGCCGGTCCGTGGCGATGGCGTGTGCGGCGGCCCGCGGGGTCGTTCCCTCCGCCCGCGCGCGGGTCAGCATCAGGTCGGCCAGGGCCCGCATGGAGCGGCGCGTGTGTGCGAACGCCTCGTCCGCGTCCGCGCCGATGTCGCCGAAGAGGGTCCACCACCACCAGGCGTTGGCACCGGAGTTGACCACGACGTCCGGCAGCACGGTCACCCCGCGCGCGGACAGCAGCGCCTCCGCCTCGGGTAGGACGGGCATGTTGGCCGCCTCGACCACCCAGCGCGCGGTGATCACCTCCTGGTTCGTGGCGTCGATCGCGTAGGAGACCGCAGCCGGCACCAGCACCTCGGCGTCGGCGGACAGCCAGGCGTCGCCTGGCAGTTCGCGGTCGCCGGAGCGCAGCACACCCCGGTCGACTGTGCCGTGGGCGTCCCGCGCGGCCAGCAGTGCCTCGACGTCGAGGCCCGCCGGGTTGGCGATCGTGCCCTTGACGTCCGCGACGGCCACCACCGTCAGGCCCGCGCGCGCGAGGAAACGCGCCGTGGCCCCGCCCATGGTGCCCAGCCCCTGCACGGCGACCCGCGCCCCCGCGTACGGCACCCCGGCCCGGTCCAGGGCCGCGAGCGCCGACTCGGCGACCCCGCAGCCGCCGACGAGCTCGTCCAGGCCGATGCCGTCCACCTCCACGGCGAAGGCGTCCGTGAGCCGCCGCCGGGCCGCGGCCTCGTCGTCCAGCAGCGGATACACGGCCTGGATCGACGACACCAGACCCGCCTCGGCGGCGGCCCGGTCGACCAGGTCCTGCGTGAGGCCGAGGTCCTCGCCGGTGGTCCAGCAGCTCTCTATGTACGGCCGCATGGCGCGCAGGTAGCGCACGAGCAGCCCGTACGCCTGCGGGTCTCGCGGATCGCAGTCGATGCCGCCCTTGGCGCCGCCCAGCGGGACGTAACGGCTCGCGGGGTCGTAGTGCAGTGCCTCCTTCATGGTCATCCCGCGCGCGAGCCCGGCGACCTCGTCCAGCGTGCAGCCCTCCCGCATCCGCAGACCGCCGCTCGCCACTCCGCGCACCAGCCGGTCCACTACCAGATGGCCCGGGCGGCCGGTGACGTGGTCGACCCAGGTCAGGGACAACAGGGGCGACGCGGTCATGGGGGCTCCTCAGCTCCTCGGGACGAGCGTACTGAATGACAATTCAGTATCGAAAGCCTCCGGAGGCCCTGTCAACGCACCGGCGGATCTTCGGGGGAGGGCCGGAGAGCGGGGCGGGAACCGCCCGGCCCCCGGTTGTCGGAGGGTCCGACCATAATGGGATACCCCGACTCCATCTGGAGGTCCCGTGACCGGTTTCCGTTCCCCGAGCTCCGGGCTGCGCGCGCTTCAGCCCGCGGCCTTCGGTGCGGACCCGAGCGGTGAGCGCATGGCGCGCATCCGCAGATCACCTCACTTCAAGGACGGGGTCTTCCAGAATCCCGGCGGTCCGTCCCGGATCCGGCCCTCCGGCTCGCCGCTCGACTTCGCGAAGCGCTATTTCGCCAAGGAGGACCGCGCCCGGCGCGCCCCCGCGGGCACGATCCCCGTGCACGCCACCACGCTCGCCGACATCGCCAAGCCGCCCGCCACCGGACTGCGGCTGACCTGGATGGGCCACTCCAGCGTGCTCGCGGAGATCGACGGGCACCGGGTGCTCTTCGACCCGGTCTGGGGCGAGCGCTGCTCGCCCTTCCCTTTCGCCGGACCCAAGCGGCTGCACCCGGCGCCCCTCCCGCTGGCCGCGCTCGGCCCGGTCGACGTCGTCGTGATCTCCCACGACCACTACGACCATCTGGACCTGCCCACGATCAAGGCGCTGGCCGGCACGGACACCCTGTTCGCCGTGCCGCTCGGCGTCGGCGCCCACCTCGAACACTGGGGTGTGTCCACCGACCGGCTGCGCGAGCTGGACTGGCACGAGGCGACCAAGGTCGGCGGCCTCACCCTCACCGCCACCCCGGCCCGCCACTTCTGCGGCCGCGGCCTGCGCAACACCCAGCACACCCTGTGGGCCTCCTGGACCGTCGCCGGGGACGAGCACCGGATCTTCCACAGTGGCGACACCGGGTACTTCGAGGGCTTCAAGGACATAGGCGCCGAGTACGGGCCGTTCGACGCCACGATGATCCAGATCGGCGCGTACTCCGAGTACTGGCCCGAGGGCCGTACCGACCGCACCCCGCTTCCCGGGCAGTGGCCGGACATCCACATGTCGCCCGCGGACGGTGTGCGGGCCCACCTCGACCTGCAGGGCGGCCGGCCGCACGGCGTGCTGCTGCCGATCCACTGGGGCACCTTCAACCTGTCCCTGCACGCGTGGGCGGAGCCGGGGGAGTGGACGAAGGACGCCGCGGAGGAGGCCGGGCAGGCGGCCGCGTTCCCGCGCCCCGGCGAGCCCTTCGAGCCCGGCGGGACGCTCCCGACCGACGCCTGGTGGCGAGCGGTGTCCGCGCCCCTCGCACACCCGTGGCGCCCCGGTACCCCGACCGTCACCCCGGAAGTGACTCGCGGCGATGTCGACCTCGCGGGTGAGCGCTGACGCGGGGGCACCTGTCAACCGGGGGAGAGGGCGTGAGACGTCCCCCGATCGGGTGATGTGCGGTCGCGCCCTCGCAGAGCGCGCCCTCTCTGTGGCGCGCATCTCCGACCGTTTCTGACCATCCTCGATCGCTTCTCTTTCCTTCGGGACTGGGCTCTTCGAGGTACTTGTCGTTCTGTCGTACCAGCGCTCCTACCACAGCCGGGAGCGCCGCGCGGCGCTTTGTCAACAGCCCACCGGACGTGGTGCATCGGCGACTACTGTCAGTGTCCGCCGGGCGACGCAGAGCCCTTTTTCTCGGCTCTCTCGTCCGACACCGGCCCGACGGACCAGTACCAGTACGAGGACACCGATGTCTCACCTCCGCGCACCGGCCGCACGCGCAGACCGCCGTGAGAGCGGGCGGCACGGGCGGCCGGTCGACCGTGCCGTACCGCCACTGGCCGAGACACACATACGGCCCCAACTGCTGCGTCTCGCCGTACTTCCACCGATCGCGGTCGCCCTCAGCGCCTGCGCGGCCGTGCTCTTCACCGTCCGCTCCACCGGGGCCCGCCCCAGCCTCACCCTGTGGGGCGTGCTGGGCGGCGCGGTCACCGTGACCGGCGCGGGCATCGTGATCGCCGCGGTCGCCGCCAACCGCGCGGCCAAGTCCGTGAGCGACCGCATCGACGCCCTGCGCGAGAGCAGCGCCAGCGGCGAGGCCGACCTGCGGGCCCTCGTCGAGGCGCTGCGCCGGGGTGAGGGCGCGCCCCCACGCAAGCCGCGCGGGGGGCCGCCCGAGGACGCCGACGAGTTCGAACTGCTCGCCGCGGACCTGGCCCGTGCGCACGACGGAGCTGTCACGGCCGTCGTCCAGGCCGCCCAGCTCTCCAGCCAGACCGGCAGCGAACAGAAGCTCGAGGTGTTCGTCAACCTCGCGCGGCGGTTGCAGTCGCTCGTGCACCGTGAGATCTCGATCCTCGACGAGCTGGAGAACGAGATCGAGGACCCCGACCTGCTCAAGGGCCTCTTCCACGTCGACCACCTCGCCACCCGCATCCGCCGCCATGCCGAGAACCTCGCCGTGCTCGGCGGCGCGGTCTCCCGTCGGCAGTGGAGCAACCCCGTCTCCATGACGGAGGTGCTGCGCTCCGCCATCGCCGAGGTCGAGCAGTACTCGCGGGTCAAGCTGGTCCCGCCGATCGAGGGGGAACTCAGCGGGCACGCCGTCGCCGACGTCATCCATCTGCTGGCCGAACTCATCGAGAACGCCACGGTGTTCTCCGCGCCGCAGACCCAGGTGCTGCTGCGCACCAACCTGGTCACCTCCGGGCTCGCCGTCGAGGTGGAGGACCGCGGCCTCGGCATGCCCGTCGAGGAACAGAGCCGCATGAACGCCCTCCTCACCGACCCCGACCAGGTCAACGTCGCCCGCCTCCTCGCCGACGGCCGCATCGGCCTGTTCGTCGTCTCCCAACTGGCCCGCCGCCACGGCATCCAGGTACGGCTGCAGACGAACATCTACGGCGGGGTACAGGCGGTACTTGTGGTGCCGCAGGCGTTGTTGGGCACGGCACCCGAGGCCGGCGGCGAGGCTGGGTCCGAGGCGGTGGGCGCGGGTGGGCCTGGAATCTCGGCTGGGCCGGGGGGTTCGGCAGGGCCGGTAGGTTCGGCTGGGCCGGGGGGTTCCGCTGGGCCCGGTGGTGTAGCTGGGCTCGGAGGTACGGCGGGGCTGGGAGGCACGGCCCTGGGAGCCGCCGGGGCTGCGGCGGTGCGAAACCCAGGCGGCGCGACCCCCCTGGGGCGAGGCACTGCCACGGCGGCGTTGGGGAGTTCGGCACCTGGAGTGCCGACGGCCGCGGCTTCGGGAAGCCCCGGGGGAGTGGTCCCCGGAGGAGCCCGGGGCACCGCGGCTCCCGGGACCTCCGGGATCGTGACGCCGGGAACTGCCGGAGGATCGGCGCCGGGGTCCCCGGCCACCGCCGCACCGGGCGCCCCTGGCACGGGCTCACGGGGAAGCGTGTCAGCCGACCCAGCGCCGGGAGGCCGGGGTATCACAGCACCGGGAGGCCGGGGCATCCCCGCCTCGGGCGCCCCCCGCCGGGCCGGAGCAACCCCGACCGACCGGGGGACCGTATCCGGGTCGGCCGACCTCACAGGCGTCGGCAACACCCCCGTACCGCCGTCGCGGCAACGCCCGCAGGGCGCGTCCGCGCCCGACGCGGCGCAGTCGGCGGCGCCTTCCGCCGCACCGCACCGCCCGCAGGAGCACACACGACCCGCGTCTCCCACCGCGACCCCGGCGTCGGAGGCCCGCGGACCCGCACCCACCGCGCCGGACACCGACGGGCCCATGTTCCCCGGGGCGCAGCGCAGTTGGACCATGCCCGCAGCATCGGAGGACAGCCGCCCCGCGCACTCTCCGCCAAACGCCATCGGCCCCGTGCCCGTGTCGGATGCAGGCCGCCCGGTGTTCCCCGTGTCGGATGCAGGCCGTCCGGTGTTCCCCGTGTCGGATGCGGGCCGTCCCGTGTTTCCGGCCCCGGATGCAGGTCGCCCCGTGCCCTCGTCGGGCGCCGACGGCCCTGGGTCCTCCGCGTCGGGCGCCGGTCGGCCTGCGTCCTCGGGGGCGACCCGCATTGGCCCCGTGCCCGTGTCGGATGCAGGCGGCGTGTTCCCCGCGTCGGGCGCCGACCGCCCCGTGCCCCTCGCCCCGGACGCCGGTCGCCCCGTGCCCCCGGACGCCGGTCGCCCCGTGTCCCCCACCCCGGGCACCGTCCGCCCGCTGCCCCCAGCGCCGGACGCGACCCGCACCACTCCCGACACGACCCGCCCCGCGCCCCCCGCCCCCGACCCCGATCGCCCCGCCCCCCTCCCCAGGCGTGGCACACGTTCGCAGCGGCCCAATCCGGCCGAGGCTGTGCCGGGGATTCGGGCTGCTGATCGGCATATCGTGGCGCAGAACGCGGGGACGATGCCGACGCCGCGGGTCGGAACCGTGCGCGGCACGATGGGGAAGCCGCAGTTGCCGCGGCGGCGTGCTCAGGAGCACATCGTGCCGCAGCTGCGCGGTGGGCCGGCGCCACGTCCGGACGCCGAGCGGGAGCCGGTCGGCCATGACCCGGGACTGATGGCGGCCTTCCAGCGCGGCATCGGCCTCGCCGAGGCCCAGCAGAGCCTGGAGTCGGACGGCACCCTCACGGACCCGGCTCCCCGGAACGCACCCGTACCCGCGCCCCGCACCGCGACACCGCCCCGGAATCTGCCGCCCCTGGAGGTCCGCCGCCCGGACGCGAGCCGCATAACCGGGTCGCGCCCCGGGCGCCCGCCCGCGGCACCCGAAACGCATGAGGCGAACGAGGCGGACGAGGCCCGCGACGGCCTCGCCTCGCCCGGCCGCCCCGACCACCACCCCACCCGGCACGACGGGAGCGCACCCGCCGGATGAGCACCCCCCTCTCCACCCCCACCCCCAGCGCTCCCGCAGACCTTCGTACCCCAAGGAGTCGATCCACCATGGCGAGCGATGCGCCGACGACCGGCCACGTATCCGATCTCGACTGGCTGATGAGTGGCCTCGTGCAGCGCGTACCCCACACCACCAGCGCGGTCCTCCTCTCCTGCGACGGCCTGGTGAAGTCCGTCCACGGCCTCGACCCCGACAGCGCCGACCACATGGCCGCCCTCGCCTCCGGCCTGTACTCCCTCGGTCGCAGCGCCGGCATTCGCTTCGGCGACGGCGGGGACGTACGGCAGGTCGTCGTCGAACTCGACTCGACCCTGCTGTTCGTCACGACGGCCGGATCCGGCACCTGCCTCGCCGTGCTCGCCGGCCGCGAGGCCGACGCCGCCGTGCTCGGCTACGAGATGGCGATGCTGGTCAAGAGCGTCCGCCCGTACCTGATGACCGCGCCCCGGCAGCACGCCGTCGAACCCCCGGCGATGAGGCGTTGAACGTGGCGTCGGCCGGCGACGGGCCCTGGCTCGACGACGCGGCCGGACGGCTGGTGCGCCCCTTCACGATCAGCAACGGCCGCACCCGGCCCACCATCGCGCTGGACCTGATGTCACAGGTGCGGGGCACCGGTGAAACCCCCCTCGGCTACCTCGGCCCCGAGCACGCGCAGGCCCTTGTTCTGTGCCGTGCACCCGTCTCGGTCGCCGAGGTCGCAGCCCACCTGAAGCTGCCGGCGGCGGTCACCAAGGTGCTGCTGTCCGACCTCGTCGACTGCGGGGCGCTGACCACCAAGCCCCCCGAGTTCCACCACAACCCGACAGACCGGGCTCTTCTGGAGGCAGTGCTCGATGGACTACGACGACAGCTCTGAGTACGAGGACGGCTCCGACCCCTTTCCCACCGCGCTGAAGATCCTGGTCGCGGGCGGGTTCGGGGTCGGCAAGACGACGTTCGTCGGCGCGGTGAGCGAGATCGCGCCGCTCAGTACGGAGGAGTTGCTCACCACGGTCAGCGCCGCGACCGACAACCTCGACGGGATCGAGAACAAGGTCGAGACGACCGTGGCCATGGACTTCGGCCGGATCAGCCTCGACCCGGAACATGTGCTGTACCTGTTCGGCACCCCCGGGCAGGAGCGGTTCTGGTTCATGTGGGACGAGCTCTCCGAGGGGGCGCTCGGCGCGGTCATCCTCGCCGACACCCGCCGCCTGGAGGAGTGCTTCGCGGCCGTCGACTTCTTCGAGGAGCGCGGCCTCGCCTTCATCATCGCGGTCAACCAGTTCGACGGCGCCCACCGCTACGAACCCGACGAGGTGCGCGCCGCCCTCGACCTGGACCCGGAGGTCCCCGTCGTCCGCTGCGACGCACGCATCTCCGCCTCCGGCGTCCAGACCCTGCTCACCCTCGTCCGGCACCTCATCGCCCACGCCCCGGCC
The DNA here is from genome assembly GCF_056436655.1 of Streptomyces sp. NPDC043427. Taxonomy (NCBI): domain Bacteria; kingdom Bacillati; phylum Actinomycetota; class Actinomycetes; order Kitasatosporales; family Streptomycetaceae; genus Streptomyces; species Streptomyces sp. NPDC043427. The sequence goes on along the minus strand of NZ_JBWKCC010000021.1, from coordinate 37,817 downwards.
GCACCCCAGCCGAGCCGCGGCGCCCACATGTGACCCCCGCACACCACGCACCGGAGCCGCAGATGAAACACGTCCACAGCCACGGAGCCCGACCATGAGCTACGACCCGCCGCGTCCGGCGGGTCGACTGCTGCTCACGCCCGAGGACAAGGAAGCTCCCGCCCGCAGCCGAAGGCTGCGCCGACTCGGCCTCGGTCAGCGGCCGGAGCCCGCCCTCGACTCCTTCGCGGACGATCTCGCCGAGGTGACGGGGGCGCCGTACGCCATGGTCAACTTCATCGACGAGGACCGGCAGTACTTCGCCGGTCTGCACACCCCGCCGGGCGGCCGGGCCGCCCGGGGCGGCAAGCCCGAGGTGGGCCGTCGGCTGGCGCGCGAGTACGGCTACTGCCCGTACGTCGTCGTACGGCGCAAGGCGCTGGTCCTGGAGGACGTGGGCGACTACCCGAGGTTCGCGGGCAACCCGGTCGTCGACGAGTACGGCATCCGCTCCTACCTCGGGGCCCCGCTGATCGACACGTCCGGCATGGTGCTCGGCACGGTCTGCGTGGCCGATCTGGCGCCCCGGCCCTGGGGGAAGTCCGGCCTGGAGACCATCAAGGCGACGGCGGCCGCCCTCGCCGGACGGTTTGAACGCCGGGAGGCGGAAGGGTCTCCCCTGTGAGTCCCGCGTCTTCGTGTTCCCGTCAGGCACCCCGCCAGATGTTGTCGAACGCCGCCTTCTCGACGGTCCGTCGCTGTCGTACGGCCTCCAGTTCCGCCAGCGCGTCGCCGACCGCCGCCAGGACCGCCACGACCGAGTCGGTGAGAGGCGCCGCGAAACCGTCGGCCGGCTCCTCACGGAGACCGACGGCTGCGGCCAGCGCGGCGAGGACCGGCTCGTCCGAAGCCCAGCGTTCGGTGGCGTGGCTACGGGCCGGTGTGTCCGCCGGCGCGGTCTGGGCGGACCGCACCGAGAACAACCGGCCGCGTGTCCGGGTCAGCAGTCCGTCCGCCTCCATCCGGGTGGCATAGCCCGAGGACAGGTCACGGCCACGGCGCCACAGCCAGTCGTCGACCGGCTCGTACGGTTCCTCCCGTACGAGGGACGACACGGCCTCCTGCAGAAGGGGGTCGTCCGGTGCCGACGGCGGGCGGGGGACGATGCGGTCGTCGTCGAGGACGAGCTCCCCGGCCTCGACCAGGTCGATCAGTTCGGCTCCCGCGAGGGCGAGCGACAGGTCGCCCTGCCCCACGGGGCGCACGGGTCTCACGTCCATCGAGACGATCATCAGGTCCTGTGCGGTGGTCATCAGGGCCTCCCCATCGGTCGTCGGCCGGTTGTGCCGGTCGTTGTCCAGCGTGACACGTGAAGGAAAGCTGCGGCGGCGCTTAAGAAATCCTCGATGGACCGGGGGCCCGCGGTACGGCAGATTGCTGATCGCATCCACATCCTCCCCGGCACGGGTTTCCTTCGCATGCTCGCGCCCGGGACCTCACTCACAGGAGCCGTAGCGTTGAAGGCGCTGGTCAAGGAGAAGGCGGAGCCGGGGCTGTGGCTCGCGGACGTCCCGGAGCCCGCCGTGGGATCCGGCGACGTACTGATCAAGGTGCTGCGCACCGGGATCTGCGGCACCGACCTGCACATCCGGAACTGGGACGGTTGGGCGCAGCGGACGATCCGTACCCCGCTCGTCGTCGGACACGAGTTCGTCGGCGAGGTCGTCGAGACCGGCCGCGACGTCACCGACATCAAGATCGGCGACCGGGTCAGCGGTGAGGGCCACCTGGTGTGCGGCAAGTGCCGCAACTGCCTCGCCGGCCGCCGTCATCTGTGCCGGGCCACGGTGGGGCTCGGTGTCGGACGGGACGGGGCGTTCGCCGAGTACGTCGCGCTGCCCGCCACCAACGTCTGGGTGCACCGCGTCCCCGTGGACCTCGACGTGGCCGCGATCTTCGATCCGTTCGGCAACGCCGTGCACACCGCCCTGTCCTTCCCGCTGGTCGGCGAGGACGTGCTGATCACCGGGGCCGGTCCGATCGGGCTGATGGCCGCGGCGGTGGCCCGGCACGCCGGTGCGCGCAACGTCGTGATCACGGATGTCAGCGAGGAGCGTCTCGAACTGGCCCGCAAGATCGGCGTGAGTCTCGCGCTGAACGTGGCGCACGCGACGATCGCCGACGGGCAGCGCGAACTCGGCCTGCGCGAGGGCTTCGACATCGGCCTGGAGATGTCCGGCCGCGGCGAGGCGATGCGCGACATGATCGCCAACATGACGCACGGCGGCCGCATCGCGATGCTCGGCCTGCCCGCGCAGGAGTTCCCGGTCGACTGGGCCCGGATCGTCACCTCGATGATCACCATCAAGGGCATCTACGGCCGGGAGATGTTCGAGACCTGGTACGCGATGTCGGTCCTCCTGGAGGGCGGCCTCGACCTCGCCCCCGTGATCACCGGCCGTTACGGCCACCGCGACTACGAGGCGGCGTTCCAGGACGCGGCGAGCGGCCGCGGCGGCAAAGTGATCCTCGACTGGACCGCGTAACTCCCTTTCGGTGAAGGCACTCTAGGAGCTTCCCCCATGTTCGACTCCGTGCGCGACGACCTGCGCGCCACCCTCGACGAGATCCGCGCCGCCGGTCTGCACAAGCCCGAGCGCGTGATCGGCACCCCGCAGTCCGCGACCGTCGCCGTCACCGCGGGCGGCCGCCCCGGTGAGGTGCTGAACTTCTGCGCCAACAACTACCTCGGTCTCGCCGACCACCCCGAGGTGATCGCCGCCGCCCACGAGGCCCTCGACCGCTGGGGCTACGGCATGGCGTCCGTACGCTTCATCTGCGGTACGCAGGAGGTGCACAAGGAGCTGGAGGCGCGGCTGTCCGCCTTCCTCGGCCAGGAGGACACGATCCTCTACTCCTCCTGCTTCGACGCCAACGGCGGTGTCTTCGAGACGCTGCTCGGACCCGAGGACGCGGTGATCTCCGACGCCCTCAACCACGCGTCGATCATCGACGGCATCCGCCTGTCGAAGGCCCGCCGCTTCCGCTACGCCAACCGCGATCTGGCCGACCTGGAGCGGCAGTTGAAGGAGGCCGGCGAGGGCGGTGCGCGCCGCAAGCTGATCGTCACCGACGGCGTCTTCTCCATGGACGGCTACCTCGCCCCCCTCGCCGAGATCTGCGACCTCGCCGACCGCCACGACGCCATGGTCATGGTCGACGACTCCCACGCCGTCGGCTTCGTCGGCCCCGGCGGCCGCGGCACTCCCGAGCTGCACGGCGTCATGGACCGCGTCGACATCATCACCGGCACCCTCGGAAAGGCCCTCGGCGGTGCCTCCGGCGGCTATGTCGCCGCCCGCGCCGAGATCGTCGCCCTGCTGCGCCAGCGCTCCCGGCCGTACCTGTTCTCCAACACCCTCGCCCCGGTGATCGCGGCGGCCTCCCTGAAGGTCCTCGACCTGCTGGAGCAGGCCGACGACCTGCGCGTCCGGCTCCGTGAGAACACCGCCCTGTTCCGCCGCCGTATGACCGAGGAGGGCTTCGACATCCTCCCCGGCGACCACGCCATCGCGCCGGTGATGATCGGCGACGCGGCGAAGGCGGGCCGGATGGCGGAGCTGCTGCTGGAGCGCGGGGTGTACGTGATCGGCTTCTCGTACCCGGTGGTGCCGCAGGGGCAGGCCCGTATCCGTGTGCAGCTCTCGGCCGCGCACTCCACCGAGGACGTCAACCGCGCGGTGGACGCGTTCGTGGCGGCGCGGGCCGAGCTGGAGGCCTGAGCATCCCGGCAAAGCTGGGAGAATCGGTCCCGTGATCGAAGCGCGGCGGCTCCACATCCTCCGTGCGGTGGCCGACCATCGCACGGTGACAGCCGCTGCCGCCGCGCTCTACCTCACCCCGTCGGCCGTCTCGCAGCAGCTGACGGCCCTGGAGCAGGAGACGGGCCACCGTCTGGTCGAGCGCGGCGCGAAGGGCGTACGGCTCACCCCGGCCGGCGAGATCCTGCTCAGCCACACCAACGCGGTCCTGGCCCAGCTGGAACGGGCCGAGGCCGAGCTGGCCGCGTACAGCTCGGGCGCGGCCGGCACGGTCACCGTCGCCTCCTTCGCGACCGGTATCGCCCTGGTCGTCGCGCCCGCCGTGGCCCGCCTCGCCGAGACCTCGCCCGGTATCAGACTGCGCGTCCAGGACGCCGAGGGCGACGCGAGCCTGCCCATGGTCCTGGACCGGCAGGTCGATGTCGCGGTCGCCGTCGAGTACCGCGGGGCCCCACCCGCCGACGACCCCCGCCTCACCCACGTACCGCTGTACGCCGAACCCTTCGACGCGGTCGTCCCGGTCACCCACCGGCTCGCCGACGCCGCCGAGGTGCCGCTGGCCGAACTGGCCAAGGACGCGTGGATCGGACCGTACCCCGGCAACCCCTGTCACGACGTGGTGGTGCTGGCCTGCGAGAGCGCCGGTTTCCAGCCACGCCTCGAGCACTCCTCGGACGACTTCCGTGCGGTGGTGGCCCTGGCGTCGGCCGACGCGGGCGTGGCGCTCGTCCCGCGTTCGGCGCTGCGCGGCATGGACCTGACCGGCGTGGTCGTCCGCCCGGTCGACGGCGTCGCGCCCACCCGGCGCGTCTTCGCGGCCATACGCCGCGGAGCGGAGGAGCACCCCCTGATCGAGCCCGTCCTCGCGGCGCTGCGAGAAGCCGCCGAGGGATAAGGGGTCCTTGCACAATGCCCGCCCGGGTCGCGCGGCCTGGCACCGCACCTCGCCGCGTTGCCGAAAAGCCCTGGTAGCTCCTCCCCCACTCTCGGCTGCGCTCGAGCGGGGGCCCCATCGAGGGCTCTCCGGCGCCTTGCGATGCACGGCACCGGACCACGCGACCTGATCGGGCGCTCATTGTGCAAGGACCCCTAGCGCGAGGCGTCGGGAACCAGCCACCCCGCCCACGCTGTCTCGGTTGGCATGCGTGTGACGATGATCCTTCCGGCCCTGACCGAGGCGACGAGCCCGCTGTTCCGGCCCATCAAGTACTCGCTGTTCCCGCCCCTGGGCCTCGCGACCCTGGCCGGCTACCTGGACCCCGACGACGAGGTCACCCTCCACGACGAGCACGTGGAACGCATCGACGTGGAAGCCCTGGAGACCCCCGACCTCTTGGTGATCCAGCCGTACATCACCTCCGCCCGCCGCAGCTACGAGATCGCCGACCACTTCCGCGCCCGGGGCGTCCACGTGGTCATGGGTGGCCTGCACGTCACCTCCCTCCCCGACGAGGCCGCGGCCCACGCCGACACGATCTTCACCGGCCCCGGCGAGGACACCTGGCCGCTCTTCCTCAAGGACTTCCGCGACCGCGTCCCCGCCCGCCGCTACGACTCGACGCGGCGCACCCTGGCGGGACTCCCGCCCGTCCGCCGCGACCTGATCAAGCGCCACCTGTACCTCGTTCCCAACTCGATCGTCGTCTCACGCGGTTGCCCGCACCACTGCGACTTCTGCTACAAGGACGCCTTCTTCGAGGGCGGCAAGTCCTTCTACACCCAGGCCGTCGACGACGCCCTGGCCGAGATCGAACGCCTGCCCGGCCGCCACCTCTACTTCCTCGACGACCACCTCCTCGGCAACCGTCGCTTCGCGGAGGCCCTGTTCGACGGCATGAAGGGCGCGGGGCGGCTGTGGCAGGCGGCGGGGACGGTCAACTCGGTGCTCAAGCCCGACCTGTTGGAGCGGGCGGTGGAGGCGGGGCTGCGCAGCCTCTTCGTCGGGTTCGAGACCGTCAACGACGCCAACCTCGCCGAGCGCCGCAAGAACCAGAACATCGGCACGGACTACGCGGCAGCGGTACGGCGCCTGCACGATGCCGGCGTCATGGTCAACGCCAGCTTCGTCTTCGGCCTCGACCAGGACGGCCCGGACGTCTTCGACCGGACCGTGGAGTGGGCCGTCGAGCAGGGCATCGAGACGGCGACCTTCCACATCATGACGCCGTATCCGTCGACCGGCCTGTGGAAGCAGCTTCAGGCCGAGGACCGCATCGTGCACCGCGACTGGGACCTCTACGACACCCGCCATGTCGTCTACCGGCCCAAGGGCATGACACCCCGTCAGCTGGAGGACGGCTACCGGCGGGCCTACCGTGACTTCTACCGCTGGCCGAACATCTGGCGCGGATCGGCCGCCCAGCCCGGCCGGCCCGAGCGGCTGCGGCACCTCGCGTACGCGGGCGGCTGGAAGAAGTTCGAGCCCGCCTGGGACCTGCTGATCCGCTCGAAGCGCGTGGTGCGGGCGCTGCCGGCGCTGGAACACACGCTGGCGGCGTTCGGGGGCCGCAAGTGACCTGAACCACTCCCTTTGTCGTCCCGAATCTGGGATAGCATCCCGAATATGAAACAGGATGTGTCCGTTCCGGACCCCGTCGACACCCGGCTCGGTGCCCGCCTGGCCGAGCTGCGGGCCGAACGCGGCTGGTCCCTGGGCGAGTTGGCGGAGCGCAGCGGTATCAGCCGGTCAACCCTCTCCCGGGCCGAGCGCGCGGAGATCAGCCCCACCGCCTCCCTGCTCAACCGCCTGTGCGCCGTCTACGGGCGGACCATGTCCCAGCTGCTCAGCGAGGTGGAGGCGGAGCCCGCACTGCTGGTGCGCGGCGCCGACCAGCACGTGTGGGAGGACCGGGCCTCCGGCTTCGTACGGCGGTCCGTGTCCCCTCCGCACCCCGGGCTGCGCGGTGAACTCGTCGAGGGGCGGCTCGCCCCGGGCGCGGACATCGCCTACGACCGGCCGCCCGTGCCGGGCCTGGAGCAGCACATCTGGGTGCTGGCGGGATCCCTCGCGGTGACGGCACAGGACGTCGAGCACACCCTGGGCGCGGGTGACTGCCTGCGGCTTCGGGTGTGGGGGCCGACGCGGTTTAGGTGCGCGGGTGAGGGGGAGGCGCGGTACGTGCTGGCGGTGGTGCTGCCGTGACGGTGACCGTACGCTCGCTCGACGCGCACGAAGTGCTGCTCCTTGTGGAGGAGTTGGGGGACCTGCTCACCGACACCGTCGACGGCGGCGCCTCGATCGGGTTCCTCGTGCCCCTCGACCGGGCGGAGGCCGTCGCCTGGTGGAAGACGCGTGCGGCCGCCGTGGCCGCAGGTGAACTCGCGGTCTGGGTGGCCCGGGACGACGACCGCGTGGTCGGTACCGTCAGCCTGGCCTTCCCCGACAAGCCCAACAGCCGTCACCGCGCCGAAGTCGTCAAGCTGATGGTGCACAGGGACGCGCGCGGACTCGGTCTCGGCCGCCGTCTCCTGGCCTCCGCCGAGGAGTTCGCCGCCACGGCCGGCCGCACCCTGCTGCACCTGGACACCGAGACCGACAGCTCCGCCGAACACCTCTACCGCTCCGCCGGATGGACCCGGGCAGGGGTGATCCCCGACTACGCCGCCAGCCCCGACGGGGTGCTGCGGCCGACGACGCTGTACTACAAGTCCATCACCAGGTGATTGTCAGTGGCAGCGGCTACGGTGCGTCTCATGCCGGATGCCGAAGACGTACGCCGTATCGCCCTCTCCCTGCCGGACACCACGGAGAAGATCGCCTGGAGCATGCCCACGTTCCGGGTCGCGGGGAAGATGTTCGCCACGCTGCCCGAGGACGAGACCTCCCTCGCCGTGCGCTGCCCGAAGGAGGAGCGCGACGAACTCGTCCTCGCCGAGCCGGAGAAGTTCTGGATCGCCGACCACGAGGCGCAGTTCGCGTGGGTGCGGGCCCGCCTCGCCGCCGTCGAGGACGAGCGGGAACTACGTGACATCCTGGCCGACTCCTGGCGCCAGGCCGCCCCCACCCGGCTGCTGGAGGCCTACCCCGAGCTGGGGCTGCCGACCGCCGAATAAACGAGCGCGCGTCCACCGGCCCGGGTGCGGTATTGTTTCCCTGCGCGTTCGACCAGGGAAACCCCAGGTCAGACGGGCAACGGGACGTGGCGCAGCTTGGTAGCGCACTTGACTGGGGGTCAAGGGGTCGCAGGTTCAAATCCTGTCGTCCCGACTTGCGAAGCAGCAGGTCAGAGGCCGTATCGGAGCATGGCGATACGGCCTCTCGGTCATTCCTGGAAGCCACCCGGTCAGTCTTCGCGCGTCCGTGCGGGATCCGGACGCCACCGCGAGCGGAAAGCGGGGGTCAGTCCTGGGTGAGCAGGTAGGAACGGTCCGGGTCGAAGGTGACGTCGACGTTGGTGCCTTCGGCCAGTGCCTCCCGTGGATCGACGCCCGGCTCGGTGACCGTGATGGTGCCGCCGGTCGTCTCCACCTCGTAGTCGATCGTGGGGCCGTGGAAGGTGGAGCGCAGTACCACGCCGATGCCGGTGCCGGCGTCGGTGATCGGGGACAGCCGGACCGTTTCCGGACGCACCATCAGATACGCACCGGTGGCGCCGGCGGTCACCTTGGGGTGCGCGGCGACGGTGAGTTGCCGGCCGAGGACCGTCACGGTGACTTTGTTGCCGTCGGCACGCTCGGGTACCGCCTCCAGGAAGTTGGCCCGGCCGATGAAGTCGGCGACGAAGACGCTGGTCGGCCGGGCGTAGATCTCGCCCGGTGTGGCCGCCTGCTCCACCCTGCCCTTGTTCATCACCACGATCCGGTCGGACATGCTCATCGCCTCGTCCTGGTCGTGGGTGACATAGATGCTGGTGATGCCGAACATCTTCTGGATGCGCCGGATCTCCGCCCGCATCGCATCCCGCAGTTTCGCGTCCAGGTTGGACAGCGGCTCGTCGAAGAGCAGTACCTTCGGCTGCACCACCAGAGCGCGGGCCAGCGCGACCCGCTGCTGCTGGCCGCCGGACAGCTCGTGCGGGCTGCGGTCCTCAAGACCGACCAGGTTCATGCTGGTGACGGCCATCCTCATACTGGTGGCGATGTCGTCGCGGGTACGCCGCTGCAGCCGCATCCCATAGGCGATGTTCTCGGCCACGGTCATGTGCGGGAACAGCGCGTAGCTCTGGAACACCATCGCCATGGGCCTGCGCTGCGCGGGCATGTCGTCGATGGCCTTGCCGTCGAGGAGGATGCTGCCGCTGGAGGAGTCCTCGAAGCCCGCCACCATGCGCAGGGTGGTGGTCTTGCCGCAGCCGGACGGGCCGAGCAGGGTGATGAACTCCCCGGGCTCGACATCGAGCGAGACGCTGTCCACGGCGGTCACGGTGCCGGAGCGGCCGGTGAACCGCTTGGTCAGGGCGTCGAGCCGCAGGTGTCCGCTGTCGGCCTCGCGCGGCGGCGCGGGGTTGAGTTCGGTCGCGGCGGCGGTCATGACTTCTGCCTTTCGGAGGTGGCGGTGCGCTGCAGTGCGGCGCCGGTGCCGACGAGGACACGGATGATTCCGAACCCCGTCAGTACCAGTGCGGTCAGTACGGTGCAGTAGGCGAAGGCGACGCCGTACCGGCCCGTGCCGGCGGCGCTGAGGACCTGGGACGTGATGATCTTCGTCTCGGGCGTGACCAGCAGGACGATCGTCGAGACGGAGGTCATGCTGCGGGCGAAGCTGTAGCTCAGCCCGGTGAGCAGCGCGGGCCGGATCAGCGGAAGGGTCACCCGGCGGAAGGTCTGCAGCGGACTCGCCCCCAGGTCCGTCGAGGCCTGCTCGATGTACGGATGCAGTTGCGTGAGCGAGCCCACCGCGGTGCGCTGGCCCGCCGGGACGCTGCGGACGATGTACGCCAGGACGATGGCGACCGCACCGCCGGCGACGGCGCTGCCTCCCACCAGGCTGGGGAGCGCGTGCACGGGGCCGATCCACCGGTCCGGACGGTAGGCCAGCACGAAGCCGATGCCCAGGACGGTGCCGGGCACGGCGACGCCCAGCGTTCCGCCGAGGTCGAGCAGCCAGGCCGTGCGATCCAGGTGCCGCACGACCAGCCAGGCGACGGCCAGCCCTACGAGACCCGCGATGGGCGTGGCGATGGCGGCGAACCTGAGCGTGTCCAGCACGGCCTCGACCCCGACCCCGGCGACGACCTCCTTGAGGTAGTCGAGCGTGAACGTGTTGTCGACCCCGAACACCCGGGTCATCGAGCCGACGATGACCGTGCCGTAGAGGCTCAGGATCACCGCGGCGGCCAGCAGCGCCAGCGTGTAGACCGGCCACCGTTCCCAGCCGGTGATCAGATGGACGCTGCCGGACGGGCGGCCGGTGATGGTCGTGCGCACCTTACGGTTCATCCAGCGTCGCTGCCCGAAGTAGATCGCCAGCGACGGCACCAGCAGGATCACGCAGTAGACCGCGGCGCCGGTGATGTCGTACTCGCCGGTGACCGCCAGATAGGCGCGGCCGGCGAGGACGGTGTAATCACCGCCGAGCACCAGAGGGTTGGCCAGGTCCGCGATCGCCTCCACGAACAGGAGCAGGAACGGCGCGACCAGACCGGGCGCCACCAGCGGCAGGATCACCGTCCGCAGGATCGTCCACCGGGAGGCGCCCATGTTCATGGCCGCCTCCTCCAGCGCCGGGTCCAGACCCCGCAGCATGCCGAGCAGCCCGAGGTACGCCACGGGGAACAGCGACAGCGACAGGACGAACACCAGCCCGTCCAGGCCGTAAATGTCGTACTCCATACCGAACACGCCGTTGCTGATGACACCGCGCCGGCCGTACAGCACGACGGTGGCGGTGGCGATCGCGAAGGGCGGGCTGACGATCGGGACCAGGGCGATGACGTGCAGGATCTTCTTCCCCGGCACATCGAGCCTGGCCTGGACGAACGCGAACAGGAAGCCGAGTGCCGTACCGCAGACGCCGACGAGGGCGCCGAGCACCAGGGTGTTGCGCAGCGCGGCGAGGTCGACCCACGACGTGAAGAACTCCGCGTAGCGGGGCAGCGCGTCGGGCGCGAAGGCGGTGGCGAGCACCGCGACCAGCGGCACGACAGCGCCGATCACCACCAGCAGGGCGACGACGGCGATCAGCACCCGGACACCCAGGTCGGTCCGGCGGCGCCGCCGCGGAGCCGCCACCTCGGGCAAGGTGGACGGCTCGCGGCCAAAAAGCATCGTGGTCATGACTTCGGCGCCTGCGCGACTTCTTCGTCGAACCGCTTGGTCAGCGCCGCCTTGGCCGCTCCGGCCGCGTCCGCGTCGTAGGTCACCAGCTTGATGCGGTCCAGGTCCACGACCTTGTCCGACACCTTGGCGGCCGGGTTGGTCGGGAACTGGTACGCCTTCACGCCGGGCCCGATCTCCTGCGCCTCGGGGGTCAGCGCCCAGTCGACGAACTTCTTGGCGCTGGTGGGGTTCTTCGCGCCCTTGACCAGTGCGACGCCGCCGGTCTCGTAGCCCGTGCCCTCGGACGGGAAGGTCACCTTCAGGCCGGGGAAGCCGGCCTCCTGGGTGGCTGTGCAGTCGTGGGAGAAGATGACGCCGACGGCGACCTCGCCGCGCGCCGTCATCTGCGCCGGCGCCGAGCCGGACTTGGTGTACTGCAGCACGTTCGGGTGGAGCCTGCGCATGTACTTCAGCGCCTTGTCCTCGTCCCCGTCGGCCAGTTGCACCTGCGTCCACAAGGCCGTGTACGCGGTGCCCGACGTGGACGGATGCGCGATGCCGATGTCCTTCTTCAGTTTCGGATCGAGCAGGTCGGCCCAGGAGTCCGGGGCGGCGAGGCCCTTCTCCTTCAGCAGCTTGCCGTTGCTGCAGAAGCCCAGCGCGCCGACGTAGACGCCGGTCCACAGGCCGGAGGCGTCCTTGTACTTGGCGGGGATGGCCTTCGCGTTCGCCGACACATACGGCTCCAGCAGGTCCTGCTCGCCCGCGGCGGCGTACCCGTCGGCGGGCCCGCCGTACCAGACGTCGAACTCGGCGTTGCCCTTGCCGGCCTGGATCCTGGCCAGTGCCTCGCCGCTGGACAGACGGACGAAGTCGGCCTTCACCCCGGTGGTCTTGGTGAACTGCTTCGTGGTGGCGGCGCACCACTCCTCGGTCGCACCGCAGGCGACGTGCACCACGCCGCCGTCCTGGTCGGCGCCGACCTCACCGGCCTCCCGCGCGCAGCCGCTCGCGGCCGCGACCACCACAGCCGCCAGCGCCATCGTCAGTGTTGCGCCGCGGCGCGACCGTCTTCCCTTTGTCACGACGTTGACCTCCGCGTATGCGAGCCGAACCGGCTCGGTCGAGCGATGTTTCGGCCAGATTAGGAGCGCGTGAACGGGGCCCCGGTGACGGCGGAGTGATCCCCGGTGACAGCGCCGTCACCCAGCGGGCGGCCCGTCCGGCTCCTCGGCGGGAGCGCTCTCCTCGGCGTCCACCGGGAGGTCCGGCATCAGATAGCCGACCCCGCGCAGGGTACGGATGTACGCCGCGCCGCCCGGAACCCCTGCCAGCCGCGACCGCAGCCGGTACACCGTGGACTTGACCACGTCCCGTCCGCCCAGGAGGTCGGCGGTGCCCCACACCTCCCGCAGGAGGTCCTGCCAGGGCTGCGGAACACCCCGGCGGGAGGCCAGCTGGGTCAGCAGTTTGAACTCCGTGAACGGCAGGTCCAGCCGGTGCCGGCCCAGCCGCGCCGACTGGGCCACCGGGTCGATCACCAGCCGACCGACGCGGACCGCTGCGCCGCCGCTCCGGCGGTGACGTCGGACCAGGGCCTGGGCGCGCAGCGCGACCTCGCGCGGATGGAACGGCTTGGTCACGTAGTCGTCGGCGCCGTGCTCCAGGCCGGCGATGACGTCGTCGTGCCCGGACAGCGCGGTGAGCAGCATGACCGGCACGTCCGACCGCGCCCTGATCCGCTCGCACAGCGTGAGCCCGTCCATCGCCGGCATCATCACGTCCAACACGACCAGGTCGACGGTGCGGGTCCGCAGCAGATTCAGCGCGGTCGCGCCGTCGTGTGCCGTGAGCACCGCGAATCCCTGCGTCTGCAGGGCGAATTCGATGATGATCGTCATCTGCGGCTCGTCGTCGACCACCAGCGCGGTCGGCCCCGCCGCCGTCTGTGCCTGAGCCGTCACGACGCGTCGGGCAGGGTCAGCAGGAACGTCGTCCCGCGGGTCGACGCGGTGTGCACCATGATCTCGCCTCCGTGCAGCTCCACGACGGTCTTCGTGATCACGAGACCGAGACCGGTCCCGTCGGCCAGGGGCCGCCCGGTGGCGAAGCGGTGGAACAGCCGATGACGCTCGGCCCGCGTCATGCCGGCGCCGTCGTCGGTGACGTACAGCGCGACGCCGCTGTCGATGAGCGCGACCCGGACGTCGATACTGCCACCCGTGGTGGTGAACCGGCTCGCGTTCGACAGCAGGTTCGTCAGTGCCTGGGTCAGCAGCATCGGGTCCGCCGCGATCCGGGGCATCACCTGCGGCACGTCCAGGCTGATCCGCTGCTCGCGCTGAGCGCACAGCGGCCGCATCGCGGTGACGACGTCCCGCGCCACCACCGACACGTCGACCTTCTCCATGCGCGGGGTGAACAGGCCCGCCTCGATCTTCGCCTGGATCAGCAGGCTCTCGCACAACGACGTGACCTGCGTGGACTGGTGAGCGGCGACCTGCAGCAAGCGCTCCTGCGCCGAAGTCAGCGGGCCCGGAGTTCCCTCCCTCAGCAGATCCACCGCGCCTTTGATCATGCTGAGCGGCGTACGCAACTCATGACTGAGCGCGGTGACCTGCTCCGCCCGGCGTTCCACCATGTGCTCCAGGTGAGCCAGCTCCGTCACGCGCGCCGCGGCGGACCGGCGCATCCGTATGAACGTCAGCAGGGCAGCGGCACCTGCACCACCGAGCGCTGCCACCGGCAACCACCACACGGTGACCATGGCCCGTCCTCCTCGGACCGCCGCCGTAGCGGGGCGAGGCGGTCCCGTGCATTGTGCATGGCATCAACCGGCACGACAATCAGCTCGCTGCCCGACTTGTCCGAGGGACCGTCACGCATGGGGACCTCTGCATCATTCCGGGGCCGGCCGCACACCCGCCTGGTCAAGGCACATCCGGGGGCCGTGGCGGATGAGCTCGGCCCTGCGCACAACCATGAACAACCTCAACATCCGGTATTTCGTACATGGTTCGAAGTTTCGTTGCTGAAGATAGGGTCGCGTCCCAGGTGCGTCAACCCCTTTTGGCCGGGGGGTTTGTCGCGGCGGACCGCTCTCCCCGGAGTCGGTGGGCACCTCGAGCCCCGCCTTCCTGTCGCGTTATTCAACCGTGACGACTTCCCGTTGCATCCCTCTTGACCGCCATGAATTGTTAGCGCTCACAATGACGTCCGCATTCATCAATCGGCATCCAGCGACATCCAGGGAGGTGTGATCGTCGTGACCGCCGGGCCCCGACTCGCCTCCCCGGCCGACCCGGGAAGGAGCGGAGCGCAGGTCTTATCCGCAGACGACCGCCAAGGAGGTGCGGCCGTGGCATCATCGCAGCTTCGGCGGCCCACCATGGCCGACGTCGCACGACTGGCGGGCGTGTCCCACCAGACCGTGTCCCGGGTGCTGGGGGAGCACCCCAACGTCCGGGGCGAGACGAGGGCAAAGGTGCTGCGGGCGATCGAGGAGATGGGCTATCGTCGCAACTCCTCCGCCCGGGCCCTCGCAACCCGACGCACCCGCACCCTGGGTGTGGTGGCCTCCGACACCACCCTCTACGGCCCGGCCAGCACCCTGTTCGCGCTCGAGGAGGCGGCGCGGGCCGAGGGGTACCTCGTCTCCACGGTCAGTCTGCGCAAACTGACCGTAGACACCCTCTCCGAGGCCCTGGACCACCTCAGCGACGGCGGGGTGGAGGGAGTCGTCGCCATCGCCCCCCAGCGGTCGGCGGTCGAGGCCCTCGCCGGACTGCGCCATCCGTTCCCGGTGGTGACCGTGGGAAGCGGTCTTGGCGGAGGCGCCCCTTGCGTCACCGTGGACCAGGATCTGGGCGCACGGCTGGCCACCGCACACCTCCTGGCGGCCGGTCACCGCAAGGTCTGGCATCTCGCCGGGCCCGAGGACTGGCAGGAGGCCGCCGACCGGGCGGCCGGCTGGCGGGCGACCCTCGAAGAGGACGGCGTAGAACCGCCGTTGCTCCTGCGCGGGGACTGGAGTCCGCTGTCGGGGTATCGTGCCGGCCAGGAACTGGCGGGCTGGGTGGGGCGGGGACTGACAGCGGTCTTCGTCGCCAACGACCAGATGGCACTGGGGGTGTTGCGGGCTCTTCGGGAGGCGGGCGTACGGACTCCCGAGGACGTGGCGGTGGTCGGCTTCGACGACATCCCGGAGGCGGAGTTCTTCGCACCCCCGCTCACCACGGTCCGACAGGACTTCTCGGCCGTGGGCAAGCACAGCATCGCCCTGCTCCTGGACCTCATCGAGGGCAGAGAAATCTCCGGGATCCCCCGGATCGCCATCGAACCCCAGCTGGTAGTCCGCGCCAGCACCTTCCCACAGACCCCACAACGAGCCCCTCAAGCGGGGGCGCCCCCCACCTGACGTGATCCCGACCCATGGTCTTCCAACCCTTCCATGTGGTCGATATCTCGAACAATGATCGACAGGCTGGACGCAGTGCGGCCGGTCCCACGAGTACCTGGTCCAACCCCGGGCCGGCTCTTCAAAGGAGAAGAAACATGCTCAACAGACGGAACTTCCTCACTGCGGCGGTCGGCGTTGCGGCTGCGGGCGGACTTGCGGCCTGCGCCAAGGAGGACAAGAGCTCCACCGGCACCTCCGGGGGCGGCAGCAAGACCATCACCCTCGGCTTCTCCCAGGTCGGCTCGGAGAGCGGCTGGCGCAGCGCCAACACCGACTCGGTGAAGTCGGCCGCCAAGGAGGCCGGCTACAACCTCAAGTTCTCCGACGCCCAGCAGAAGCAGGAGAACCAGATCTCCGCGATCCGCAGCTACATCGCGCAGAAGGTGGACGTCATCGCCTTCTCCCCGGTGGTCGTCACCGGCTGGGACGCGGTGCTCAAGGAGGCCAAGGCCAAGAACATCCCGGTCGTCCTGACCGACCGCTCCGTCGAGACCTCCGACGACTCTCTGTTCGTGACGCTGGTCGGCTCCGACTTCACGGACGAGGGACGGCGCGCGGCCAAGATCCTCGAGAAGGTCCTGGAGAAGGCCGGCCACAAGGGCGCCGTGAAGATCGCGCAGCTGGAGGGCACCACCGGTGCCGCCCCGGCGATCGAGCGGGCCAAGGGCTTCAAGGAGGTCATGGAGGCCGAGCACAAGGACGACTGGAAGATCGTCGTCAGCCAGACCGGTGACTTCACCCGCGCCGGCGGCAAGCAGGTCATGGCGGCCTTCCTGCAGTCCAACCCGGACGTCAACGTCCTGTTCGCGCACAACGACGACATGGCCATCGGCGCCATCCAGTCCATCGAGGCGGCCGGCAAGAAGCCCGGCAAGGACATCCTCATCGTCTCGATCGACGGTGTGAAGGACGGCTTCGTCGCCATGTCCGAAGGCAAGATCAACGCCATCGTCGAGTGCAACCCGCTGCTCGGCCCCCAGCTGATGGAGGTCGTGAAGAAGGTCAAGAACGGCGAGTCGGTCGAGCGCTGGATCAAGACCAAGGAGGGCGACTTCATGCAGGACCAGGCCAAGGCCGCGCTCCCCAGCCGCAAGTACTGACCGACCGCACCCACCGGCAGGGAGCCTCCGGCCGACCGAGAACGCCTCGGTCCAGGTGGCTCCCCGCGGGCCTGAACCCATTTCATGAGGAGCGCTGCCATGGCAGAGCCTGCGCCCGTCCTGGAGATGACGGGCATAGTCAAAGAGTTTTCGGGGGTACGGGCTCTGTCGGGCGTCGACTTCCGGCTCTTCCCCGGGGAGATCCACGCCCTGATGGGCGAGAACGGTGCGGGGAAGTCCACCCTCATCAAGGTGCTGACGGGCGTCTACTCCCTCGACGGCGGCACCATCACCCTCGACGGGAAGTCCGTGCTGTTCGGCAGCCCGCTGCAGGCGCAGCAGGCCGGCATCAGCACGGTCTACCAGGAGGTGAACCTCTGCCCCAACCTGTCGGTGGCGGAGAACATCTTCATCGGACGTGAACCGACACGCACCGGCCGCATCCAGTGGAAGCGCCTGCGCCAGGAGGCGGCGGAGCTGGTCGACCGTCTGGGCCTCGACATCGACGTGACCGCCCCCCTGTCCTCGTACCCGCTGGCCGTTCAGCAACTGGTCGCGATCGTGCGCTCGGTGAGCACCGGCGACAACCTCGGCGGAGGATCCGGCACCAAGGTGCTGGTCCTCGACGAGCCGACGTCCAGCCTCGACCGCGGCGAGGTCCAGGAACTGTTCCGCCTGATGCGGCAGTTGAAGGACGAGGGCGTGGCGATCCTGTTCGTCTCGCACTTCCTGGACCAGATCTACGAGGTCTGCGACCGGATGACCGTCCTGCGCAACGGCACCCTCGTCGGTGAGCACATGGTCGCCGACCTCGACCAGGTCGGCCTCGTCCAGCTGATGATCGGCAAGGAGCTCGATCAGTTGGAGGAGCTCCACGACCACCAACTGCGCGCCGATGTCGGCGAGTCGCTGCTGCACGCCGAGGGCCTCGGCAGGGCCGGAGCCATCGACCCCTTCGACCTGGAGATCAAGAAGGGCGAAGTCGTCGGACTGGCGGGCCTGCTGGGGTCCGGGCGCACCGAACTCGCCCGGCTGCTCTTCGGAGCCGACCAGCCGGACAGCGGCAAGTTGAGCATCGGCGGCAAGCAGGTCTCGATGAGCGCCCCGAACGACGCCATCGGCGCCGGCGTGGCGTTCTGCTCGGAGAACCGCAAGACCGAGGGCCTGGTACCGGACCTGACGGTGCGGGAGAACATCATCCTCGCCCTGCAGGCGGCACGCGGCTGGACCCGGCCCATCCCGGCCGCCCAGCGCGACGAACTCGTCGCCAAGTACATCAAGGCGCTGGACATCCGCCCCGCCAACCCCGAGGCCCGCGTCGGTCAGCTCAGCGGCGGCAACCAGCAGAAGGTGCTGCTCGCCCGCTGGCTGATCACCCAGCCGAAGCTCCTCATCCTCGACGAGCCGACGCGCGGTATCGACGTGGGTGCCAAGGCGGAGATCCAGAAGCTGGTGGTCTCCCTCTCCGAGGACGGCATGTCCGTCCTGTACATCGCGGCCGAGCTGGAGGAGGTACTCCGGCTCAGTCACACCATCGGAGTGCTGCGCGACCGCCGGCTGGTGGCGCAGATCGCCAACGGGCCCGAGATCACCCCGAGCCGGATCCTGGAGACCATCGCGAGCGGAGAGCACGAGTGAGCACACCGTCCCGATGGCGAGCGCTGACGCACCATCACCTCTTCTGGCCGGTAGCGGTGCTGGTCCTCCTGCTGCTCGTCAACGTTCCCTTCACACCCGACTTCTTCGCGATCAAGATGACGGGCGGCCACCTCTACGGCAGCCTCGTCTCGATCGTGCTGTTCGGCTCGCCCCTGATCCTGGTGGCGGTCGGCATGACCCTGGTCATCGCGACCGGAGGCATCGACCTCTCCGTAGGCGCCGTCGTCGCCATCACCGGAGCCCTCGCCTGCTCGTACATCAGCGACCAGGCCGACCAGAGTGCCCTCTCCGGCGTACTGCTCGCCATGGGCATCGGACTGCTGGCCGCGGTCGTCTGCGGCCTCTGGAACGGCTTCCTCGTCGCCAGGATGGGCATCCAGCCGATCATCGCCACGCTGATCATCATGGTCGCCGGACGCGGTGTCGCCCAGCTGATCACCGACGGCCAGATCATCACCATCAACAGCGAGCCGTACAAACTGATCGGCGGCGGCTACTGGCTGACGCTGCCCTTCTCCATCTTCGTCGTGGCCGCGGTCGTCGCCGTCACCGTGGCGCTGACCCGCAAGACGGCCCTCGGCCTGCTCGTCGAGTCCGTCGGCGGCAACGCCGAGGCCAGCCGCCTGGTGGGCATCAGGTCCCGCCGCATCAAGATCATGGTGTACGTGTTCTGCGCGCTGTGCGCGGGCATCGCGGGCCTGATGATCAGCTCCAACACCTCGGCCGCGGACGGCAACAACGCCGGCCTGTGGATCGAGCTCGACGCGATCCTCGCCGTGGTCATCGGCGGCACCTCGCTGCTGGGCGGCCGGTTCTCCATCGGCGGCACGGTGGTCGGCGCCCTCGTCATCCAGACCCTGACCACCACGATCTACACCATCGGCGTGCCGACCCAGACCAACCTGGTCTTCAAGGCCGCCGTCGTCATCGTCGTCTGCCTGCTGCAGTCCCCGAAGTTCCGCGCGAAGGTCTTCGGTGCGAAGTTCGGCGCCAAGTTCGGCCCCAAGTCCGGTCCGAAGGACAGCGGCAAGCCGGCCGCGGCCCCTTCGGGAGCCGCCGCGACGACCGAGGCCGCTCCCCAGATGGAGGTGTCGTGATGACCACGACCACCCAGACCCCCACGGCGCCGGACAGCCGTACGACGTCCAAGGTCACGCGTCTGCTCGGCGACCGGCGCCTGCCCGTCCTGGTGACGGCCCTGCTCTTTCTCGTCATGTACGGGGTCGGCCTGAGCCGGTACCAGAACTACGGTTTCGCCGAGCCGCAGGTCTTCATGAACCTGTTCATCGACAACGGCTACCTGCTGGTCGCCGCCGTCGGTGCCACCTTCGTCATCCTGTCCGGCGGCATCGACCTGTCCGTGGGCTCGGTGATCGGCTTCACCACCATGCTGACGGCGTGGCTGGTGGAGCGTCAGGGGCTGCCGCTCGTCGTGGTCGTGCCCATCGCGCTGGGCGTGGGTGCGTTCGGTGGCTTCCTGATGGGCTACGTGATCCACAACTTCGAGATCCAGCCCTTCATCGTCACCCTCGCCGGTCTCTTCCTCTTCCGGGGGCTGTGTCTGGTCATCAGCAAGGAGTCGATCTCCATCGGCGACTCCTCCGTGAGCAGCCTCGCCCAGACCCAGGTGTCGCTCGGGGCGGGCTTCCTGTCGCTCGGGGCCGTGATCGCCCTGGTCGTCCTCGCGGCGGCGTTCTACGTGCTGCACTACACGCGCTTCGGACGCCGGGTGTACGCCATCGGCGGCAACGAGCAGTCGGCCATGCTGATGGGCCTTCCACAAGGCGGCACGAAGATCGCCGTGTACACCGTGAGCGGCTTCTGCTCGGCGCTGGCCGGTCTGCTGTTCACCCTGTACATCCAGTCCGGTGACCCGCTGCACGCCACCGGCATGGAACTCGACGCGATCGCCGCGGTCGTCATCGGCGGCACGCTCCTGACGGGCGGCTCCGGCTACGTCGTGGGCACCCTGTTCGGCGTCCTCGTCCTGGGCCTGATCAAGAGCATCATCCAGTTCGAGGGCACGCTCAGCTCCTGGTGGACGAAGATCGCCACGGGTGTGCTGCTGTGCGCCTTCATCCTGATCCAGCGCGCGATGACGGCCCGCAAGAAGACCTGAGCCGTCCTGCGGGGCATCTGCCCCGCGGCCCGTCCGACCCGAGCGGCCCGTCGCACGAGACACGCACCCCGCGTGCCGTGCGACGGGCCGCTTCGGCGTGCGGCGCCGGTCACATGGCCGGGGACTCCACCAGCAGCACGACCCGGTCGGCCCCGACGTCGAACCTGAGGAAGGGGCGCGTGCCGTCGCCGCCCTCGTTGTCCATCAGCACGGGCTTGCCCAGACGCCGTCCGATCGCCCCGAGGAACCCGCAGAGCACGTCGAGCCGTTGCTGGCCCTGGAGTTCCCGCAGATCCACGTCGAAGTCGATCGCCTCCGCCGCGTAGAACCGGAAGATCGCCAGCACGTCGGCAGCAGGCCACACCTCCAGATGAGGCTGCTCGGCATCGGCCGGACGGGACAGCACGACCTCTGCCGGCGGCAGCGGCAACACGGTCTCACCCTCCGTGTACTCATACGTCCAGCCTTGCTCCCGGACGAGGTCGAGGACCGCCTGCCAGTCCTCGACCGAGGTGTCGGGGACGAACACGTCCGGCAGCGCCCCCATGTCGTCAGGGTCGAAGAGCCACTTGACGTCGTCCCACAGCAGATCGGCCATCACGCCATCCTGCCCGCCGAGCGCTCCCGTATCGACCGGTTTCCCGGCCCGTGGAGCCCCCCTGAAACACCGAAGCGGCGCCCTGGGCTGTGGAGCCCCGGGCGCCGCTCGGTGGGTCCTACGACCGGGCCCTGCGGCCCGGTCTCGGCCTCGGCGTCAGCCGAAGATGATGCCGTAGGCCTTGCTGCCGGTGCGGTTGTCGTAGACGACGTCGCCGGTGGACTTCTTCCAGATCTTGACGCGGAAGGTGTCCGGGGCGTCGGTGACGGTGATGCGGAAGCCGTACCCGCTCGTGCCGTTGACCGTGCCGGAGCCCTGGTACTGGGCCCCGGAGTCGGTGACCACCAGCCAGTCGGACGACGTGGCACGGAACGACAGCTTCGCCGCCGCGTAGTCGAAGGTCGCGTTGCCGCTGGGAACGGTGGCGCCCTTCTTGTACGCGACCCCGAAGGAGAAGCCGGCCGGGCCGGTCAGGGTCGGCTTGGCCGGGTAGGCGCCGGCGGGGGAGGAGATGATGCCGACGCCGGCGATGGGACCGGCCGCACGGTCGTAGACGATCAGCTCGGGGAGCTCGGTGGTGTCCGAGCCGCCGTCGTCGTCGGTGACGGTGATCTCCGGGCGGTGGATGCCCGCCTTGGCGTAGGCATGGGTGGCCTCGCAGCGGGAGCCGGTGATCTTACCGGCGGTCGGTGCGGTGCCGTCCTTCCACTCGACCCGGCAGGTCTGGGTGTCTGCCGTGCCCAGGTCGGTGAAGTCCGCGGTGACCACCGCGCCCTGGCCGGCCGCAACCGGCTTCGGGCCCGCGGCCGCCGTGATCACCGGGGCCGCGTTGGCGACCGTGACGGTGAGCGAGTCGCTGCTGCGACCACCGGTCAGCGTGACCTTGAAGGTGCCGTCGTCCGCGCAGGTGAGGGCCGTGAGGATGGCCCCCGGGTCGGAGAAGGTGCAGGGCGCTCCGTCCTCGACCGTCCACTTGGGGCCACCGGCCCCGGAGATCGTCCCGGTGAGGGAGATCGCGCTGCCCTCGGTGCCACTCGCGTCCGGACCCGCGTGGACGATGGTGACCGGGTCGATGCTGGTCAGGGTCGGGACGACCTTCTTGATCAGGCCGGCGGAGCCGAACTCCAGCTTGTCGATGGTGGTTTCGCGGTGGGTGCCGTCACCGCCCGGGATGGCGAAGCGGTGGTAGGCGATGTACCAGTCGTCGGTGTTCGGGACGTGGACCACCGAGTGGTGGCCGGGGCCCTTGATGCCGAGGGAGAGGTCCTTCTCGAGGATCACGCCCTGCTTGGTCCAGGGACCGGTCGGGGAGGGCCCGGTGGCGTAGGCGACCCGGTAGTTCTCGTCCCGGGTGTCGTTCTCCGACCACATCAGGTAGTAGGTGCCCTTGCGCTTGATGACGAAGGAGCCCTCGTTGTAGCCGCTCGGGGTGATGTTGGTGACCTTGGCGGCGTCGAACGAGACCATGTCGTCGTTCAGCGGCACGACGTACGCCCGGCCGTTGCCCCAGTAGAGGTACGACTGGCCGTCGTCGTCCGTGAAGACAGCGGGGTCGATCATCTGGCCCGTGTACTGGCCGGCCTTGAGCAGAGGCTTGCCCAGGGCGTCCTTGAAGGGACCGGTGGGCGAGTCGGAGACGGCGACACCGATGTTCGCGTCGGCGCAGAAGTAGAAGTAGTACTTGCCGTCCTTCTCGGCGATCGTCGGCGCCCACGCCCTGCTGTCCGCCCAGGACACGTCGGGGCCCAGGTCGAGGATCACGCCATGGTCCTTCCAGTGGACCAGGTCGGTGGAGGAGTACGCCTTGAACTGCGTGCCGCTCCAGCCAGCGAAGCCGTCGGTGGTCGGGTAGATGTAGAAGGTGTCGCCGAAGCGGACGATGTTCGGGTCGGCGTTGAGCCCCGGCAGGACCGGGCTCTTCATGATCAGTGCCGAGACCGTCCAGGTGCGCTTCGCGCCGTCCGAGCCGGTGACCTCGTAGGTCTGCGGCTCGGTGAAGTCGCGCAGGGTGCCGGAGGCCGGGCTGATGGTCGCGCCGTGGGCGAGGGTGAACTGCGGTGCGAGGGCGCTGACATCACTGCCCTCGGTCAGCGGCAGCGTGATCCTGCTGTGCGCGTCGTCGACGATGGCGTCGACCTTCAGCGCCGGGTGGGTCGCGGCGGCGATGCCCGTGGTGTTGCCGCTGAGCTCCAGGACCTCGGCGGGCGTCAGGGCCCGGTTGTAGATCCGGAAGTCGTCCACCTCGCCCCCGAAGTACGGGTCCGGGGAGTACAGGGACTTGCCGATGTAGCCGGAGTAGCCCTTCGAGGCGTCGTAGAGCTCGGACGGCTTGACGGTGACCCCGGTGGCGCGGGCGGCCTCGACGCCGTCCACGTAGAGGACCGCCGTCTCGGACGAGCCGTCCACGGTGACGGTCACGTGCTGCCACTTGCCGGCGGTGAGCGGGGAGCCCGCCGTCATCTGCTTCTCGCCCGACCAGGTGGCCCTGGTGATGGCCGAGAACAGCTTGCCGCCGCCGTTGGAGGGGGAGGCGAAGAGGTACTTGTTGTTGTCGGGGCCCAGGCCGAAGAGCCACTGGAAGTTGTCCCCGCCCTTCCACTTGACGTACGTGGAGACGGTGACGCTCTCAGCGCCCTTCAGGACGCCGTTGGGGATGCGGACGTACGGCGAGGTGGTGGAGGAGCTGGAACCGCCGGACATCTTGAAGGAGCCGCCCGCTACGCCCGTTCCGAAGTCGGGCGTGCGGACGTAGGTGCCGTGGTAGCCGTGGCCGCTGGAGTCACGGACGATGTTGCCGCCGGTCTCGTCGAACTTGTAGTCAAGGACGAGGTCGGCCGGTACGTCGGAGCCCTCCTCGGAGACGGTGACCTCGGCCTTGACCTTGAGCGCGGAGCCGTCCGGCAGGCCGCCCTGCACCGTGAACGTGCCCGCCTGCGCGTACGCCGACGCCGGGACGTCGTCCCACGTGACGGAGACGGGCCGCTCGGCACCGTCCGCGTACTTCGCGATCACGGTGCCCGGCAGGACCGGGGCCTGACCGATGCGCGTCTTCACCGAGACGTCCTCGGCGCTCTCGACGAGCTGGTCGGGCTGGTAGGCGCGCAGCAGCCGGTCGTACTCGGCCTGCGTCACCGGCAGCACCGTGCCGTGGCGGGGCTTGGCGGGCAGGTCGTAGCCGGTGGACGGGGTCCACTGGCCGGAGTCGAGGTCGGTCGACTCGAACGGGATGTAGCCGCGGCCGCCGAACTCGTCGGCGAACAGGTACCACTTCTCCTCGGTGTTGGACTTGAACACCAGCGGCCCCTCGGCGGCGCTCATCGTGCCCTTGCCGATGCCCGCGACGACCGGGTCGTAGGACGGGTTCAGGATCGAGTCGCTCTTCTCCTCGAAGATGAACTTGCTGTCGGGGGTGGAGGAGGTGTTGTTCCGCTCGTCCTTGGAGAAGCGGTAGTACTCGCCGTCGTGCTTGATCATCGTGGAGTCGATGACCGAGTAGCCGCGGTCGATCCACACCTTGGGCTCGCTGAAGGTGTAGAAGTCGCGGGTGGTGGCGTACATCATCCGGTTGTACGTGTCGCCGGAGTGCTCGGGGTTGTCGTACAGCTTCGACGCCCAGAAGACCACGTACTCGCCGCGCTGCTCGTCGTAGAACGCCTCCGGCGCCCAGGTGTTGCCGGCCGAGTCGGGCGAGACCTTCACCAGGCGCTGGTCGGTCCAGTGCACCAGGTCGGTCGATTCCCAGACCATGATGGACTTGCTGCCGGTGCGCTGAGAGGCGTCCCAGTTGCCGTTGCCGTAGATCCTGAGGTCGGTGGCGATCTGGTAGAACTTGTCGCCCTCGGGGGAGCGGATGATGAACGGGTCGCGCAGGCCCTTCTCGCCCAGCGTGGACGTCAGTACGGGCTTGCCGTCGTTCAACTCCCGCCAGTGCAGCGGGTCGTTGCCCTTGCTGAGAGCGGCGTAGAGCTGCTCGCCGTCCGCGGTGCCCTCGCCGGTGAAGTAGCTGAACATGTAGCCCTTGAGGGCTTCCTTGACGGGGAGCTCGGGCACCTTGGCGGTGAAGGCGCGGGTCGCCTTCGCGTCGCCCTTCGTGACCGTGGCCGTCAGTTCGACGGTGGTGTCACCGGCACCCTGCGCGGGGCGGTGGACCACGCCGTCGGCGGAGACCACGTCCGGGTTCGCGGAAGACCAGGTGACCTTGGTGTCGTAGGCGCCGGTCGCGGGCAGCGTCAGGTTTCCGCGGACGTCGCCGAGGTTGTGGACACTCAGCGCCTCGGCGGCCTGCCGCGTGGCCGTGGCGTCGTCGAACGCGGCGGGGACCGTGACGTCGAAGCTCTTGGTGGCGGTCACGGTGCCCTTCGTCAGGGTCGCCGTGAGCGTGGCGTGTCCGTCCGGTTCACCGGAGGGCGGACGGGTGACCTTGCCGGTCGCGGACACCACGGAGGGGTTGTCGCTGGCCCAGCTGATCTTCGAGCCGCCCGCCGTGCCCGTGGTCGGCAGGGTCAGGTCGGAGACGACGGCGCCGGTGTCGCCGAGGGTGAGGGCCGCCTTGTCGTCCGCGACGCCCTGGGTGGCCACGGGGAGGGAGAGCTGCTCGACCTCCGTACCGGCCAGCGCGCGGTTGTAGACCCGGAAGTCGCGGATCCGGCCCTTGAAGAGCTTGTCGCCGGGATACACGGACTTGCCGACGTAGTTGGCGGTGGTGGTGCCGGAGCCGATTGCGCCGGGAGTGATGGTGACCGCCGTGTTGCGGCCGACCTCGACGCCGTCCTCGTACAGCACACCGGTGGTGCCGGTCTGGGTGTAGGTGACCGTCTTCCAGACGGCGCGGGTCAGGGCGTGCGAGTCGCCGGGCTTGGTCGTCTGTTCCGTGGACCAGTTGCCGGTGGCTATGGAGGTCCGCAGGCCGTCACCGGTGGTGAAGAGGTAGCCGTTGCCGGCGGTGCCGCTCGTGTTGCCGAAGCCGTACATGAAGTACGGCGTCGCCTGCGCGGAGTCGATCTTCACGTCCATCGAGACGGTGATCGAGTTCATGCCGCTCATGATGTTGTTCGGCACCTTGATGTAGGTGTCCGAGCCGTTGAAGGCGAGCCCCTCGCCGGTGCCGGACCAGCCGGCGGTGCCGTTCACGGTGCCGTCCCGGCCGTTGCCGGAGGCGTCGGCCGCCACGGCGCCCGAGGCGGAGTCGAGCTTGTACCAGAGGGCCAGGCCGTCGGTGAGGTCCGCCGCCCGGGCGGGCGCGAGAGGTCCGGCGAGGCTTACGAGCAGCGAGGCCGCGGTCAGTCCGGCGAGCCGGCCCGCCCAACGTCTCGCGCGGCTGCGGGGCCGGGGGGTGTGCAGCATGGACAGGTCTCCTCGTCGAGACATGACTGACGGAAGGAAGGGCGGATGACGGGGTCCTGACCCCTCTGCGCGCACCCCTCCGATTTCATCTGTGTGAAGTCGTGTTGCGAGAGTGTCAGACGTGGTGCGACGCCCGTCAAGAGTTCTCGAACGACGTCCGACCCCTCGAACAGTCCGCTGCCGCGACCGTCGCGGGTGCGGTAGGGTTCACCTGCTTGATCACGCGGTCCACCCGCGGGCGCACGCCGGGACGTGGCGCAGCTTGGTAGCGCACTTGACTGGGGGTCAAGGGGTCGCAGGTTCAAATCCTGTCGGACCGACTGGAGACAGTCGGAGGTGAGGGCCGGTTTCGGCGGTTTCCGCAACCGGCCCTTGATCATTTATGGGGACCAGTTGGGGACCCGCACGGTCCAGATCCATTGGCTGGTGTCGATGTCTCCGACGCGGCAGCCTGAGACCTCGCCTATCCGGGCGGCGGTGCAGGCGGCGAAGAGGACGACATCTCCCCAGCCGCGGTAGTGGTCGCCAGCCGGGCGCCCGGGCGGGGTTGACCTTGATGATGCCGTCACGGGTGGCCTGGAGCCGGTCGCCAAGCGCTCCTGACCTGCACTGTCAAGCAGATCCTCCGCCTGCACGCACGAGGAATCCTGGCGGACGAGGACGAATGGGCATCCGGCTGGTGCGGGACGCTCCGATGCCGGCCGCCGACCGGTTTCACACCTGGAGTCTGGGAGCCGGCGGCTCCCCTGTGGGCTGCGGTTCGAGCACCTCGCCACACTCACACTCGTGGTGGTCGAAAGCCGCCCGGGCCGAGTTGTGCCGTTGGGGCATCCGGCCGGGGCGGCGTCGTACGCGGCTGGGCAGCCGCTGGGTGCGCGGTTACGGGGTCGTGTAGGGGTCCTGGCTGATCAGGTGGGCCTTCAGACCCTCGCCGATGCCAGGTTCCGGGGTGCCCGCCCAGTCCTTGATGAGCACGCCACCAGTGCTGCAGCCCCATGGGTTCCACGTCCACGCGAGATAACCCATGCTGTGCGCGTCAGCCCAGTCCGCCAACCGCTGCATGTAGTCGAAGCCGCAGTTGTCCTGGCCGAACTCACCGATGACGACCGGTACCTGTTGTGCGAGCGGCGCGACCTGACTGTCCCAGCAGGATTCGGTCGCACAGGCGTTGAAGCTGTACGAATGCCATGACGCGGCGATGTTGTTCAACGGGTCGGTCGGCATGTGCGTCAGCCACTCGCGCATGTCGTTGGCCCACTCCAGGCCACCCAGCATGAGGACGTTGGTCGCGCCGGTGGCCCGGACCGCGTCGACCAGGTCCTGCATGCCGGCCGTCTCATAGGGAAGGCCCGTGCAGGTACCGCCGTCTCGCCAGCACCGCCAGCCGACGGTCTTGTCCCAGTCGCCGGCGATCTCCGGGTACGGCTCGTTGAACAGATCGAAGACGACGGCATCATTGCCCTTGAAGGCGTTGGCGACACCGGTCCAGAACTGGGGGGCGTACTGCGCGTCCGGCATCGGTTTCTGGCACGTCGCGGCGGTGTCCTTGCAGTGCCAGTCCGGCCCATTGGTGTAGGCGCCCCGCGTCCAGTGCAGGTCGAGGATCGGGGTGATGCCATTGGCCACCAGCAGGTTGACGTAGTCTCTGATGCCCTGCTGGTAAGGGGTGCCATTGGGCGAGCCGTTGATGCCGAGCCAGCATTCCTCGTTCAACGGCAGGCGTACGGCGTGGATGTTCCAGGTCTTCATCGCGTCGACGGAAGCCTGGTCGACCGGGGCGCCGTCCCACAGCCCCTTGCCCTGTACACAAGCGTATTCACCGCTGGAGCGGTCCACGCCCAGCAGCCGGTACGGCTTGCCGCTGGAGGTGACGATCTTGTTACCGGAAACCTTCAGCTCCGGGGCCGGACCACTGGGACCGCTGGTCGGAGTGGCGGTGGGGCTGGGGGGCGGGGATGTCACCGAGCCGGTACAGGTCACGCCGTTGAGCGCAACCGAGGCGGGTTCCGGATTGACGCCCTTCCACGCACCGGTGAACCCGATGGAAGCCGACCCGCCCGTATCCAGCGCTCCGTTCCAGTCGAGGCTGGTGGCGGACACGCGGGTTCCGGACTGGGTCCACGTGGCACTCCAGCCGTTGGTGACCCTCTGGTCGGAGTTCGGGAAGTCGAACGTCGCGGTCCACCCTCGCACGGGGGAGCCGAGATTTGTGATGGCCAGGTCCGCGGTGAACCCTCCCGGCCATTCGCTCTGCACCTTGTACGCGACCGAGCAGCCGGTGGCGGCTGCCGATGCGGGCAGGGTGGCGATTGCAAGGCCACCCAGGATCAGTGCACCGGCGGCGCCGGTGGCCATCAAGGCGTTACGACGTTTCACCTGATCTCCTCGTTGCCGTAAGGGATCGATGAGCTCGATACCCAGCTGATCGACAAGCTGGTGAGCCGGGCCCAGGCCGAGGGCCTGCAGCTGACCGGCCCACCAGGCGGGTGCTGCGCGCCGTACGGATCAAGGAATCAACAACTGTCGCGCGTTCAGATCCTGTCTTCCCGACGGATCCCACGCGGGCGTCAGCAGCCGATCGGTGAGGAGCCCAGGGCCACGTCGTCGAACCAGAGAGTGTCGTCCCCGGTGCCGTAGCTCTCCCACCCCAGGCGCAGGCCGGTGGGGCGGGGAGGGGTCCTACGGGCGAGCCACTGCCCGTCGACGTTCTGGGTCGGCACCCCGTCCACGTGCAGTCCGGCGACCTCCCGGTCGTCGACCCATGTGCGCATGGACTGGGCGGTGGTGTCGATCTGGAACCGCAGGCACAGCCACCGGCCGGTCGGCAGCGGCGTGCTGAGCGCGACCCCTGCCGGGCTCTGTTCCGGCAGCGTCGCGTCGTCACTCTCGCGGTTCCACTGCAGCGCGCCGTTCTGCCCGCCGACGCGCAGCGCCCTGCCGCCCTGTGAGGCGTCCGGCATGGACACGAAGGTGACGTGGTTGGTGGGCAGGGCGGTGGTGTGCCGGACCCGCATGCGTACGTACACCACGGGCCCGACGGAGGACAGATCGCGGGTGGAGGCTGCGAAGACGTGGTTGCAGTAGCCGGCGCCGCCGTCGACGCGCAGCGACCTGGTGCCGCTGTACGCGACGGACGTGTCGACGCTGACCTTCCCCGTGCCCTGGCAGTCGGGTGCCGTGGTCTGCCAGGGGCCCGAGGGCACGGTGCCGGTCTGGTCCTCGAAGTCGGAGCAGATCGTAGCCCCGGCGCATTCGGCCGGCGCCGTGGCTGTCGCGGACGCTGTCGGTGAGGCGGTCGCCGTCGGGGTGGGACTCGCGGTTCCGCCGCACGGCGTGCCGTTGAGGGCAAAGGCGGTGGGAGCCGGGTCGGCGGTGCGCCAGGTGCCCTGGAGCCCGAAGTCCACGGACCCGCCGGCGGCGAGCACGGCATTGTGCGCGACGTTCACGGCGGTCACCGCGCTGCCCGACTGGGTGACCTGCGCGTTCCAGGCGGACGTGACCCGCTGGTCGCCGCCGTAGGTCCACTCCAGCCGCCAGCCGTTCAGGGCGGCGCCGAGATTCGTGACGCGGATCTGGGCGGTGAAGCCGCCGGACCACTCGTTGGTGGTGTACGTGACCGTGCAGCCCGTCGCCGCGCCCTGTGCGCGCGACGTCGCGATGGTGGGAAGGGCCACCGCCACCACGGTCAACACCAATGCCCAGAGCGGCAGGCGGTGGCGGCGCACGCGTAATGAAGTCATGGCCATGATCAATCTCCGGGAGTCAGGACGCGGTGCAGGAGAGTGTGCCGAGGTCTCGGTCGTCGCCGCTGAGCGTCATCCCCCAGGTCGTCGACGCGCCCGGTGCCAGCGAGCCGTTGTAGGAGGCGTTGTGAACGGTGGTGGCGGGGCGGGACGGATCCACCACCGCGTTCCAGCGGTTCGCCACGGTCACACCGCCCGGCAGGGCGTGGTGCACCGACCAGCCGGTGACCGGCCGGGACCCGGTGTTGGTGACCGTGACGTCGGCCTGGTACCCGCCCTGCCATGAGCCGGTCAGCTTCCACTCCGCCGTGCAGGCGGTGTCGCCTGAGGGGCTCGGCGCGGGAGTGGGAGGTGGTGTCCCTCCAGAGCTGTCGGTGGTGTAGGGGACGGCGGTGTAGTCCTGCGAGCAGCCTCCCGCGCAGCCTGACGGCAGCGAGAAGGAGTACGTACGGCCGCCGCCCAGCCAGGCGTCGGCTGCGTCGCGGATCCGTATGGTGAAGCTGCTTTGGCCGGAGGCCGTCGCGCCGATGACGTAGGACTGCCCCATGTCGCTGTTCATTGCGGCGTCGGTCCAGGTGCCGTTCGCCAGGTACTGGACGCCGTGGATGCCGTGGGGCAGATGGGAGACGGCGATGGCGGGCCAGTACCGCTGGGCTCCCCTGATGAAGCCGATACGGATGTCACCGCTGTAGTCCGGGGCCGGGACGAAGCTCCAGGAGACATGACGGTTGTTCCAGTGGTCCGGATACATCGTCCCCACTGGGGTGCCGCCGATCCGGAAGCGGTTGAGGGAGTCGGTTGCCAGGTCGAGGTGGTTGGGGTCGTCCCGGCACCAGGCGTTGGAATCGGCGCAGCTGTCCGCGACGAGCATGGTCAGGGTGGCCCCGTTGTACTTGTCGGCCACCCAGGAGCCGTTGCGGCAGAAGGGCCGGCCCGGGGCGCCGTCGTTGGTGCCGGTGCAGTAGTCCCCGATGGTGACCTTGACCCAGCGGCCGCAGTTGCGGCCGTTGTCGAAGACGCCCTTGACCGATGCGCTTGAGTCCGGCACCGGGCGGGGGTAGGTGCTCGAGTAGTCGCCGGGTGTGTTGAACACGTTGAGCGCCACGAAGTCCTGGCTGTCCAGTTCGCG
The DNA here is from genome assembly GCF_056436655.1 of Streptomyces sp. NPDC043427. Taxonomy (NCBI): domain Bacteria; kingdom Bacillati; phylum Actinomycetota; class Actinomycetes; order Kitasatosporales; family Streptomycetaceae; genus Streptomyces; species Streptomyces sp. NPDC043427. The sequence continues at coordinate 6,670 of NZ_JBWKCC010000021.1, read as the reverse complement.
CTGCGGCAGACCGCAGCCGCCGTAGGGGCTGCCGAGCCCGGCGAAGTGGGTCGCGTTACCCAGGACCTCAGTGGCGGCGGCACTCGCCGCGGGCGGCTGGGCCGCCGCGGCCACGACGGGTAACGCGGCGCAGCAGAGCGCTGCCAGCAACGTGGCGGTGCGCCTTCGGGCGGGCGAGCGGGGGGCCGAAAGAAGCTGCATGGGGGGGATCCGCCTTCTTCGTGACGGGGCGCCGTGACGTTCGTATGGGAGTCCTCTCGGGGGGAGGGGAGTGAGCGCTGGAACACTTCACTCATGGGAGCGCTCCCATAGTCTCCGTATCCGGGGACTGTAGAAGAGGGCCATGCCCCTGACAAGGGGGCGCGTTCCCGTCGGAGTTTTCGCCGTGTCCGGGCCGGGGCGTGCCCGGCCCGGACAGGGGTGGAGTCAGCTCAGGTTCCACTTCTGGTTGGTGCCGCCGCTGCAGGTCCACAGTTGGACCGGGGCGCCGTTGGCAGTAGAGGCGCCGGTGACGTCCAGGCACAGGCCGGACTGGACGCCGGTGACCGTTCCGTCGGTGTTGAGGTTCCACTTCTGGTTGTCGCCGCCGTTGCACGGCCAGGTCACCACCTTGGTGCCGGACGTGGTCTGGTGGTTGTAGGCGTCCAGACACAAGGTGGTGCCCGACATGGTCACCGTCAGCCGGCCGGACGCGGTGCGGGTCCAGAGCTGGTTGGCCCCGCCCTGGCAATCACGGATCTGCACCTGCGTACCTGCCGTCGTCGACGCGTTCGGCACGTCCAGGCACTTGCCCGCACCCACCGCGTGCAGCGCACCGGAGGTGCTGGGCGGTGGGGTGGTGCCGCCGCCGTCGAGACCGAGGAAGGTGATGGCGTAGGCGAGCATGCCGGGCTGCGGCAGGGTGTGGCCGGTGCCCGCGATGCTGATGCCTTCGACGGGGGACTGCGGGCCGGTGCCGCCGTAGCGGGTGCGGGTCCAGGACGACTGCGGCCGGTCGGTGGCGGTGGGTGTCTGGCTCAGGCCGTGGAGGTTGGTCCACTGCTTGATCTCCTCGCCGAAGTTGGGATAGGCGAGGGTCGTGTCGGTGGTGCCGTGCCACGCCTGCATGCGCGGGTAGCGGCCGGTGTAGCCCGGATACATGGAGCGGGCCAGGTCACCCCATTGCTGAGCTGATTTGATGATGTTGCCGCCGGAGCACTGGCTGTTCCACTGGGAGCCGTTACTGGTGGCGAAGCAGCCCGCCGGCACCCCGGAGAACGCTGAGGCGGCACTGAAGACATCGGGGTATTCGGCGGCCAGCACATTCGTCATCATGGCTCCCGACGAGAACCCGCTGACGACGATGCGGGCCGGGTCGACGTTGTAGCGCTGGCGTGTGTAACCGACCATCGACATGATGCCGGTGGAGTCGCTGCCGCCGTCACGCTTGAGCGCCGCTGGGGACGAGACGTCGAAACAGTGCCCGTCGCGGGTGGCCTCGGGCAGGACGATGATGTAGCCGTACCGGTCGGCGGCGGTCACGTAGTCGTGTCCGTTGCCGCCGAAGATCCCCCCGGCCGAGCCCCCGCAGTAGTGGACCAGGACCAGCAGGGCGGGCTTGGGCGCCAGGTGGTCGGGCACGTAGAGGTACATGTTGAGGTTGGTGGGGTTGTTCCCGAAGCCGGTGACGCGGGTCAGGCTCGCCGCGGCCGCGGGTTGGGGTGCCAGGAGCGTCAAGGCCGCGGCCAGCGGCAGTAGCACCATCGCCAGGACCGCGCGCAGAGTGCGTCTCACGAATGAACCTCTTTTCCGGTGATCGGTATGGCCCTTGGGGGCGCCCGGCGGGCGCCGCATGATCCTGCGCCCGCCGGGGACGGGTGGTCAGCCGATGGCTGTGGCGAAGATGTGCATGGCCACTTGGCCCTTGACCGCGTCATTGCCGACGTTCGGCAGGGTCAGGTAGGCCACGGTCTTGCCTGCCTGGAGCGGCACGGTGGCGCCGTACACGCTGACCTTCTGCTGGACCTTGCCGCTGCCGCTGTTGAAGTAGTCGGTCGTGGCGACGATGTCGCTGCCGTCGGCGGGAGTGGTGCTCCACCAGTCGGCGAAGGACAGGGTGTACCTCTGGGTGGTGCCGTCGGTGTAGGTGATCAGGCCGGTGCCGGAGGCGTTGCCGTAGTCGGCGGTGCCGAGGAAGCCGAGCTTGGTGCCGCTTCCGGTGAAGGGGACGGTCTGACCGCCGGCCACGATGTTGTCCGGCTTGCCGGTGCCGGTGGTGGGCCAGGTGAAGGTCAGTCCGTCGTGGGTGACGGTGCCGCCGGAGGTGATCCCCTGGGCGGCGAGGGCCTGCTGGGACAGGCTCTGAACGCCGCCGTCGAGGTCGCCGGCGCCGGGGGTGGCGTCATCGCTGATGCCGATGTTCTTGGTGATGTCGCTGATGGAGGAGTACGGGACGAGCAGTTGGCCGGCCGCGTCGTCGCTGGCCCGGGCACCCTGATAGGTGGCTGAGGCGGCGAGGGCGTAAGTGCCGGGCGTGACGCCTGCCGGGGGCGTGACGGTCCAGGTGGTCTTGACCGAGGCGCCGGCCGGGATGCTCGTGAAGGTGGCCGGTGAGGTCGGGGTTGCCCTCCAGCCGTCGGGCACGCCCAGAGTGACCGAGGCGCGCCGCAGGGCGGTCGGGCCGGTGTTGGTGTAGGTGGTGGTCGCCGCGACGGGGGAGCCGGACTTGACGATCGGGGCGGCGGAGAGGGCCAGGGTGTGGTGCACGCGGATCATCGCGGAGCCGGTGACGCCGTGCACCGTCGCGCTGATGGTGGCCACGCCGTTGCCCACCGCGGTGACCAGCCCCTTGCTGCTGACGGTGGCGACGGAGGGGTCGCTGCTGGTGTAGCGGACCCTGGTCCTGGACAGGTCCAGGAAGGAGCCGTCGTCGTTGACCGCCTCCACGACGTGATCGGCGGTGACGTTCAGGTTGCGGCCGGGCTGCGCCGTGGGGTCGGTGTCGTCCTTGATCCACTGGTTGCGGGCGGTGAGGTCGATGGTGTCGCCCGCGCTGTAGACCACGGCCTCCGGCTGCACGGTCACGTACTTCACGTGCGGGGTGAGGCTGCCGTGCACGGTGACCCTGGCGGCTCCGGCGGTGCTGGCGGAGTCCGGCCCGACTTCGAACCGGTACGTGCCGGCGTGGACGACCTGCTTGGCCTTCCGGCCGTCGTGGAAGGCGAGATCGGGGACCCGGACGCGCAGGGTGATGTGCTGTGTGGCGCCGGGCCGCAGGACCCGGGTCTTCTGGAAGCCGACGAGCCGCTTCTTCGGCAGTTCACGGTCCTTGACCGTGAAGCCGGTGGCCGCGTAGAGCTGGGCGACGGTGGTTCCGGCCACGGTGCCGGCGTTGGTGACGTCGAAGCGGACGTTCACCGACCCGTCGGCGTTCACCGAGGAGCGGTCGGCGCGGACGTGGGAGTAGGCGAAGGTGGTGTAGCTCAGGCCGTAGCCGAAGGGGTAGGTCGGCGTGCCCGTGAAGTACTGGTAGGTGCGGCCCAGACCGCCGGTCCCGCCGGGTGTGAGGTCGTAGTCGGAGAGGGCGGGCAGCTGGGAGTCGTCCTTGTACCAGGTGAAGTTCAGGTGCCCGCCGGGGTTCTGCTTGCCGAACAGGACGTCGGCGAGGGCGTCGCCCTGGCTTTCGCCGTTGTAGCCGGCGAAGACGATCGAGGCCACCTTGGCGCGGTAGGGCTCGATGGCGACCGGCCCGTCGGACTGGATGTCCAACACCGTCTTGCGGTTGCCCAGGGCGGTGACCTGGTCGATGAGGCTGCCGTAGTTGCCGGGCAGGGCCAGCCCGCCGCGGTCCTTGCCCTCGCCTGCCGTGGCATCGTCGGTGCCGACCGCGACGACCACCAGGTCGGCGCTCTTGATGGCGGCCTGGGTCTCGGCGCTCAACGTCGCCGGGCCGGTCGCGGTGCTGGAGGTGCCGGCCGCGTCGTGGACGATCTGCGCGTCGGGGTTGGCCGCCTTGACCTGGGCCGTGATGCCCTTGACGGCGTCCACCTTCTTGGTGGGATCGCCGGAGTAGCCGCCGAGGGTGACCTTCCCGGCCTGGTCGCCGACGATGACGACCTTCTTCAGTGTGGCCGGGTCGGCCGGCAGCAGCGGCCTGTCGAGGCCGGTGACCTTGTTGTTCTGCAGGAGGACGAGCGCGTTGTCGGCGACGGCCCGGGCCAGCTCCTGGTGGGCCGGGGACTCGATGACGTCCTTGGTGATCTTCGTGTATTCCTGCTCGTTCACCGGGTCGAACTCACCAGTCCGCATCCGGACGGTGAACAGGTGCACCAGTGCGTTGTCGATGACGCCTTCGCTGAGGACGCCGGCCTTGATCGCCTGCTCCAGGTTGGGTGAGGTGGCCTCCGCGCCCGTGCAGTTGACGTGGGTGCCCGCCCGCAGGGCGTAGGCCTGGCCGCCGGCTGCTCCGGACACCTTCCGTCCCGTGGCGGTGCTGGTCCACGTCGCGTTGGCGCCCTTGTGGTCCGTGGTCCAGCCGGGCGGCGCCCAGTCGTGGCCGGCCGGGAAGGACTGGTACGTGGTGCCGACCGCGCCGCAGTCGGAGGTGATGTACCCGCCGAAGCCGTACGTGCGCTGCGCGATCTGGTTGGTGGTGTACGTGTTGGCCGCCGACGGGGTGCCGTTGATCGCGTTGTACGACGTCATCAGGCCCGCGACACGCGACTTCTCGATGAGGCTCTTGAACTGTGCGGTGTAGTAGTCGTACAGGTCGTCGTCCGAGACGTTCGAGCTGATCCCGGTGCGGTCCTGCTCGACGTTGTTGAGCGCGTAGTGCTTCGCCGTCGCGGCGACCTTCAGGTACTTGCTCCGCGGGGTGCCGTCGGGGTTCTGGCCCTGGTATCCGTTGACGAACGCGCCCGCCATCTGCGCGGTGAAGTACGGGTCCTCGCCGAACGCCTCATCGGTGCGGCCCCACCGCGGGTCACGGTCGAGATTGGCCGTCGGCGCCCAGTAGGTGAGCATCCCGTAGTTGTCCTTCGAGGGCCCGAGGTTGTTCTGCCCGGTTCCCCACAGCGACTTGTCCAGCAGGCCCCGGGCCTCGTCGGAGATCGCCGTCGTCTCCTTGTACATCAGGTCCTTGTCCCAGGACATGGACGCGGCGAAGTTGGTGGGGAAGCTGGTGGCGTGCACACCGCCGGTCACGGAGCCCGGATGGGTGTTGGCGAACAGCGCGTTGATGCCGTGCTGTCCCTCGCTCCAGTACGTGTACTGCTGTACGCCCAGCCGCGGAATGGCCGGCGCGCTGTTGGTACGCAGTTGCTGGACCTTCTCGTCCAGGGACATCCGTGAGACGAGGTCAGCGGCCCGCTCCGGGAAGGAATAGGAGGTGTCGAGATAGATGGGCGGGGACGCTCGGACCGCGGACGGCGGACCGGCATGAGCCGTGCCGCCGACCGCACCGAGCAGACCGAAAGAGCACATGGCTGCCATGGCCGCGCGTAAGAGAGGTGTGGTGGTTCTGGGCATCGCGCGCCTCCTAGCGCATCGTTTGGGGGAAGGGAGCAGCCGCACGAGGTGTCCAGAGGGCCTACGCCACGCGGCTGCGAGCGGCATCGCCCAGGTCACCGCCCGGCTCGGCGACGGTCGGCCGCGGTGATGTCGGCCTGCACCGCGTTGTCGGTGACGTCGGACCGCTGTACGACGCGAACGGCGCCCGCGGGGTCGAGTGGGCCGCGAGGCACGGCGGAGCCGCCGAACCACCGCTGCGAGTGGGTTACGTCTCTTGATGAGTCGTACTCATCCACCGCACGCCGTCACCCTGCGACGGGTGGACTCCCCAGAACTCAGCACACGCCAGTACTGGCATATTCATGCCAATCGCTTGGGTCGGTCTGAGGGTGGCGCGGGCCATTCCTGGCTGCACGGCGGCACTCCTGAAAGGGGGGAATGTGATCGCCGACTGCCTATTGTTCGAGTAAGCGCTCACATCCGCGGCGTGAGGTAAGAGTGCATGACGTGATGTCGACATATCGGCCGACGCTCAGTCGACATGAGCCTGTCACATATACCGGCACATCCTCAAGAGGCACACTGCGGTGGTGCGCAGAACTTAGAAGATCGCCAAGGAGTACGACTTCATGACCAGGCTTCCCGAATGGAAGGGACCGGGAGACATCAACGCCGAGTAACTCGGGCGTCGATGCGTCTCGCACATTTCTCACAGACCGGCTCGCGCCGTCACATGGACAGAGCCGCTGACCTGGACGTTTACCAGACTGCCTGGACAATATGGACGCTCTGACCGTGGCCTCAGCTTCTGGGGGTCAAGGGGGCGCAGGTTCAAATCTTGTCGTCCCGACTTTACGAAGTCGCAGGTCAGGGCCGTTTCAGAGGAGATCTGAAACGGCCCTGATCATTTTTGGGGACCGGTCGGGGACCGGGGCACTTCACTGGGTTATGGCGCACCAAGTCGTCGACCGCCGGTGATCTGTCCTCTCTTACGCAGTACGAGTGAATGAACCGATGGTTCCGTTCGGGGGGCGGTCGCGGGTCTTTAGGGTTTCTGCATGGATCCGGGGGCTGTGGGGGAGTCCCTGCGGGCGGGGGACCGGTGGGAAGGCGCACCTGATGTCGGGGTTGGGGAAGTCGCCGGACGTGCTCAGGCGCCGGGCGGGCCGCTGCCATCGGGCAT
>NZ_JBWKCC010000020.1:0-182734 GCF_056436655.1 Streptomyces sp. NPDC043427 | reverse complement strand
GGTACTGCAGGGGGGACCCTGTGGGAGAGTAGGACGCCGCCGAACAATCATTGGGAAAACCCCCGCACCTCACGGTGCGGGGGTTTTCTGCGTTTTACGCGTCCCTTTCGGGACGGCCCCTCACAGTCGTCCCGCCGCCTTGAGTGCCAGATACGCATCCGCCAGCGCCGGAGCCAGTTCCTCCGGAGTAGCGTCCACGACCGTAACGCCGTGTCGTCGGAGCTGCTCGGCCGTGCGGTGGCGTTCGGTTTGGGCCTGGGCCGCCGCCGCAGCCTCGTAGATGGCCTCCGCGTCACCGCGTGCAGTAGCCATGCGGGCGATGCGCGGGTCTGCCACCGATGCCACCAGAACCGTGTGGCGCTGGGTGAGCTGAGGAAGCACGGGGAGCAGTCCTGCCTCGACCGGGGCCGTGTCGAGCGTCGTGAGGAGCACGATCAGCGAGCGGCGGGGAGCCGTGCGGATGGCGGTGGCCGCGAGGCCTCGGGCGTCCGTCTCGACCAGTTCGGGTTCGAGCGTGGCCATCGCGTTGACGAGGGACGGTAGGACATCGCCGGCGGCCCGGCCCTGGACCAGGGCTCGAACCCGACGGTCGTAGGCGAGCAGGTCGACGCGGTCGCCGGCGCGGGACGCCAGTGCGGCGAGGAGGAGGGCCGCGTCCATGGAGGCGTCGAGGCGCGGGGCGTCGCCGACGCGGCCCGCAGAGGTGCGGCCGGTGTCGAGGACCAGGACGATGTGACGGTCTCTTTCGGGGCGCCAGGTGCGTACGGCGACCGTGGACTGGCGGGCTGTGGCGCGCCAGTCGATGGAGCGGGTGTCGTCGCCGGGGACGTACTCGCGCAGGCTGTCGAATTCCGTGCCCTCGCCGCGGGTGAGCACGCTGGTGCGGCCGTCGAGTTCGCGTAGGCGGGCGAGCTTTGAGGGCAGGTGCTTGCGGCTGTTGAACGGGGGCAGGACGCGTACCGTCCAGGGGACCTTGTGGGTGCCTTGGCGGGTGAAGAGGCCGAGGGGGCCGTACGAGCGGATCGTCACGCGGTCGGCCTGGCGGTCGCCGCGGCGGGTCGGTCGTAGACGTGTGGTGACGCGGCGGCGTTCTCCGGGGGGAACAGTCAGGTCGTGGCGGGAGGCTGTCGTCTCCGTGCCGGGCTGCCAGGCGCTGGGGGGCCAGGCGTCGCGGAGCTGGGCGCGTAGAGGACGGCGGCTGGGGTTGGTGACCGTGAGGGTGACGTCGGCGGATTCGCCCAGGCGTACCGAGGTGTCGCCGGAGCGGGTCAGGCCGAGGCGTCGTACGGGCGCGGCGAGGGCGAAGTCGCAGGCGCAGGCGACGGCCAAGGGGGCGTTGATCGCGAGGATGCCCGTCCAACTGGGTTCCCAGATGCCGACGGGGAGGGAGCCGAGGGCCGCGAGGAGCGCGGTGCGTCCGGTGAGTGCCATCAGCGGGGGACGGGGACGTGGGCGAGGACCGCGTTGATGACGGAGTCGGCGGTCACGTCTTCCATCTCGGCCTCCGCGCGCAGTTGTACGCGGTGGCGGAGGGTGGGGAGGGCGAGGGCCTTGACGTCGTCGGGGATGACGTAGTCCCGGCCTGTCAGCCAGGCCCACGCGCGTGCAGTGGCGAGGAGGGCGGTCGCGCCGCGCGGGGAGACGCCGAGGGTGAGGGACGGGGACTCGCGTGTGGCGCGGCAGATGTCCACCACGTAGGCGGTGATCTCGGGGGAGACCGTGGTCTTGCCGACTGCGGCGCGGGCGGCTTCCAGCTGGGTCGGGCCCGCCACGGGGCGTACCCCGGCGGCGCGCAGGTCGCGTGGGTTGAAGCCCGCGGCGTGGCGGGTGAGGACGTCGATCTCGTCCTGGCGGGAGGGGAGCGGGATCGTGAGCTTGAGGAGGAACCGGTCCAGCTGGGCTTCCGGGAGGGGGTAGGTGCCCTCGTACTCCACGGGGTTCTGGGTCGCGACGACGAGGAACGGGTCGGGGAGGGGGCGAGGAGTGCCGTCGACCGTGACCTGGCGTTCCTCCATGGCTTCCAGGAGGGACGACTGGGTCTTCGGGGGCGTGCGGTTGATCTCGTCGGCGAGGAGGAGGTTGGTGAAGACCGGGCCGGGCTGGAAGGAGAACTCGGCGACGCGGGTGTCGTAGACCAGGGAGCCGGTGACGTCGCTGGGCATCAGGTCCGGGGTGAACTGGACGCGCTTGGTGTCGAGTTCGAGTGCGGATGCGAGGGCGCGGACGAGCAACGTTTTGGCGACTCCGGGGACCCCTTCAAGGAGAACGTGTCCGCGGCAGAGGAGGGCGACGACGAGGCCGGTCACGGCGGGGTCCTGGCCGACCACGGCCTTGGCGATCTCGGCGCGCAGGGCCTCCAGGGAGGCGCGGGCGCTGCCGGGGTCCCCGGTGGGTCCGGCGTTGTCAGTGGTCGGGGCCATCATGGACGGCGTACCTCTCTTTCGAGGGCGTCGAGTTGGTCGGTGAGTGCGATCAGGGCCGCGTCGTCGCTGGGTGTCGGGCCGAAGAGTAGGGAGTGCAGGGACTGTCCGTCGCCGTGGAGGTGGGCGGACAGGGCGGGGAGCAGGGCCTCGGGTGTGTGGGCCTGGGAGGCGGGGATGCCTACGAGCAGGGCGAGGCGGGTGCGGGTGGTGGAGCGAAGAGCGGCGGCCGCGCGGTCGCGGGCGTTGGCCTTGTGGTAGAGGCGGGCGCGGCCTTCGACGGTTTCGGAGGCGCGGATCGCCACGGGGAGTTGTTCGGGTACGAGGGGGCCGAGTCGGCGTGCCCGCCAGAGTGCGGCCAGGGCTGCGGCGAGGAAGAGCTGCAGGGTGCCCCAGAGCCAGCCGGAGGGGAGCAGGTCGAAGAAGCCGCGCTCGTCGTCGGGTTCGGCGGCCGAGGTGTCGGAGAGCGACGGGAGGTACCAGACCAGATGGGGGCGCGAGCCGAGGAGTTGGAGGGCGAGCGAGGCGTTGCCCTGTTCGTCGAGGCGGTCGTTGAAGAGGATGTCGGGCGCGCCGAGGGCGACGGTGTCGCCGTTCCCGGCCTTGTCCGGGATGCGGACGAGGGTGGCGAGGCGCTCGCTGGGGTAGCACTTGTCGGCGTCGAGGTGGGTGGTGGTGTAGCGGACGCCTCCCGTTTCGGCGGTGCCCGCGCGCTGGGCGGCGGGCAGGCCGCATTGGGGGGAGAGCGCCGAGTCGAGGCTGGTGGCCGGGTCCGCGACGACGCCGGGAGCGAGTCTTCCGACGGACGGGCTGCCGGCGGCGACGAGGACGGTACGGCCGCCGGAGTTGGCCGTCGCCGAGTGCAGTCTGCTTTGTTGACGGTGTGTCAGCAGGTCCGGGACGGCCACCAGAAGGGTGGTGTCGGGGCCGACTGCGGCGCGCGCCTCGTCCAGCGTGGTGACCACGCGCGTGTCCACACCACGTTCGGAGAGGAGCACGGCGACGGCGCGGCTGCCGTAGGGGTCGACGGAGCGCGGGTCGAGGGAACCGTGTCGGGTGTCGGAGCGGACCACGGCGATCACGACGGCCGCCGCGAGAAGGAGGACGAGGGCCAGGGCGATACCTCGCCCGCGCGTCCACACCTGGCGGGCGGTGGGCGAGGCCGAGGTGGAAGGGAGCGTGGCCTCGGCGGTCATTCGGCGGCTCCCTGGCGGGCGTTGTCGGCCGTGCTGGGGGTGCTGCTCGTGAGCTGTGGCCGGGTGCGCTCCAGGTCGCGGTCGAGTTCGGCGATGCGGTGGTACGCCGGCTCGCTCGCGCTGCGGCCGCCGTACGTGACGTCGTCGAACTCCTCGGCGGCGGCGCGCAGTCGGTCCTTGTGGGCGGGCAGGGCGCGCCCGGCCTCGGCGGCCGCCTCGTCGGCGGTGCGGCCCGGCCGGATGTCGAGGAGGGCGCGTTCCTCGAGGGCGCGGACGATGGCTCGCATGCGTTCCTGGAGGGCCTGGGTCCAGTGGCCCTGGGCGGCGTGCGCTTCGGCGGCCGCGCGGTGTTCGGCGGCGCTGCGGGGGCGGTCGTCGAACAGGGCGGGGGCGGAGGTGGGTTGGCGGCGTGGGGTGCCGAGGCGCCACCACAGGGCGCCCAGGACCGCGAGGACGGCGAGGACGATGACGACGAGGCCTACCGTTCCGCCGGGTGTCGCTCCCGCGGCGGCGTTGAACAGCCCGTCGATCCAGTCCCAGAAGGCGTTGAGGGCACGTTGGAGCAGGCTGGGGTCGTTCTCGTGGTACATGCGCTTGGACAGCTCGCGTCGAGCCGCCTCCCGCGCGGGATCACGCGGGATCGTCAGCGGAGGCTCGTCGTCGGAGGCCGCCGAGGTGAGCACCGCTGTGTCGCCGGCGCGCAGCAGGGACCGTACGGCCGTTTCGGCGGCGCGTGGCAGTGCCGGCAGTGTTGTGAGAACTCCCCCCGCCAGGCTCACCCCATCAACTCCCCGGGGTGGTGCCGGGGGCGGTGGAGCCGTAGGACTGGACGCCGGCGGCGCGGGCCAGGTCGAGGTCGAGGGCCTCGCGGCGGATGCGCTGGTCGATGTAGAGGAGCACGGCGACGCCCGCCGAGATCGGGAAGGTGATCATGGAGCCGATCACCGCGCCGATGCCGCTGATGATGAGGTAGGTCCAGCCGAGGCCGGTGCCGCCGGTGGTGACGAAGCCGTTGATGCCGGAGTCGCTCAGGGCGGCGCCGAGGAAGGTGAAGGGGAGGACGATGATCGCCGCCAGGATGTAGGCGATGATCATGGCGAGCAGCTCGATGCCGAAGATCCGCCACCAGGAGCCGCGGACCAGCTTCGCGGAGCGGCTCATCGACTTCAGGATGCCCTGCTTCTCGAGCATCAGCGCGGGCGAGGCGAGGGAGAAGCGGATCATCAGCCACAGCGCGACGACGGTGGTGCCCAGCGTGCCGAGGACGGCGAGCGCGGCGCCCGCGTCACCGTTTCCGGCGATGCCCACGAGGATGCCGGGCAAGGCTCCTGCGAGACCGACGCCGAGCGCGATGATCACCAGCAGGAAGATCAGCCCGAACAGTTTCGGCACTCGGGGGCGGGCATCGCGCCAGGCCTCGCCGATGGTGACCGGCTTGCCGAGCACCGCGCGGCTCGTGACCGTGGTGAGCAGGGCGGTCGCCGTGATGGTGCCGATGAGGGTGACCACGAACAGGACGGCGGAGCTCAGCATGGCCGAGCCCATGGCGCTGGTCAGTTCGCTGAGGGTCGCGCTGGGGTCGTTGAGGGCGTCGGTGTCGACGCGGTTGTCGAGGACCAGGCCGCGGAGCAGTACGACGAGGATCTGCGTGACGACGGCGACGGTCAGCGAGATGCCCAGCACCGTGCGCCAGTGGGTGCGCATGGTGGACACCGCTCCGTCGAGGATCTCGCCCACGCCGAGCGGGCGGAGCGGGATGACGCCGGGCTTGGCCGCGGGGGGCGGGCCGCCCCACCCTGTGCCCCAGCCGGGGTAGCCGGCGGGGCCTGGGGCGCCGTAGCCGCCGCCGTATCCGCCGTAGCCCGCGCCGCCGGGGCCTGCTGGAGGCTGAGGGCCCCATGCCGGGCCGGGAGGGGGCGGTGGGGGAGCCTGGCCGTGGCTCGGAGGGCCGGTCGGGGCGGACCACTGGCCCGGGAGCGGCTGGTCCGTGGACCACTTCGCGCCGGCGGGCGGTTGGTTGGCGCCGTGCTGCGGGCCATGCTGGTTTGCACCCGGCTCGTCCGCGGGAGAGTTGGTGCCGGGGCGGTCGGCGGGCTCGGCAGGGCCGGACGCGCCGGGTTCCTGCCCGCCGGACGGGGCGGATCCGGGCGAGGCCCAGCCCGGAGTGTCGTTCATCGTCGCTCCTTCACGGTGCCCGTCCGCGGTCGCGGCGGCAGGTTGGCAGCCATCGTGCCATGGGGTGGTCGTGGGGGTACCGGCCGAGGTAGGGGCTGTGCACCTTCAATTGTCCGCCGGATTACGGGCAGACTGATCGCATGGCTGATCAGTACGCGCAATCCGGTGAGGACACGAAGCCGACCGAGATACCGGCGATCCGCTGGGAAGAGCCACCCGAAGGGCCCGTGGTGGTCCTGCTCGACCAGACAAGGCTGCCGACCGAGGAGGTCGACCTGGTCTGTACAGACGCGTCGGCGCTGGTGGAGGCGATCCGTTCGCTCGCCGTGCGCGGGGCACCGCTGCTCGGCATCGCGGGGGCCTACGGGGTCGCGCTCGCCGCAGCGCGCGGCTTCGATGTGGAGGAGGCCGCGGCGGCTCTGGCGGGTGCCCGGCCCACCGCGGTGAACCTCTCCGTCGGGGTGCGCAGGGCCCAGTCCGCCTACCAGGCCGAGATCGCCAGGAGCGGCGATCCCGGGCAGGCCGCCCTGGCCACTCTGGGGGCGGCGCGGGCGCTGCACCGGGAGGACGCCGAGGCCAGTGCCCGGATGGCCCAGCACGGGTTGGCGCTGTTGGACGAACTGGTGCCCGGTGGCCAGCGGATCCTGACGCACTGCAACACCGGTTCGCTCGTGTCGGGAGGCGAGGGGACGGCGTTCGCCGTGGCGCTCGCGGCGCACCGGGCGGGGCGGCTGCGGCGGCTGTGGGTCGACGAGACGCGTCCGCTGCTGCAAGGCGCTCGCCTGACGGCGTACGAGGCGGCTCGCAGCGGCATGGCGTACACCTTGCTCACGGACAACGCGGCCGGCTCGCTGTTCGCGGCCGGTGAGGTGGACGCGGTCCTGATCGGGGCGGACCGCATCGCGGCCGACGGTTCGGTGGCGAACAAGGTGGGGAGCTATCCCCTCGCGGTGCTCGCGCGGTACCACCATGTGCCGTTCATCGTGGTGGCACCGGTGACGACGGTGGACCCGGACACGCCGGACGGGGCGTCCATCGAGGTCGAGCAGCGCCCAGGCTTCGAGGTGACGGAGGTCACGGCGCCACAGGTGCAGGTGGCGGGAGCGGGCGGCGGGATTCCGGTGGCCCCGCTGGGGACCCAGGCGTACAACCCTGCGTTCGACGTGACGCCGCCCGAGCTGGTGACGGCGATCGTCACCGAAGAAGGTGCCATTTCGCCCGTGACCACCGAGGCTCTTGCCGAGCTCTGCAGCAGGTCACGCCAGGCGACGACGAGCTGATCGACGAGGAGGGCCCTTTCCCCACGGAATGGATGCGGGACGCATCGGGGAAGGGGCCCGCAAGGCTCACGTGCGGGCAGACAGTAGCGGCGCCCGACGTGGTTATTCCTCGTCCGTGCCTTTCTCAGGCTTCGTGCGGCCGACCTCCGCTGGGATGGCTTCCTGAGCACGAATGTGCAAAATGTCGCCGATGAACAGGTCGTAGACCAGGACTCCGATCACTCCGCCGATCAGCGGACCGACGATAGGAATCCAGAAGTAGCTACTGAAGGCGCCGGACAAGGTCCCCGGCATCGCCAGATCCTGCCAGCCTGCGGCCCATGTGAACAGGCGCGGGCCCAGGTCGCGGGCCGGGTTGATCGCGTAACCGGCGTTCGCTCCGTACGACATGCCGATCGCGGCTACGGCGAAGCCGACGATCAACGGGCCGAGGTTGGCTTTGACGGCGGTGTTGCGCAGGTCGACGATCGCCACGATCAGCAGCACCAGGAACATGGTGCCGACGATTTGGTCGATCAGGGGCCCCCAGATACCTCCGTTGAAGTACGGCGCGGGGAATGTGGCGAAGATGGAGAACGACGCGAGGGTGTGACCGTTGGTCTTCGGGCCCTTCATGGCGTCGTCGAAGGTGTTGATCGCGTCGTGGTAGACGGCGTAGACCAGCGCCGCGCCGGCGAACGCACCGGCCACCTGCGACAGCATGTACGGAGCGACCTTGACCCAGGCGAACTTGCGGCGCACCGCGAACGCCAAGGTCACCGCCGGGTTGAGGTGGGCGCCGCTGACTCCTCCGGCTACGTACACCCCCATGACGACGGCCAACCCCCAGCCCCAGGTGATCAGCAGCCAGTCCCCGGCCCCCAAGAAGAACGTGGTGGGTCCCGATGTGCGACCGGACCCCGGCAGGGCCGCGACCGCCATGGCCACCACACCGACTCCGAAAGAGATGAGAACAAAGGTCCCCAGGAACTCCGACAGGCATTCGCCCCACAGTCCGCCTCGGCGCCTGAGCCGAGAAGGTTTGATGAGAGGCGGTATTTCTACAGCCATGGGTCCTCCCAGACTCTCGTCCGGTCGCGCCGTAGCGCATTTGATCCCCTTATTTTGATCCCCTTATACAGAGCTTACGCCCGGTTTGTGATCTCGGCTCGGGGAACTGGGCACGCCTCTGCGGTGCAGCGAGGCGGCGTCGGCGATGGTCCAGGTGGCGCCAGGCTGAGAGCAGTGCTGACATCGACGGTTTTCAAGATCGCATACGGCTTGACTGGCCCATTGGTACTGGGACAGCACGGGCGTGTTGGTACTGGGACGGCACGGCGTGGTCAAAGATTGGCAGTCTCCTGGTCTTTCACTCTCCGTCTGCTGGGCTGTTTCTCGACAGCGGGTTCCTAGGGTCGTCGTCATCCCCCGGAGGTCAGGTTCACAGACCTTCGAACTCGCAGTGCTTCCCCTGTGTTTGGAGACACCCTGATGCGTGCTCTGCCCCGTCGTGCCGTGCTTGCCGCTCCCTGCGCCGTCCTGATGTTCGCGCTGGTCGCCTGTGGCGGTTCCGATTCCGGCTCCGACAGCTCCGATGCCGCGAACACCCAGCAGCAGGCCCAGAGCGCGGGTGGCGCCGAGGCGGGGGGTGAAGCCGCCGGAGACACCGACGACAAGCCGGAGCCCCCACTGACCGGCGACATCAAGCAGAAGGCCGAGGCCGCCGCGCTCGCCGCCTACCCGGGCACCGTCCTGAAGTCCGAGGAGGACGCGGAGAAGCCCGGCATGTACGCGGTCGAGGTGAAGCAGGGTGATGGCACCACGGTGGAGGTCTACCTCGACAAGTCCTTCAAGGTCACTGACACCAAGAAGGAAGGCACCGAGGAGGCCGAGGACGCGGGCTGACAGTCACGGCTCAGCCGCCGAAGGGTGACCAGGGGCGCGAGGACGGCGACGGCGCCGACAACCGACTCCCCGGTCGGCATCGTCCGACGTCCCGTCACCGCCGTCCGGCCGACTGCCTCAGCCCCGGTCGGCCGGACGGCACTCCCTCGTCCTGCGTCGTCCCGTACGTCTCTCCGGCCCTAGGGTCTTTCGTTTGGATCAGGCCAGGCTCGCGGGGCCCGGCACCGCGCCTCGCCGCGTTGTCGTCGGTCGGCAGGGCTCCGCCCTGCCGCCCTCCTCCGCCTTGCGATGCACGGCACCGGACCCCGCTCCCTGATCCGGCCTGATCCAAACGAAAGACCCTAGGTGGCTTCCCATGAACCCTCCAACTGCTCTGGCACGGCTGTGCGAGCCTTACGCCATGCGGCTGCTGCTCATCGAAGACGACGACCGAATCGCCGACCCCCTCACCGAGGGCCTGGGGCGCTACGGCTTCACCGTGGACCACGTCCGCACCGGCGCCGCCGGGCTCGCCGACTCCACAACAGCGCCGGACCTCGTCCTGCTCGACCTCGGCCTTCCCGACATGGACGGCCTCGATGTCTGCCGCAGCCTGCGCGCCCGCTCCGACGTCCCCATCATCATGATCACCGCACGGGGCGAGGAGGCGGACCGCATCGTCGGCCTCGAACTCGGCGCCGACGACTACCTCGCCAAGCCCTTCGGTGTACGGGAGCTGATCGCCCGTATCCGCGCCGTGACCCGGCGCGCCGGCGCCCCGGCTTACGCGGCTACCGGGTCGGCGGATGTGCCTGAGGCACGCCAAAGCACCCCTGGTGCACAGGTGTTGGGACCGCTGGCCATCAACCGCCGCACCCGTGAGGTTCACCTCGACGGCCGGGAAGTAGCCCTGGCCCCCCGTGAGTTCGACCTGCTTGCCTTCCTTGCCGACGACCCTGGGACGGTGTACTCACGCCAGCAGATCATGGACACGGTGTGGGACCCGCACTTCTTCGGCCCCACCAAGACCCTCGACGCCCACGTGGCTGCCTTGCGCCGCAAGCTCGGTGACGCGGCCTGGATCACCACCGCTCGGGGGGTCGGCTTCCGCCTCACCGTCCCCGGCGACCACACCGCCGCTGAGGAGGCCGGATGACCCGGCGTCTGCTGCTCAGCTATCTGGGCCTGGCCCTGCTTGTGCTGGCCGGGCTGGAGATACCCCTGGGCTTCATCTATGCCCGGGGCGAGACCTCCCGGGCTTCTCAGAGCTTGGAGCGTGACGCGTCCATGCTCGCCGAGGTCACCGAGGAGAACATAGAGAAGGGCGAGCTGGACGCGCTGCCCGAGGTGATCGGCGAGTATGCCGAGCGCACCAGTGCACGTGTCGTGGTCACCGACAAGCAGGGCACCGTCCTGGCGGACTCCGACCCCGCCGGCCGCACCGACATCAGCCTGGCCGCACAACCGGACATCGCCCGGGCTCTGCGCAACCAGCCCACCGTCACCACCACGACCGACAGCGCTGGAAACGACGTCTTGTCGGCCACCATGCCCGGCGCCTCGGGCACGACGATCCGTGGCACTCTGCGGGTGACGCTCCCTCTGTCCGAGGTCAGTGCGCGTGTCCACCGGATCTGGGGAGCTCTCGCCATGGCCGGGGCCTGCGTCCTCGCGGTGGTCGCGCTGGTCGCGTTCAGCCTGGCCCGGTGGATCACCCGGCCCCTGCGCACTTTGGAAGCCGCGACCACCCAGCTCGCCGAGGGACAGCTCACCAATCCGCCCGATGCCACCACCGGTCCGCCGGAGCTGCGCCGTCTGGCCGTCTCCTTCACCCACACCGCCACCCGTTTGCAGCATCTGCTGAAGGCGCAGCAGGCGTTCGCCTCGGAAGCCTCCCACCAGCTGAAAACGCCGCTGACCGGGCTGCGGCTGCGGTTGGAGAACTTCGAGCCCTACCTCGACCCGCGCGCCCACGGCAGCCTGGACGAAGCCGTCGGCGAGGTCGAACGCCTCGGCCGCATGGTCCAGGGCTTGCTCGCCCTGGCCCGCCTGGAGAACACCGCCACCACCCCGGAGCCTGTCGACCTCGACGCCGTCCTCGCCGACCGGGCAGCGATGTGGGAGCCACTGGCGGCCGAGCAGTACGTCACCCTCGACATCACCGGCCCAACCGTCGGCCACGTGTGGGCGATCCCCGGCGCCCTGGAACAGATCATCGACAACCTCGTCGCCAACGCCCTGCGCGTCTCCCCACCCAGCACCACCATCACCATGCACCGCGCCCCCGGCACTGAACTCCACATCGTCGACCAGGGCCCCGGCATGAACGAGGCCGACCGCGAACGCGCCTTCGACCGCTTCTGGCGCTCCTCCGACTCCCACCACGACGGCACCGGCCTCGGCCTGCCCATCGTCCGGCACCTTGTCGACGCCTCCGGCGGCACGATCACCCTGCATCCGGCCCCCGGCACCGGCCTCGACGCCCGCATCCGGCTGCGCCCCGCCACCGCGGGCACCCAGGGACCGCGCTCGGCGCGAGAGGACTTTCGCTCACCGAGAGCTCTCGGCCGCCGAACCCAGGCAGCGGGCCAACGGTGAAGTCATGGCACAGGCGTTCCAAACACACGGATGCCTGTAGCGGCGTACATCTCCGTAGCTCTGCGTGGTCGACCGAGACCCGCCAAGGGGAAGATCCCTCTGCGGGTGGTCATGTGCGGAACAAGGCGGCGCGGAAGCAGTCCCCCTGCGGCCAGGCTGATATCGGTGCTGACATCAACGTCGTCGGACTCGGGCAGACAGTGACGGCCCCATACGACTATCGTCACAGGCCAGTGACCTTCCCCACCAGCGCCCCGGTCACTGTTACGAGAATGGGATGATGTCGTTTATGAAGGGACGAGTCCTTGTCGTCGACGACGACACCGCACTGGCCGAGATGCTCGGCATTGTGCTGCGTGGTGAAGGTTTTGAACCGTCTTTCGTAGCTGACGGCGACAAGGCGCTGGCCGCTTTCCGGGAGGCGAAGCCGGATCTGGTTTTGCTGGATCTGATGCTGCCCGGCCGGGACGGCATCGAGGTGTGCCGTCTGATCAGGGCGGAGTCGGGTGTGCCGATCGTGATGCTCACCGCCAAGAGCGACACCGTGGATGTCGTCGTGGGCCTCGAGTCGGGTGCCGACGACTACATCGTGAAGCCGTTCAAGCCGAAGGAGCTTGTCGCCCGTATCCGGGCGCGGCTGCGGAGGTCGGAGGAGCCGGCGCCCGAGCAGCTCGCCATCGGGGACCTGGTCATCGATGTGGCCGGTCACTCGGTGAAGCGGGAGGGGCAGTCGATCGCGCTGACGCCGTTGGAGTTCGATCTGCTGGTCGCGCTCGCGCGCAAGCCATGGCAGGTGTTCACGCGTGAGGTGCTGCTCGAGCAGGTGTGGGGCTACCGGCACGCCGCGGACACCCGTCTGGTGAACGTGCATGTGCAGCGGCTGCGCTCCAAGGTCGAGAAGGACCCGGAGCGGCCGGAGATCGTGGTGACCGTTCGTGGTGTCGGATACAAGGCAGGGCCGAGCTGACATGTCAGGGGACAGTGCCGCTTCGGCCCCCGGCCGGTCCGGGGCCCGTCCGGAGCGGCCTGTCGGCCGGAAGACGGCGGGTTCGCGCTGGGGACGTTTCCTGGAGGGCGGGCTGCTGCAGGGCGGAGTCCAGGGCAGCCCGGTTCTCCGGCTCTTCCTGCGGTGGGTGCGCCGGCCGCTGCTGCCCGTCATGCGGCTGTGGCGGCGAAACATCCAGCTCAAGGTCGTCGTCACGACGCTGCTGATGTCGCTGGGCGTCGTTCTGCTGTTGGGCTTCGTCGTCATAGGGCAGGTGCGCAACGGGCTGCTGGACGCCAAGGTGAAGGCGTCGCAGAGCCAGGCCACCGGCGGGTTCGCGGTGGCCAAGCAGAAGGCCGACGAGGCCGCCGCCGGGACCGACGGCGATGCCTCCACGGTGGACGGGCGGCCCTCGCAGAACCTCACCGGGTGGATGAGCAGCCTCGTGTCGTCGCTCTCCAGCGGTGGTCAGGGCGCCTTCGACGTGGTGACCCTGCCCGCGGGTGACGACAGCGGCGGCGGACCTGGGCCGCGTGCGTCGGGTTTCGTGGACCCCAACAAGAGCGTGCCGCAAGCCCTGCGCGAGCGGATCAACGACAACACCTCAGCCGCCCAGAGCTACACGCGGATCATCTACAGCAACCAGAAGGACTCCCAGCCGGCGCTGGTCATCGGCAAGCAGGTCAACGACCCCAACGGTGACCCGTACGAGCTGTACTACCTCTTCCCGCTCACGCAGGAGGAGAAGTCGCTCAGCCTGGTCAAGGGCACGTTGGCGACCGCCGGGCTCTTCGTGGTCGTGCTCCTGGGGGCCATCGCCTGGCTCGTGGTGCGTCAGGTCGTCACGCCGGTGCGGATG
Source organism: Streptomyces sp. NPDC043427 (assembly GCF_056436655.1). NCBI lineage: Bacteria > Bacillati > Actinomycetota > Actinomycetes > Kitasatosporales > Streptomycetaceae > Streptomyces > Streptomyces sp. NPDC043427. The sequence continues at coordinate 169,358 of NZ_JBWKCC010000020.1, read as the reverse complement.
GCCGCGGGGATCGCCGAGCGGCTCTCTGCGGGCCGTCTGCAGGAACGGATGAAGGTCACCGGCGAGGACGACATCGCGCGGCTCGGCGAGGCCTTCAACAAGATGGCGCAGAACCTGCAGCTGAAGATCCAGCAGCTGGAGGACCTGTCGAGGATGCAGCGGCGGTTCGTGTCGGACGTGTCGCACGAGTTGCGGACGCCGCTGACGACCGTGCGGATGGCGGCCGACGTCATCCACGACGCGCGGGTGGACTTCGACCCGGTGACCGCGCGGTCGGCGGAGCTGCTCGCCGACCAGCTCGACCGGTTCGAGACGCTGCTCGCGGACCTGCTGGAGATCAGCCGCTTCGATGCGGGAGCCGCGGCGCTGGAGGCCGAGCCGATAGACCTCAGGGAGGTCGTCCGCAGGGTCGTCAGCGGCGCCGAGCCGCTCGCCGACCGCAAGGGGACGACGATACGGGTCGTGGGCGACCAGCAGCCCGTCGTCGCCGAGGCCGACGCCCGGCGCGTGGAGCGCGTGCTGCGCAACCTCGTCGTCAACGCCGTCGAGCACGGCGAGGGCAGGGACGTCGTCGTCAAGCTCGCCGCGGCGGGCGGGGCGGTCGCGATCGCCGTGCGCGACTATGGAGTCGGGCTCAAACCCGGTGAGGCGACCCGGGTCTTCAGCCGTTTCTGGCGGGCCGACCCGGCACGCGCGCGTACCACCGGCGGTACGGGACTCGGGCTGTCGATCGCCCTGGAGGACGCGCGGTTGCACGGCGGCTGGCTGCAGGCCTGGGGCGAGCCGGGCGGTGGCTCGCAGTTCCGGTTGACGCTGCCGCGGACCGCGGACGAGCCGCTGCGGGGCTCGCCGATACCGCTGGAGCCCAAGGACTCACGTCGTAATCGTGGACTCGATGACGCCGGCCTGCCGCGTGGGGGCGGGGAGAAGTCGGCCACCGTGCCGGCGCAGCCTGCTGGTGGCAAGTCTTCACCGATCACCTCGCGGGACCCGATCACGCCGCGGCTGGCCACCGTGACACCCACGGCGGACCCGACGGCGCTGCCCGGCAACGGCGCGCGCGTGGTGCCGCGGCCCGGCGGAGGCACACGACGGCAGGACGACCGGTCCGCCACGGACACCGAACGCGGCGCGAACCCGGGCCGCGCGGACACCGGGCCGGAGGGCTCGAACCAGCATGGGGAGGCATTTCGTGGGCGCTGACCGCGAGGGGGGCTCCCGGCGTACGCCGGGGCGCGGGCGCGCGCTGGCGTACGCAGCCTGCGGGGTCGTACTGCTGGCGGGGTGTGCGTCGATGCCCGACAGCGGGGATCTGCGGGACGTCGAGTCCACGCCGCGGCAGGACACCCAGCTGCGGGTCTTCGCGATGCCGCCCTCGAAGGACGCGCCTCCCTCCGCGATCGTCCAGGGCTTCCTCGAGGCGCTGACCAGTGACGATCCGAAGTATGCGACGGCCCGCCAGTATCTGACCGGGCAGGCCGCGAAGGTCTGGCGCCCGGAGCAGTCGACGACCGTGCTCGCGGACGGGCCGGGCACCGAGGCCGACCGTTCGGGGGGCCGGGAGGACGGCAACGAGTACTCCTTCACGCTGACCGGCACCAAGGTGGCCGCGGTCGACGCCCAGCAGTCGTACGCGCCCGCCTCCGGGCCGTACAACCAGCCGGTGCACCTCACGAAGGACAAGAAGACCAGGCAGTGGCGCATCGACGCCCTGCCCCCGGGCGTGGTCATGGGCAAGTCGGACTTCCAGCGGAACTACATGTCCGTGAACAAGTACTACTTCGCCTCGAACGCCACGGTTGCGGCCTTGGCGGAGCCGACGGCCGTCGCCGATCCGGTTTTCGTACGGCGTCGTGTCAACCCCATGACCCAGGCGGTGGTCTCCCTGCTCAAGGGACCCACCACATGGCTCCAGCACGTCGTCCGGTCGAGCTTCCCCACCGGGACGGAGCTCAAGAAGGGCGTCACCTCGCTGACGCCCGACGACCAGGGCAAGCTGACCGTGCCGCTGAACGGGAAGGCCGCCCGGATCGGTGAGGGCCAGTGCAACGAGATGGCGGCCCAGCTCCTGTTCACGCTGCAGAACCTCACCCCCGCGGTGGACGACGTGGCGCTGCGGGCGGGCGACAAGCAGCTGTGCTCCCTCGCCGAGGAACGGGCCGTGGACGTCGCTGCGCGCGGGTCGACGCAACGTCCGGGGTACCTGTACTTCCTCGACGGTGAGCACCGGTTCGTACGGATCGCGAGCGCCAGCAGCGGCACGAAGGCCGAACGGGTGCCGGGCGCGCTGGGCGAGGGAGACAAGGCGCTGCGGTCGGTGGCGGTGTCGCGGGACGAGCAGTCCGCCGCCGGGGTCGGCCTCGACGGCAAGGCACTGTACGTGGGCGCGACGGTGTCGGGTGGTTCCGCGGACGAGGAGCCGGTGCTGCGCAGCCAGGGCAGGACCGAGACCGACCGGCTGACGGCGCCCAGCTGGGACGCGCAGGGTGATCTGTGGGTGGCCGACCGGGACCCCAAGCACCCGCGGCTGGTGGCGCTGCGCCACGGGGCCGGTGAACCGCTGGAGGTGCGCACTCCCGGGCTGGACGGGCGGATCAAGGCCGTGCGGCTGGCCGCGGACGGGGTGCGGATCGCGCTCGTCGTGGAGAAGGGCGGCAAGCAGTCCCTGCTCATCGGACGGATCGAGCGCGACGGGAAGGACACGGAGCGGCCGGTGATCTCGGTCCTCGAACTGAGGTCCGCGGCACCGGAGTTGGAAGAGGTCACGACCATGTCGTGGGCCGGTGACAGCCGGCTCGTGGTGGTCGGGCAGGAGCAGGGGGGCGTGCAGCAGATGCGGTACGTCCAGGTCGACGGCTCCACACCGGAGGGGCCGGCGCCCGCCGCGCTGACCGGGGTGCAGGAGATCGCCGCGGCCGACGACGACCGGGCGCCGCTGGTGGCCTACTCGCTGGACGGGATCGTACGACTGCCGTCCGGGGCGCAGTGGCAGAAGGTGGTCAAGGAAGGGTCGGGCCCGGTCTATCCGGGGTGAGTGCCGAGGAGACGGCCGCTTCTGTCCCGGGGGTTCGGGCCGGAGGCGGCCGTTTTGTTCGCCGCACTCGTGTGGGTGAGCGTCGTGTGGGCAATGCGTGGAGTTTTCCACAGGGGGTTTTCCACAGGGGTGGCCGGTCGGCGCGGGCGTTGGCACAGTGGAGGGCATGCGGCGGTTGTGGCAGGACCTCACCGACCTGGTGCTGCCGACCGAGTGCGGAGGCTGCGGCAGGCCTCGCACGGTGCTCTGCCCTGAGTGCCGTGCCGCCCTGAGCGGGGCCGTACCGCGCCGGGTGCGGCCGGCGCCGGAACCGCCCGGGCTGCCGGTGGTGCACGCGGCGGCCCGGTACGGGGACGCGGTGCGGGCCGTGCTGCTGGCTCACAAGGAACGGGGCGCCCTGTCGCTCGCGGGGCCGCTCGGCACGGCGCTGGCGGGAGCGGTGCGGGCTGGGCTCGCGGAGGCGCGGGCGCTGACGGCACCGGGAGCGGGAGTGCTGCTCGTACCCATTCCGTCCGCGCGTGCGGCGGTGCGGGCCAGGGGGCAGGATTCGGCGCGGCGGATCGCGCTCGCGGCGGCGGGCGAGTTACGACGGGCCGGGACACCGGCCCGGGTGCTGGCGGTGTTGCGACAGCGGCGGGCCGTGGCCGACCAGTCGGGGCTCAACTCCCGGCAGCGGCTGGACAATCTCGCGGGCGCGCTGACCGTGGTGCCCGGCGGGGCCCGGTTGCTTTCCGGCGGTCGGGTCGTGCTCGTCGACGACCTGATGACAACGGGGGCTTCGCTGACGGAGGCGGCGCGGGCCGTGCGGGCGGCGACGGTTCAAAGCCGTGCTGAGACGGGGCCGCGGTCGAGAGCGTATGGACGGGAGGCGGGGTCGAACTCGGCCGGTCTCGATGGGGTGAGGTCTGTGTATGCGGGTGTGGCATGGGAAAGCAGAAGGGAACGGATGGCGGAAGCCACGGAAGGGAGCACGGACCGGGAGGGTGCCGAGCCCGGAATGGCAGGAGTGAACGGCGGCGGTGTTGTGATCCGTGCGGCTGTGGTCGCGGCCATGTCAGATTCTTTCGAAATGAACCGGAACTGACAGTGAACTTGCATCGTTGCAGGTAATGAGAGGGCCAATTCACCTGAACGGAGGTACGCCGCAGTAGAGGGTGACGACATCCGTCCGGGCGAGATATGTTCGGTTGAGAGGGAAAGCCGCAGGCCACACCTCTTCTGTCCGAATGCCGTGCTGGGGTTTTCCGTAACCGCCCACAGCACATGGGGTGGAGATCTTGCCCATGGGGGAGCAGGAGGTGGACGTCACCGAGTCCTGAGGTTCCGGGGATCACCGGAGCCTGGTGCAAAAGGGAGATGCTCCGTCAACGAAGCGGAGCGACCCGGGAACGGAGTTCTGCGTGGACATCGTCGTCAAGGGCCGCAAGACCGAAGTGCCCGAGCGGTTCCGCAAGCACGTGGCCGAGAAGCTGAAGCTGGAGAAGATCCAGAGGCTCGATGCCAAGGTGATCAGCCTCGATGTCGAGGTGTCCAAGGAGCCGAACCCCCGACAGGCCGACCGTTGCGACCGAGTGGAGATCACGCTCCGCTCCCGCGGTCCGGTGATCCGGGCGGAGGCGGCAGCCAGCGATCCCTATGCGGCACTCGACCTGGCGGCGGAGAAACTGGACGCGCGGCTGCGCAAGCAGCACGACAAGCGTTACACGCGCAGGGGGGCACGCCGGCTCACGGCGGCAGAGGTCGCCGACCACGTTCCGGGAGTGGCGACGCTCAACGGCAACGGCCACCCCGTCCCGGCGGAAGAGACGGAAAGCGTGCCGACGAAGAAGATCGGCTCGCTCGAAGTGCAGGGCGACGGACCCCTCGTGGTGCGGGAGAAGACCCACGTCGCCGCTCCGATGACCCTCGACCAGGCTCTCTACGAGATGGAGCTGGTCGGGCACGACTTCTACCTCTTCGTCGACTCCGAGACGAAGGAACCCGCTGTCGTCTACCGACGGCACGCGTACGACTACGGCGTGATCCATCTCAGGACGGACACCATGGTCACCCACGCACACTCGCCCGAGGCGGGCGGCGCACTGGGTGGCTGACCTTCCTGGTGACAGCTGAGGCGGTGCCCCTGGAGCGCATGTGCGCCCCCAGGGGCACCCGTGTGCGCCCGTTACGCGCACCGGTTGTCACCGTGTTGTCGTCCGGGCATGGAATCATGGCCGCATCGACTCAACGGGTGGGTCGTTGCCTTGGGTTGGCGATGGCGCAGCACCACGGCCACAGCCTCAGGGGGAGGAACGATGGCGGACAGCTTCGGACCGATGCGTGACCGAGATGCCGACGAGGGCGTCGTCGGTGTGGGCCCGGACGCGGGCACTCCACGCAAGGAGCCGATCAGAGTCCTGGTGGTGGACGACCATGCTCTGTTCCGCCGTGGCCTGGAGATCGTGCTCGCGGCCGAGGAGGACATCCAGGTCGTCGGGGAGGCGGGCGACGGCGCCGAGGCCGTCGACAAGGCCGCCGACCTGCTGCCCGACATCATTCTGATGGACGTACGGATGCCGAAGCGCGGCGGTATCGAGGCGTGCACCTCCATCAAGGAGGTGGCTCCCAGCGCGAAGATCATCATGCTGACGATCAGCGACGAGGAAGCCGACCTCTACGACGCGATCAAGGCCGGCGCGACCGGCTATCTCCTCAAGGAGATCTCCACGGACGAGGTGGCCACCGCCATTCGCGCGGTCGCCGACGGGCAGTCGCAGATCAGCCCCTCCATGGCGTCGAAGCTGCTCACCGAGTTCAAGTCGATGATCCAGCGGACGGACGAGCGCCGGCTGGTGCCCGCGCCACGGCTGACGGACCGTGAGCTGGAGGTCCTCAAGCTCGTGGCCACCGGAATGAACAACCGGGACATCGCCAAGGAGTTGTTCATCTCCGAGAACACCGTGAAGAACCATGTGCGCAACATCCTGGAGAAGCTGCAGCTGCACTCCAGGATGGAGGCGGTGGTCTACGCGATGCGGGAGAAGATCCTCGAGATCCGGTGAGCCCTGGGCTGAGGCCGAGGCCGAGGCCGAGGCCGAGGCTCAGGCGAGTATGCGGGTGAGCTCCCTGGTGAGAGGCTCACGCAGCTCGGGGGCGGCCACGCGTTCCACGCGTACGTCCGTGCAGTCCACCCAGCTCGCCGCCTCGGCCAGGGCCTGCGCCACCGCCGGGACCGCGTTCGGGCCGTCCAGGGTGATCTGTTTGGCGACCAGGGTGCGGCCCTCGCGGGCCGGGTCCACGCGCCCGACGAGGTGGCCGCCGGCGAGGACCGGCATCGCGAAGTAGCCGTGGACACGCTTCGGCTTGGGGACGTAGGCCTCCAGGCGGTGGGTGAAGCCGAAGAGGCGTTCCGTGCGCGCCCGTTCCCAGATCAGGGAGTCGAACGGGGACAGCAGCGTGGTGCGGTGGCGGCCGCGCGGGGGTGTCTCCAGGGCCGCCGGGTCGGCCCAGGCGGGCTTGCCCCAGCCTTCGACCGTCACCGGGATCAGGCCCGAGTCGGCGATCACCTGGTCGACCTGATCGCCCTTGAGGCGGTGGTAGTCGGCGATGTCCGCGCGGGTGCCGACGCCGAGAGACTGGCCGGCGAGGCGGACCAGGCGGCGCAGGCACTCGGTGTCGTCCAGCTCGTCGTGCAGCAGGGCTTCGGGGACGGCGCGCTCGGCGAGGTCGTAGACGCGCTTCCAGCCGCGGCGTTCGACGCAGACCACTTCGCCGTACATCAGGGCGCGTTCGACGGCGACCTTCGTGCCCGACCAGTCCCACCACTCGCTGGTCTTCTTCGCGCCGCCCAACTCCGTGGCGGTGAGGGGGCCCTCGGAGCGGAGCTGCTTGATGACCTGGTCGTAGGTGCCGTCGGGGAGGTCGTGGTTCCACTGCGGGCGGTTGCGGTAGGCGCGGCGGCGGAAGGCGAAGTGGGGCCACTCCTCGATGGGGAGGATGCAGGCGGCGTGGGACCAGTACTCGAAGGCGTGGGTGTCCTGCCAGTAGGCGCTCTCGACTGTTCTGCGGCCTACTGCGCCGAGGCGGGCGTAGGGGATGAGTTCGTGGGAGCGGGCGAGGACGGAGATGGTGTCGAGCTGGACCGCGCCCAGATGGCGGAGGACGCCGCGGACGCCGGAGCGGCGGTCGGGGGCGCCGAGGAAGCCTTGGGCTTTCAGGGCGATGCGGCGGGCTTCGTCTGCCGAGAGGGTGGTTGTGGGGCGCGGGGTCGTCATGGGTCGCACGATAGGGGGTGGGTCTGACAGTGGGCGGGTTGGCGCCGGGCGGGGGTGGGCCGCGCAGCCCGGCGCTTACGGGGTTCCGTCCGCGCCCACCCGTGCCGCCCCAGCGGCACGACTGCCCGCGGGCCAGCGGCGTGGCTGAGCGCTGCGCGTGCCCGCGGACCAGTGGGGTGGTTGGGCAGCGCGCGTGCTCGATGACCAGTCGAGTGGTTGGGCGGTGGGTGCGGTTGTGGGTGGGCGGTTATGTGCGGGCCGGTAGGTACGGGGCCGTTGAGGGGAGGTTCAGGTCTGAGGGGAGTAGGGAGCCCACCCAGCAGTCTCGACGGATGCCCTTGTTGTTGATGGCGGAGCGGAGGGTGCCTTCGATGGTGAAGCCGGTGTGTTCGGCCACCGCGCGGGAGGCGGTGTTGCCGACTTCGGCTCGCCATTCGACGCGGTCCACGGCGAGATGGGTGAAGGCCCAGCGGGAGGCGGTGAGGGCGGCCTCGGCGGTGTAGCCGTTGCCGCGGTGTTCCTTGGCGGCCCAGAAGCCGATCTCGGCGGAGCCCAGGGAGCGCATGGTGAGGCTGAGCATGCCCACCAACTCCCCTTCGGGGAGGAAGACGCCGAACGTGAACATCGAGGAGTCGGCCCAGCCGTCCGGGACCAGTTGTTCTGTGAAGCTCTCGGCGTGTTCACGGTGGTACGGGGAGGGAATGGTCGTCCACCGCTGAATGTCGGGGTCCTGGGCGGCGGCGTACACGGCGTCGGTGTCCTGGGGGCCGACCGTGCGCAGGACGAGACGGTCGGTGGTGAGCGTCACGGGTTCCATCGGCCGATTCTGCTCGGGGGTGCGCCGCGCCGCCAATCCCTTTTGCGCTGGGTGAGCGAGCGATCACATTTCGCGCAATTCGTCGGTGGTACGCGGCACCATCAGAGGGCCCCGGCCGTTGTGCCCTTTGAAGCGGATGTGCGGGCCTCCCGACGCGGTGGGGTCCTCGCATACGATGGCCGTTGCTCAGTAAGTCAAATGGAAACCGACCGTCCCAGGCCCGACCGGCAAGGAGACCAACCCCCGTGTCCGTCCTCTCGAAGATCATGCGTGCAGGCGAAGGCAAGATCCTGCGCAAGCTGCACCGCATCGCGGACCAGGTCAACTCCATCGAAGAGGACTTCGTCGACCTCTCCGACGCCGAGCTGCGAGCCCTCACCGATGAGTACAAGCAGCGGTACGCCGACGGCGAGAGCCTTGACGACCTGCTCCCCGAGGCGTTCGCCACGGTCCGTGAGGCCGCCAAGCGCGTCCTCGGCCAGCGGCACTACGACGTCCAGATGATGGGCGGCGCCGCCCTGCACATGGGATACGTGGCCGAGATGAAGACCGGTGAGGGCAAGACCCTGGTCGGCACGCTGCCCGCGTATCTGAACGCCCTCTCCGGAGACGGCGTCCACCTCATCACGGTCAACGACTACCTGGCCGAGCGCGACTCCGAGATGATGGGCCGTGTCCACCGGTTCCTCGGCCTCACCGTCGGCTGCATCCTCGCCAACATGACGCCGGCCCAGCGCCGCGAGCAGTACAACTGCGACATCACCTACGGCACGAACAACGAGTTCGGCTTCGACTACCTGCGCGACAACATGGCGTGGTCCAAGGACGAGCTCGTCCAGCGCGGCCACAACTTCGCCATCGTCGACGAGGTCGACTCCATCCTCGTCGACGAGGCCCGTACGCCGCTGATCATCTCCGGCCCGGCCGACCAGGCCACCAAGTGGTACGGCGACTTCGCCAAGCTGGTCACGCGCCTGAAGAAGGGCGAGGCGGGCAACCCCCTCAAGGGCCTCGAGGAGACCGGCGACTACGACGTCGACGAGAAGAAGCGCACGGTCGCCATCCACGAGTCCGGTGTCAGCAAGGTCGAGGACTGGCTGGGCATCGACAACCTCTACGAGTCGGTGAACACCCCGCTCGTGGGCTACCTGAACAACGCCATCAAGGCCAAGGAACTCTTCAAGAAGGACAAGGACTACGTCGTCATCGACGGCGAAGTCATGATCGTCGACGAGCACACCGGCCGTATCCTCGCCGGCCGCCGCTACAACGAGGGCATGCACCAGGCGATCGAGGCGAAGGAAGGGGTGGACATCAAGGACGAGAACCAGACGCTCGCCACGATCACCCTGCAGAACTTCTTCCGCCTCTACGGCAAGCTGTCCGGCATGACGGGTACGGCGATGACCGAGGCCGCCGAGTTCCACCAGATCTACAAGCTCGGCGTGGTCCCGATCCCGACGAACAAGCCGATGGTCCGCAAGGACCAGTCGGACCTGATCTACCGCACCGAGGTCGCGAAGTTCGAGGCGGTCGTCGACGACATCGCCGAGAAGCACGAGAAGGGCCAGCCGATCCTCGTCGGTACGACGTCGGTCGAGAAGTCCGAGTACCTGTCGCAGCAGCTCAGCAAGCGCGGCATCCAGCACGAGGTGCTGAACGCCAAGCACCACGAGCGTGAGGCGTCGATCGTCGCCCAGGCCGGCCGCAAGGGCGCCGTCACCGTGGCCACCAACATGGCCGGCCGTGGTACGGACATCAAGCTCGGCGGCAACCCCGAGGACCTCGCCGAGGCGGAGCTGCGTCAGCGCGGCCTCGACCCCGAGGAGCACATCGAGGAGTGGGCGCACGCCCTGCCCGAGGCCCTGGAGAAGGCCGAGCAGGCCGTCAAGGCCGAGAAGGACGAGGTCGAGGAGCTCGGCGGCCTCTATGTGCTGGGCACCGAGCGGCACGAGTCGCGTCGTATCGACAACCAGCTGCGCGGTCGTTCCGGCCGTCAGGGCGACCCGGGCGAGTCCCGCTTCTACCTGTCCCTCGGTGACGACCTGATGCGTCTGTTCAAGGCGCAGATGGTCGAGCGCGTGATGTCGATGGCGAACGTCCCGGACGACGTGCCGATCGAGAACAAGATGGTCACGCGCGCGATCGCGTCCGCCCAGTCGCAGGTCGAGCAGCAGAACTTCGAGACCCGTAAGAACGTCCTCAAGTACGACGAGGTCCTCAACCGTCAGCGCGAGGTCATCTACGGCGAGCGGCGCCGTGTCCTGGAGGGCGAGGACCTGCAGGAGCAGGTCCACCACTTCATGGACGACACGATCGACGCGTATGTCGCCGCCGAGACCGCCGAGGGCTTCGCCGAGGAGTGGGACCTGGACCGGCTGTGGGGCGCCTTCAAGCAGCTCTACCCGGTGAAGGTCACCGTCGAGGAGCTGGAGGACGCGGCCGGCGACCGGGCCGGGCTGACCGCCGAGTTCATCGGCGAGTCCATCAAGGACGACATCCGCGAGCAGTACGACGCGCGTGAGGCGCAGCTCGGCTCCGAGATCATGCGTGAGCTGGAGCGCCGGGTCGTGCTGTCGGTCCTGGACCGCAAGTGGCGCGAGCACCTCTACGAGATGGACTACCTCCAGGAGGGCATCGGCCTGCGCGCGATGGCCCAGAAGGACCCGCTGGTCGAGTACCAGCGCGAGGGCTTCGACATGTTCGCCGCGATGATGGACGGCATCAAGGAGGAGTCCGTCGGCTACCTGTTCAACCTGGAGGTCCAGGTCGAGCAGCAGGTCGAGGAGGTCCCGGTCGAGGAAGCCAAGCCGGCGGCCGAGGGACCGAAGGACGCGGTTCCGGCGCAGGCGGGTTCCCGTCCCGAGATCCGTGCGAAGGGGCTGGACGCCCCGCAGCGGCGGGACCTGCACTTCTCGGCGCCGACCGTGGACGGTGAGGGCGGTGTCGTCGAGGGTGACTTCGCCGACGACGAGGAGCCGGTACGTTCCGAAGCCGACGGCCTCACGCGCGCGGAGCGGCGCAAGCAGGCCAAGGGCGGGCGTCGCCGCAAGAAGTGACGGTGCGGCCGCTGGGCCGTAGCTGTGGAAGGGCCGGGTCACCTGAGGGTGCCCGGCCCTTTTTGCGTCAGCCGTCAGCCGTCAGCCCTTCCGTCGTCATTCGTCGTCCGGGCTGGGCCTGCGCGGGCCGCCCAGTTCCACCGCCGTGCAGCGCCAGCGGCGGTCCCGGCCCAGTTCCAGGCGGAAGGCCATGGCACGCAGCCGGTCGCCGGCGCCGATGCGTGCGAAGGCCTCGATGGCGCCGGGGCGGGGGCTCTCGTAGCCGATGTCCCGGATGACGGGGCGGGAGCCTCGGGTGGTCCGCAGGGGGCCGCGTTCGGCGAGCCAGGCGAGTTCGTCGTAGGCGCGGCCCGCGGTGAGGCCGAGCATGTAGTGGACGGGGCGCTGGCCGCTGAGTACCGCGAGGAGGCGGTCGGCGAAGACGTCGGTGGGGCGGAGTTGGGCGAGGGGCCGGCGGGGGGACTGGGCGGGGACGCGCGGGTCGGTGTCGGGAGCGGTGACGTACGGCTCGGCGTCGGCAGTGGTGGCGGCGATGGTTCCTGCGGCGTTCACGGCCCTTCCGGCGGCCGTCGCGCCTCGGCCCGGGCCGGACGCCGGGCGGGTGTCCGCGGGGCGCGTACGTGCGCGGCCGGCCGCCTTCGAGTGGCCTGGTGGGCGGCCACCGCCGGGTGCCGTGCGGGGCCTGCCGCCGCCCGGGGGGCGGGGAGGGGCGGCGGGTGCGGGGGTTGAGGTGGCGCTCGGGGTACGGGGCGCGATGGTGCCCGGTGTGCGGCGCACGGCGGCGTCCGAGCCCGATGGGCGAGTCCCTGACGGGCGAGTAGGAGTGGGGTCCGGTGTGCGGGGCGCTGTGGCGTCGGGGGTGCTCGGTGGGCGAGGCGCGGAGGCGTTGGGGTGAGCGGCGTCGTGGGGGACGGGCGGGCGGTTGCCCCGGGGGTGTTGTGCCCTGGTCATGACCTTGTTCATGGGGGGATCCCGTTCGGTGGGCCCGGGATGTACCGGGCAGTAACTTGCTGCTGGGGATCTTGTACGGGTCCGGACGGGGCGGCGGCAAGGAAGCGGGGGCGTGGCGCGGGGGGCCGGGAAGTTCACCTATCAGGGTGATCGCGGTGGGCGGAAGCCCGTGGTGGTGGGGGTGGGCCGGGTGAGTTCCGGGGCGTGGAGTGGACGTCTGGGAGGGAGTGGGCAGGGACTCGAAAGGGGACGCCCGCACGTATCCTGAAGGCCCTCCGGGAGGCGTCCGCCGATCTCCCAGGGGCCTGAAGCGGAGTCCTCGACCACGAAAGCGGCAGCCATGCGCGTCTACGTCCCCCTGACCCTTCCCGGTCTCGCCGAGGCGTACAAGACGGGTGAGCTGGGGGCCGCGCCGCTCGTCGCGTACGCCGTCACGCCGGCGCTGCGCGAGTGGTACGTCTCCGACGACCTGGAGGAGCTCGAGTACGCGGCACTGAACCGGGCCGCACTGGCCTCGCTGCGGCTGCTCGCCGCGGACCCGGCTGCGGCCCGGCGTCGTGTCGTCGTCGCCGTCGACGTACCCGACCGCGCTGCCACCTCCGACCCCGACCGGGCGCTCGACCCTGCCGCGCTCGGCGAGGTGCGGGTCGCCGGGGCCGTGTCGCTGGCGAAGGCGGCCGCCGTGCACCTGGACGCGGGCGACGCGGAAGCGGACGTCGCCGCGGCGGCGCGGGCGTTGGACGCGGCGGACGGCGGTGACGACGACGCACAGTTCGTCGTGGACGGAGCCGAGGACCACGAGCTGCTCTGGTACGCGACGCAGGAGATCCCGAACCTGGTGGGACTGGGGGACTGAAGCCCGGCGGTCGTGGGCTGAGCTGAGCGGTCGTGGGGGGTGAGCCCGGCGGTCGTGGGCTGAGCCGAGCGGTCGTGGGGGGTGAGCCCGGCGGTCTTTCGAGATCGAACCCGGCAATCGTGGAGGCCGCGCCCGGTGGTCGGGGGTTGAGCTGAGCGGTCCTGGAGGTTGAGCCTGGCGGTCGTGAGGGCCGATGCCGGCGGTCGGGGTTGAGCTGGGCGGTCGTAGAAGCTGAGCCCAGCCGTCGTGGAGGTCGAGCCCCGCCTACCGCGAAGGCCGAGCCCGCCAGTCATGGAGGCCGGGCCCCGCCGGGTGTCGATGCCGGGCCTCGCCAGTCATGGAGGCCGGCCCCCGCCGGGTGTCGACGTCGGGTCCCTCGGCGTGCTCCGCTGTGCCCCGGGGGATGCGCCCCGGTGAACCCCGGGTGTCGCAGCTCGCATCCGCACCGTGACGCGGGTCCTCTTGATTGTCAGTGGTGGCGGGTACGTTTTTGCGCATGGGGAAGCACGGAGCCGCACACATTGTCTGGGACTGGAACGGGACGCTGTTCCACGACAACGAGGCGATCATCGGCGCGACGAACGCCGCGTTCGCCGAGCTGGGCATCGAGCCCATCACGCTGGAGCAGTACCGCGCGCTGTACTGCGTGCCGGTGCCGAAGTTCTATGAGCGGCTGATCGGGCGGCTGCCGACCGATGCCGAGTGGGAGGTCATGGACGACACCTTTCACCGGTACTACGCCGAGCATCGGGTGGCGTGCGCGCTCACCACCGGCGCGGTGGAGCTGCTCACGGGGTGGCGGTCGGCCGGCCGGAGTCAGTCGATCCTCAGCATGTACGTGCACGACGAGCTCGTCCCGCTGGTGCGGGGGTTCGGGATCGAGCAGCACTTCATACGGGTCGACGGACGGACAGGGCCCTCCGGGGGCAGCAAGGCCGAGCACATGGTGCGCCACCTCGGATCCCTCAGGGGGGTGGAGGCGAGACGCACGGTGGTGATCGGGGACGCCGCCGACGACGCGGTCGCCGCACGCCACGCAGGGGCGCAGGCCGTGCTGTACACCGGGGGCTCGCACAGCCGGGCCAGTCTCGAAGGGGTGGGCGCGCCCGTCGTGGACACACTGGAGGAGGCCGTGGCGGAGGCCGAGCGACTGGCGGCGTGAGCACCGGCGGCGCGAGGCACGCCGCCGCACCCCATGGCGCGGGCCCGAAGCCGCCGCGCCATGGAGCGCGGGAGGCGCGTCGGATCAGTTCACCGGCGCCTTCACCCGTAGCACCTTCAGGAACTCGCGCATCCAGCCGGGATGGTCCGGCCAGGCGCGGGAGGAGACGAGGGTGCCGTCGACGACCGCCTCGGCGTCCTGGAAGGTGGCGCCGGCGGTCTGCATGTCGAGTTCGAGCGCGGGGTACGCCGTGACGCGGCGCCCGCTGAGGCTGTCGATCGCGGCGGTGAGGAGGGGACCGTGGCAGATCTGGGCGACCGGTTTGTCCGCGTCGAAGAACGACTTGAGGATCTTGCGGAGCTCGGGATCGTTGCGGAGGTACTCGGGGGCGCGACCCCCGGGGACGACGACGGCCACGTACTGACCGGGATCCACCTCGGAGAAGGCGAGGTCGGCGGGCCAGGTGTAGCCGGGTTTCTCGGTGTAGGTGTCGAAGCCGGGTTCGAAGTCGTGGACGACGAACTGGAGCTTCTTGCGGGCGGGGGCTGCGATGTGGACGTCGTAGCCTTCTTCGCGGAGGCGCTGGTAGGGGTACAGGACTTCCAGGGATTCCGCCGCGTCGCCGGTGACGATGAGGATTTTCGCTGTCATGTCGGTGCGCTCCCCTCAGGACCGTGGCTTCCTGGCAACGTGCCTCTCGGGGGCGACCCTGCCAAGAGTCCCGGTCACTTTCAGGGTGCCCCGGCGCGGACACCGGCGTCGAGTTTTCACACCCCCTGCACGAGGGCACCGGCCCCGTCCCTGTGCAGAACGTCAAACTTCCCCACCTGGTTTTGTACACATACGGCTCATGACGGGGCCCCCGGAAGGAGCGATAGCCTTGGTGGCGTGATCAGCGCGATAGCTCGCGGGGGCGCTGCTGCCCCTGCCCTGCGCCCGGTGAGCACGGATCATCTCCGTGACCGGGTGGCGGTCGCTGGTCGTCGCGGGCGGGACGGGGCCTCGAGAGCTCCCAGGACGCCGAGCACCCCTGGGGACGATGCGTCGCAGAGAGCAGCGTCACACCCGTGGGGCAGCTCAAAAATGGCTCATATCTCCCCGCTCATCTCCCCTTGCGGCATAGCGTCGAAGCAGACCGGACACCCCGAGTCGCGGCGGTACGTCGGAAGGGCGGAGACCGTACTTCCTTCTACGTCACGCAACGGCGCGCGACAGGAGCCAGAGGACAATGCAGACCAAGCTGGACGAAGCCAAGGCCGAGTTGCTGGAGAGGGCTGCTCGGGTCGCTGAGAACAGCCCGGTCGGGGGGCACCTTCCCACCGGGACCACGAGCGAGGGCACCCCGGACCGGGACAGTGTGCTCGCGTTCCTCCAGCGTTACTACCTGCACACCGCCCCGGAGGACTTGGGCGACCGCGACCCGGTCGACATCTTCGGAGCCGCTTTCTCGCACTACCGGCTGGCCGAGAACCGCCCACAGGGCACCGCCAACGTCCGGGTCCACACCCCGACCGTCGAGGAGAACGGCTGGACGTGCAGCCACTCCGTCGTCGAGGTCGTCACCGACGACATGCCCTTCCTCGTGGACTCCGTGACGAACGAGCTGACCCGCCAGGGCCGCGGCATCCACGTCGTCATCCACCCGCAGATCGTCGTCCGCCGCGACGTCACCGGCAGGCTCATCGAGGTGCTCGGCGCATCTCGTGAGGAGGACCTCCCGCACGACGCGCACATCGAGTCCTGGATCCACGTAGAGATCGACCGGGAGACCGACCGCGGCGACCTCAAGCAGATCACCGCCGATCTGCTGCGCGTCCTGTCCGACGTCCGGGAGGCCGTCGAGGACTGGGACAAGATGCGGGACGCGGCGCTGCGCATGGCCGACGAACTGCCCAAGGAGCCCGTCGCCTCCGACCTGCGCGAGCTGGACATCGAGGAGGCCCGCGAGCTGCTGCGCTGGCTGGCCGCCGACCACTTCACCTTCCTCGGCTACCGCGAGTACAAGCTGCGAGACGACGACTCCCTCGCCGCTGTGCCCGGCACCGGCCTCGGCATCCTGCGCTCCGACCCGCACCACTCCGGCGACGAGAGCCACCCGGTCAGCCCGTCCTTCGAGCGGCTGCCCGCGGACGCCCGCGCCAAGGCCCGTGAGCACAATCTGCTCGTCCTGACCAAGGCGAACAGCCGCGCCACCGTGCACCGGCCGTCGTACCTGGACTACATCGGCGTCAAGAAGTTCGACGAGCAGGGCAACGTCGTCGGTGAGCGCCGCTTCCTCGGCCTGTTCTCCTCCGCCGCCTACACCGAGTCCGTCCGCCGGGTCCCGGTGATCCGCCGCAAGGTCGACGAGGTGCTGGAGCGCGCCGGGTTCTCGCCCAACAGCCATGACGGGCGTGACCTGCTGCAGATCCTGGAGACGTACCCGCGCGACGAGCTCTTCCAGACCCCGGTCGACGAGCTGCAGGCCATCGTCACCTCCGTGCTCTACCTCCAGGAGCGCCGGCGCCTCAGGCTCTACCTCCGCCAGGACGAGTACGGGCGCTACTACTCCGCCCTCGTCTACCTCCCCCGCGACCGCTACACCACCGGTGTCCGGCTGCGGATCATCGACATCCTCAAGGAGGAACTCGGCGGTACCAGCGTCGACTTCACCGCCTGGAACACCGAGTCGATCCTCTCCCGGCTGCACTTCGTCGTCCGTGTCCCGCAGGGCACCGAGCTGGAGCAGCTCAGCGACGCCGACAAGGACCGCATCGAGGCACGGCTCGTCGAGGCCGCCCGCTCCTGGAGCGACGGGTTCTCGGACGCGCTGAACGCCGAACTCGGCGAGGAGCGCGCCGCCGAACTGCTGCGCCGTTACAGCAACGCCTTCCCCGAGGGCTACAAGGCCGACCACTCCCCGCGTGCGGCCGTCGCCGACCTGTGCAACCTGGAACGGCTCAGCGAGGAGGAGGGCAACGACTTCGCCCTCAGCCTGTACGAGCCGGTGGGCGCCGGACCCGACGAGCGCCGCTTCAAGATCTACCGCAAGGGCGAATCGGTCTCCCTCTCCGCCGTGCTGCCGGTCCTCAACCGGCTCGGCGTCGAGGTGATGGACGAGCGGCCCTACGAGCTGCGCTGCTCGGACCGCAGCGTCGCCTGGATCTACGACTTCGGTCTGCGCATCCCCAGGGCGCTGGCCGGCGGCAACGGCGACTACCTCGGCGACGACGGCCGTGAGCGGTTCCAGGAGGCCTTC
Organism: Streptomyces sp. NPDC043427; assembly: GCF_056436655.1. Lineage (NCBI taxonomy): Bacteria > Bacillati > Actinomycetota > Actinomycetes > Kitasatosporales > Streptomycetaceae > Streptomyces > Streptomyces sp. NPDC043427. The sequence goes on along the minus strand of NZ_JBWKCC010000020.1, from coordinate 151,988 downwards.
GCCGCCACCTGGACCGGCAAGGCGGAGAACGACGGCTTCAACGCCCTCGTGCTGGGCGCCGGGCTGACCTGGCGGCAGGCGATGGTGCTGCGGGCGTACGCGAAGTACCTGCGTCAGGCGGGCTCGACGTTCAGCCAGGACTACATGGAGGACACCCTCCGCACCAACGTCCACACCACCCGACTCCTGGTCTCCCTCTTCGAGGCGCGGATGTCCCCGGAGCGCCAGCGCGCCGGGATGGAGATCGTCGACGCGCTCCTGGAGGAGCTGGACGCCGCCCTCGACCAGGTGGCGAGCCTCGACGAGGACAGGATCCTGCGGTCCTTCCTCACCGTGATCAAGGCGACGCTGCGCACGAACTTCTTCCAGGAGGCGGCGGGCGGGAAGCCGCACGCGTACGTCTCCATGAAGTTCGACCCGCAGGCCATCCCGGACCTGCCGGCCCCACGCCCGGCGTTCGAGATCTGGGTGTACTCGCCGCGCGTCGAGGGCGTGCACCTCAGGTTCGGGAAGGTCGCGCGCGGTGGTCTGCGCTGGTCCGACCGGCGTGAGGACTTCCGCACCGAGATCCTCGGCCTGGTGAAGGCGCAGATGGTGAAGAACACCGTCATCGTGCCCGTCGGCGCCAAGGGCGGCTTCGTCGCCAAGCAGCTGCCGGACCCGAGCGTGGACCGGGACGCCTGGCTGGCCGAGGGCATCGCCAGCTACAAGACGTTCATCTCGGCCCTGCTCGACCTCACCGACAACATGGTCGCCGGTGAGGTCGTCCCGCCGCCGGACGTCGTCCGGCACGACGAGGACGACACCTACCTGGTGGTCGCGGCCGACAAGGGCACGGCGACGTTCTCCGACATCGCCAACGAGGTCGCCGAGTCGTACAACTTCTGGCTCGGGGACGCCTTCGCCTCCGGCGGCTCGGCCGGCTACGACCACAAGGGCATGGGCATCACCGCCCGCGGCGCCTGGGAGTCCGTCAAGCGGCACTTCCGCGAGCTGGGCGTGAACACGCAGGCCGAGGACTTCACGGTCGTCGGCATCGGCGACATGTCCGGTGACGTCTTCGGCAACGGCATGCTGCTCTCCGAGCACATCCGCCTGGTCGCCGCCTTCGACCACCGGCACATCTTCATCGACCCGCACCCGGTCGCGGACACCTCCTATGCCGAGCGCCGCCGCCTGTTCGACCTGCCCCGCTCCAGCTGGGCCGACTACAACACCGAACTGCTGTCGGCCGGCGGTGGAATCTTCCCCCGAACGGCGAAGTCGATCCCCGTCAACGCGCACGTCCGCGAGGCCCTCGGCATCGAGGAGCGCGTCACCAAGATGACGCCGGCCGACCTGATGAAGGCCATCCTCAAGGCGCCGGTGGACCTGCTGTGGAACGGCGGCATCGGTACGTACGTCAAGGCGTCCACCGAGACCCACGCCGACGTCGGCGACAAGGCCAACGACCCGATCCGCGTCGACGGCGCAGACCTGCGGGTCAAGGTCGTCGGCGAGGGCGGCAACCTGGGGCTCACCCAGCTCGGCCGGATCGAGTTCGCGTTGCGCGGCGGCAGGATCAACACGGACGCCATCGACAACAGCGCGGGCGTGGACACCTCCGACCACGAGGTGAACATCAAGATCCTGACCAACGGCCTGGTCGCGGACGGCGACATGACCGTCAAGCAGCGCAACAAGCTGCTCGCCGAGATGACCGACGAGGTCGGCGCGCTGGTCCTGCGCAACAACTACGCGCAGAACACGGCGATCGCCAACGCCCTCGCCCAGTCCAAGGACATGCTCCACGCCCAGCAGCGCTTCATCCGCCACCTGGTGCGGGAGGGCCACCTCGACCGGGCCCTGGAGTTCCTTCCCACCGACCGCCAGATCCGCGAGCGCCTCAGCCAGGGCCAGGGCCTGACCAGTCCGGAGACGGCCGTCCTGCTGGCGTACACGAAGATCACGGTCGCCGAGGAGCTGCTGCACACCTCGCTGCCCGACGACCCCTACCTGCGCGGTCTGCTGCACTGCTACTTCCCGACCGCGCTGCGCGAACAGTTCGCCGACCGCGTCGACGGCCACCCGCTGCACCGTGAGATCACCACGACCGTCCTGGTCAACGACACGGTCAACACGGGCGGTACGACGTACCTGCACCGCCTGCGTGAGGAGACCGGTGCCTCCCTGGAGGAAATCGTCCGGGCGCAGACCGCGGCCCGCGCGATCTTCCGCTCCGCCGAGGTCTGGGACGCGGTCGAGACGCTCGACAACCAGGTCGACGCCGACGTCCAGACCCGCATCCGCCTGCACTCGCGCCGTCTGGTGGAGCGCGGCACGCGCTGGCTGCTCAACAACCGGCCGCAGCCGCTGCAGCTCGCCGAGACCGTCGGCTTCTTCGCCGAGCGCGTCGAGCAGGTGTGGTCGCAGCTGCCGAAGCTGCTGCGCGGCGCCGACCAGGAGTGGTGGCAGAAGATCCACGACGAGCTGACGGGCGCCGGCGTTCCGGACGAGCTGGCCACCCGCGTGGCCGGGTTCTCCTCCGCCTTCCCGGCGCTCGACATCGTGTCGGTGGCCGACCGTATGGGCCGGGAGCCGCTGGACGTCGCCGAGGTCTACTACGACCTCGCCGACCGGCTGCACATCACCCAGCTCATGGACCGCATCATCGAGCTGCCCCGCGCCGACCGCTGGCAGTCCATGGCCCGCGCCTCCATCCGCGAGGACCTTTACGCGGCGCATGCGTCGCTGACGGCGGAGGTCCTGGCCGTCGGTAACGGCACGTCCACTCCCGAGCAGCGCTTCACGGCGTGGCAGGAGAAGAACGCGGCGCTCCTTGGCCGGGCGCGTACGACTCTGGACGAGATCCAGAGCTCCGACTCGTTCGACCTGGCCAACCTGTCGGTGGCGATGCGGACGATGCGGACGTTGCTGCGGTCGCATTCGTAGGGGTACGACGGTGTGGGCGCCCCGGGCCTTGAGGCTCGGGGCGCCCTGCTGTTGGGCGGTCTGCCTGCGGTGAGGCATTTCGGGCTGAAGCGGGTCATTCCGATAAGGTGACCGCGTGACTCCGAGCGGGATGCGCGCCATGGTGCCCAGGGCGGCCGTCGCCCTCGTTCTCGTTCTGTTGCTGCTGGTCGTCGTCCGGCTTCCCTGGGCCGGTGACCTCGGCATGCACGCGGCGACCGTCGAACGGCTGCGGCACAGTCTCACCGACCCCGGCAATCCGCTGGTCGACGCGGACACGCCGAGCCCGTACTACTCGCCGTGGACGCTGCTGCTCGGCTGCCTCGCGCGCGTGACGGGGTTCTCGGCGTTCGTGGTGTTGCGGGTGGGGGCGCTCGTCGGGTTGGGGCTGCTGGTGACGGGGGTGTGGCGCTACGTCCGGACGCTGAGCGCGCATCGTGCGGCGCCCGCGCTCGCGCTGCTGTGCGTGGTGTTCCTGTGGGGGACGGAGCTGTTCAACTGGAGCGGTTTCCTGGGGCTGAACTCCCTGGCGCTGACGGTGTCGTACCCGAGTGTGCTGGCGCTGGGCCTCGCTTTTCACTTCTGGGCGTGGCTGGGTGGGGTGGTGGGGCGTGCGGAGGGGGAGCGCGGGTGGGGGGTGTGGTGTGGGTTGGGGGTGCTGTGGGCGGTGATTCTGCTGTGCCACCAGTTCTCCGGGGTCGTCGCCTCGGTGGGGGCGCTGGCCACGGTGGTCGCGGCGCGGGCCGGGCGGGTGGTGTGGGGGCGGTTGGGGGTGGGGTTGCTGGTGGGGGTTGTGGTGCTGTGGGTGTGGCCGTACTACGACTTCTTCGCGTTGTTCGGGGCGGGGGGCGGGCTGGAGTCGCTGCACCGGGTGCTGTACGAGGACCTGGTCGGGAGGTTCGGGCTGGCGGTGGTCGGGGTGGTGGCGCTCGGGGTGCGGTGGTGGCGGGAGCGGTGGGATCCGTTGGTGCTGTTCTTTGCGATGGGACTGGTGGTGGTGGGGGCGGGGTGGGTGAGTGGGCACTACGCGTGGGGGCGGGCGTTGCCGGCGGTGTTGATTCCGGCGCAGGTCGCTGCGGCGCTGGAGGTGGTGGGGGTGGCGGCAGGCGTGGGGCGGCGGGGTGTGCGGGTGGGGTGGGCGTGCGTGGTCGCCGGGGCGTTGGCTGTGGGGGTGTGGACGCAGGTGGGGACGGTCGGTTACGTGGTGGGGCGGGGGTGGTTGCCGGGGGTGGTCGCGGCGAAGTACCGGGAGCCGTGGGCGGGGTATCACTGGATCACGCCGTGGGTGCGGTACGGGGATGTGGTGATGGCGCGGGCCGGGCGGGTGGCTCGGCAGATTCCGGCGTACGGGGCGTACACCGTGGCGCCCGGGTATCCCGACTTCTTTCTGCCGGATGAGGGGAGGAGGGCGGCGGCGGTGCGGAGGTACTTCGCGGTGGGGGTGTCGGCGGGGGAGCGGGGGGAGATCGTGCGGGCGTATGGGGTGCGGTGGGTTGTGGATCGGGGGACGGGGGTGGGGAGGGGGGATCCGGGGCTGCGGGTGGTGGCTCGGGGGCCGGGTGGGCAGGTGCTGTACGCGGTGGTGCGGTGAGGTGTCTCACCCGGGCCGAGAGGTGCCGTTACCTCAGCAGGCTCGACACCAACCGCACCGCGCGTCGCACCTTGGGTCGGGCCGCCCTGCGTACCACCGGGCGGATCAGGGCCGTCATGCCGATGGGCTGCCAGTGGATCTGGAGGCGGCCGGGGCCTCGGGGTTCTGGTTCGACGGTGAGTCGGTGGGGGGCCGCGCCGTTGCGGTAGTCGACGCGGGTGGTGAAGGGGGGGAAGGTCAGGGGGGCCAGGAGGAGGGCTGTGTGGGACAGGCCCTGGTGGTGGATGCGTACGACGGGGTGGCGGGTGCCGTGGAAGCCGTGCAGGGGCAAGGGGGCCGCTGCCAGGTCGAGGTGGACGTGGCCCTCGAAGAGGCCGGGGTGGACCGGCGAGAGGCAGAAGGGGACGGTGAGGCGGCGTCGGCCGGGCGAGAGGAGGAGGGACGCGCGCTGCGGGCCCACGGGGAGGCGCAGGGCGGGGTCGTAGGTGCGGATGGTGAGGTCGACCGAGGCGCCCGGGCCGCGCGTGATGTCGGTGATCTCGTGGCGGAAGCGGGTCCGTGGGAAGGGGCAGGTGTACAGAGCCAGGTCGGACAGGTCGAGCTCGCGGCGGGACCAGTCGGACTCCGGGACGCGGTCGCCCCAGTAGACGTGGCCCTCGGCGTCCGTCGTGATCTGCCTCGGGGCCGCGCCGTGGGCGATACCGCGGGCCGCCAGGCGGGCCTCGGACAGACGGTTGTCGCGGACCAGTTGGAGGACCACGCGTTCCGCGCGCGGCAGGCGGGCGTACGCGCCCGGAGCGAGTGTCGCCAGATACGGGGTCACGATCTCCGCGAACGCGGCCAGCCACTCCTCGTCCCGGTGCGGCAGGTCCCCCGCGTACATGCGGAAGTCGTGCTTGAGGAACTTGTAGTCCTTGTCCTCCCGCAGCGACTCGTGCCCGCTCTCGGCGAGGAAGGCGTCGATGAGCCGCTGCACGTGGACGCGGTCGCGGACGTTCGTCAGCTTGTGGCGCGAGTTGGAGATGGACGCCGCGTCGGAGGCCGCGTACGGCGTGGTGTACCAGCGGTACACCGGCTCCGGGACGATCGTGAACGACTTCGCCAGGCAGTACGCCCGTGCCGTGAACAACTGGTCCTCGTAGTGGATGTCCTCGGGGAAACGCAGGTCGTGGCGGTCCAGGAAGGCACGCGTGTACATCTTGCTCGTCGCCAGGTGCTCGAAGAGCAGGCGGGGATCGGCCTCGATGCCGTCCAGGGTGCGGCGCTCGGCGACCAGGCGCGGCATCCACGTCGAACGGTTGCCGGTGTCCTCGCGCACGCGCTGCACCGCGCCCATCGCGAAGTCGATCTCCCGCTCGCGGTGGGCGGCCAGCAGTAACTCCACCGCGCTGTCCGTCAGTTCGTCGTCGCTGTCGAGGAACATCAGGTACGGCGCCCGGGCGGACTCCAGCGCGCGGTTGCGCGGGGCGCCGCAGCCGCCGCTGTTGTGCGGCAGGCGGAGGTGGCGGATACGGGGGTCCTGGGCCGCCAACCGCCGTGCCACCAGCGGGGTGTCGTCGGTCGAATGGTCGTCGCTGATGATGATCTCGATGTCGCGGTGCGTCTGCCGGCGCACGGAGGCGACGGCCCTGGGCAGGCGCTCGGCGTCGTTGTAGACGATCACCGTGACCGTCACGTCGGGAGTCGTGCCGCGGGTGCTCATGCGTTGCTCGCCTCCTCCGCCGCCTGCGGGCTGGGTGCCGGGGTGCGCTCGTCGAGGGGGAGTACCGGGGGCAGCGACTCCTCGGGTGCGCCGAGGAAGACCCGGCGCACGACACGTTCTGCGGCGCGTCCGTCGTCGTACTCGCAGAAGCGCCGCCGGAACGCCGCCCGCGCCTTGCCCGCGCTCTCGTCCCGCCAGGCGCCGGAGGTGAGGATCTCCGTCAGCTCCTCCTGAGTGCGGGCCACCTGGCCCGGCGGCTCGGCCGGGAGGTCGAAGTAGACACCGCGGGTGGTGGCGTACGTCTCCCAGTCGTCGGCGTAGATGACGATCGGGCGGTCGAGGTTGGCGTAGTCGAACATGATGGACGAGTAGTCCGTGATCAGCGCGTCCGCGGCGAGGGCGAGTTCCTCGATGGGGGTGTACGACGACACGTCGACGACGCGGCCGGTGCGGCGCAGGCCGGCGAGGGGGGAGGCGGTGCCGCCGTAGAAGTAGTGGCCGCGCACGAGGAGGACCGTGTCCTCGCCCAGGCGGTCGGCGAGTTCGGCGAGGTCGAGGCGTGGGGTCCAGCCGGCCTCGTAGTCGCGGTGGGTGGGCGCGTAGAGGAGGGCACGGCGGCCCGGGGGGATGCCCAGGCGGGCGCGGACCGCGAGGACGTCGGCGGCGGTCGCGGTGTAGTAGGCGTCGTTGCGCGGATAACCGTGGTCGAGGGAGACGAACCGGGACGGGTAGGCGCGCTCCCACATGCGGGTGGAGTGGCTGTTGGCGGAGACGCTGTAGTCCCACTTGTCGATCCGCGCCAGCAGGGCGTCGAAGTCCAGGCCCTGCGCGGCGGCCGGGAAGTGCATCTGGTCCAGGCCCATGCGCTTGAGCGGGGTGCCGTGGTGGGTCTGGACATGGACGGCGTCCGGGCGTTTCACCACGGAGTTGGCGAAGTTGACGTTGTTGACCAGGTACTTCGCCGTGGCGAGAACCTCCCAGTAGCGGCGCGTGCCCGGGACGACGTGGTCCGTGCCCGGCGGCAGGAGTGCCGCGTTCTCCCGTGTCACCACCCACACCGGGTGGATCCACGGGGCCAGTTCGGTGAGCTTGTCGGCGATCGCGGCCGGGTTGCAGGCGACTCCGCGGTTCCAGTAGGCGGCGAAGACCGCCAGGTGCGGGTTGACCGGGCGGTCGAGGGCCTTGCGGTACTGGTGGGCGCGGACCTTCGCGCCGACCTTCCGTTTGCGGGTCCGTACGGCGGCCCGGGCGGCGCGGCGGGTGCGGTTGGCGGCCTGGAAGGCCCGGTACCTGCTGTAGGCGCCCTCTTCGAGCAGCGAGCGGCGTACGCCCTCCAGGCCGGCCGGGCGGCGGTGGTTCGCCGGGCGATGGCGCAGGGCCGCCACGGACGACCGGCGGAAGAACTCCCGTGCCACAGTCTCGGGCAGCGGTGTGCGGGCGAAGGTGCGCAGGCAGTCCTGGACCATCACGTCGTAGAGGACGCCGTGGGCGGCGGGGCGGTCATTGGCCAGAGGAAGAAGCGTCTCGTAGCGGTCGATGAGGGCGTAGTGGTCCTCGGGGGCGGCCGGGGGGAGGCTCTCGGGGCGCAGTCGGCGGTGTTCGTGGGCGACCTGGTCGAGGCAGCCGATCCGGTCGGCGCGCAGGAGGACGGCGTGGGCGGCGAACGCCTCGTCCTCCGTGGTGAGTTCCTCCTGGTGGGCCCGCCAGAACTCGGCGCGTACGGCCCGGTTGCCGAGGAGCGGGGTCAGGCGGAGCAGGTGCGGGGCGTCGGCGAGGGTGACGTCGGTGCGGCCCGCGCGGGCGAGGAGACGGCCGTCGGGTGAGGGCGCCGCGGTGGTCTCCCAGGTGGAGCGGACGTGGTCGAACAGCAGGACGTCCACGGTGTCCGGGAGTTCCGCGGCGCGTTCGGCGACGGCGTGCGGGGCGCCCGCGGGCAGTCCGTCCTTGGCGTGGACGAAGTGCAGCCAGCGGCCGGTCGCGCGCGCGGCCCCCGCCGCCCGGGACTCGGCTGCGGTCGTGCCGTCCGGCAGGGGCAGCACCAGCATCTCGGGGGTGTGCCGCTGCGCGGTCTCCCGCGCCCAGTCGCCGACCGCGGCCACGATCACCTCGACGCCCGGGAGGGGCTGGGCGGCCAGCGAGTCGAGCAGGCCGGTCAGATGCCCCTGGGTGTTGGGTCCGTGGACGATGACGCTGAGCTCGGGCATCGCGGGGGACTCCTTCGCCTCGTGGCCGCCGGGGCATCCATGGGGGTGCGATCTTTCGGATGCACCCTTTGACATGGTGACATGGTGGCATCAAGGGGGCGAAAGGGATAAGTGCGGTTGGGCCGGTTGGGCCGTTTGTCGCCTTATGTCACCTTTCAGGCTTTCATGCAGCCTTCGGTGCCTTGTCCGTGGCCCCCGTGAACGCCTCGTACTCCTGCAGGACGTCCTCCGTCGGCCCGTCCATGCGCAGCTCGCCGCGCTCCAGCCACAGGACGCGGTCGCAGGTGTCGCGGATCGACTTGTTGTTGTGGCTGACGAGGAACACCGTGCCCGCGTGCTTGCGCAGCTCGCGGATGCGTTCCTCCGAGCGCTTCTGGAAGGAGCGGTCGCCGGTGGCCAGGGCCTCGTCGATGAGGAGGACGTCGTGGTCCTTGGCGGCGGCGATGGAGAAGCGCAGGCGGGCGGCCATGCCGGAGGAGTACGTCCGCATGGGCAGCGTGATGAAGTCGCCCTTCTCGTTGATGCCCGAGAAGTCGACGATCTCCTGGTAGCGGTCCTTGACCTGCTCACGGGACATGCCCATCGCGAGGCCGCCGAGGTGGACGTTGCGCTCGCCGGTCAGGTCGCTCATCAGGGCGGCGTTCACACCGAGGAGGGAGGGCTGGCCGTCGGTGTAGATCCTGCCGTTCTCCACGGGGAGCAGCCCGGCGACCGCCTTCAGCAGGGTCGACTTGCCGGAGCCGTTGGTGCCGATCAGGCCGATCGCCTCGCCCTTGTACGCGACGAAGGAGACCTTCTTGACGGCGTGCACCTTGCGTACGCCCGCTGCCTTCTCGGCCTGCTTGCGGCGCAGCATGCGGTTGAGGGCGGCGGTCGCGGAGCCGCGCCCCGCGCCGGTGCCGTTGACCCGGTAGACGATGTCGACGCCGTCCACGACGACGGTGGGGACGGTGGAGCTTGCGATCTCAGCCACGGCCGTACGTCTCCTCAGCCTTCCAGAAGTAGATGAAGCCGCCGACGCCGGCGAGCAGCGCCCAGCCGGTCGCGACCGGCCACACGTGGGGCGGCAGCTGGCTCGCGTGGAAGCTGTCGATCAGCGAGAAGCGCATCAGGTCGATGTAGACGGCGGCCGGGTTGGCCGACAGCAGGACCGACACCACGTGCGGCAGGTGGTCCTTGGCGGTCAGCTTGTCGATGCTCCACATGACACCCGACACGTACATCCAGGTGCGCAGGACGAACGGCATCAGCTGGGCGATGTCGGGGGTCTTCGCACCCCAGCGGGCCATGATCATCGAGACGCCCGCGTTGAAGGTGAACTGCAGCACCAGGGTGGGCAGCGCCAGCACCCAGGACACGCCCACCGGCACGCCGAAGCAGAGCAGGATGACGATCAGGGCGGCCATCGAGAACAGCAGCTGCTGGAGCTGCTGGAGGCAGAACGAGATCGGCAGCGCCGCCCGCGGGAAGTGCAGGGCCCGGACCAGGCCCAGGTTGCCGGAGATCGCCCGGGTGCCCGCCATGATCGAGCTCTGCGTGAACGTCCAGATGAACACGCCCGTCACCAGGAACGGGATGTAGTCCGGCACCCCGTGCTTGGTGCCCAGCAGTACACCGAAGATGAAGTAGTACACGGCCGCGTTCAGCAGGGGGGTCATCACCTGCCAGACCTGGCCCAGCTTCGCCTGGCTGTACTGGGCGGTGAGCTTGGCGGTGGCGAACGCGCCGATGAAGTGGCGCCTGGCCCACAGCTGGCGGACGTACTCGCGCAGGGAGGGGCGGGCGCCGCTGACCGACAGGCCGTGACGGACGGCCAGGGCCGAGAGGTCGTCGGCCGGGGGCGGTGTCAGGGGCGGTGTGTCGAGGACCTGGCTCACATCCGCTGCTTTCGCTCGGGGGAGGGGTGCGGGGGCGGTCGCCCGGCGTTTTCTTACGCTTCTCTTGACGTTTTCTTACGTCGGGACGGGACCGTATCGTCGCAACGTGAGCGTAGGCCGATCGGGCGTCGGAACGCAACCGTTTCGTCGTGACGTGCACCACGATGGGACGGGCCCGTATCGTCGCAACGCCCTATGCTGGTCCGCATGACGACGAACGCCGACGAGCCCCAGACGCGTCCCCGCCGCCGGGCCCCCGCCGGAGCGGCCGTCCTGCGCGAGGACGTGACGGAAGCCATCCGCGCGGCTGTCTTCGAGGAGCTCGCGGCCGTCGGCTACGCGCGCATGTCCATCGAGGGCATCGCCCGCCGCGCCGGCGTCGGCAAGACCGCGGTGTACCGGCGCTGGCGCTCCAAGCTGCACCTCGTCCTCGACATCGTCTCGGCGCTCGCCGTGCAGGGACTGCCCGCGCCCGACACGGGCTCGCTGGAGGGCGACCTGCGGCTGCTGTACGAGGTGACGTCACGTGCGCTGCGTCATCCGGTGGCGTCGCAGATCCTCCCCGACCTCCAGGCCGAGGCGGCCCGCAACCCCGAGATCCACGAGGCCGTGCAGAAGGCTTTGCGGGAGGGGCAGGACGGTGTCGCGAGCAGCATCGTGGTGGCGGCGGAACAGCGTGGCGAGGTCCGCGCGGGCCTCGACCGGGAGCTGGCCCTCGACCTGATCTCGGGGCCGCTCTACTGGCGGTCGGTGGTGATCCGCAGCCCGAAGCTGCCGAAGGAGTACCTGGGCGCGCTGGCGCGGGCGACGGCGGGGGCGATCAAGGCGCTGTGAGCCACGAGCCGTGCTCGGGACGCTTTCCGCAGAGGCTCAGGTGCGGTGCTGCACGTTCGAGGCGCTGTGACACGGTGGGGCGCGACCGCCGCGTGGCGGACGGGCGCCGGGCTCCGCGGGGGCCGTCGGGAACGAGGCGGAGGCGCGGCGTGCGCAGGGTGACCGGAGTCGAGGCGGCGGCGTCGCGGTCAGCAAGCACATCGGCACCGTCTTCCTGCACCTCGGACTGCCGCCCAGCGACAGCGGGCACCGGAGGGTGCTCGCCGGGCCGGCGTACCTCGACAACGCGTAGGCAGAGCTTCAGCGCCCTGACCTCCTCGCGGCGGTGCCGGCTGATCAGCTTGGCGGCGATGCCGTGCAGCCAGGGGCGGACACCGGCCCTGTCGGCGTCGTAGCGGCGCGGATGCGGAAGGCCGTCAGGAAGGTCTCCGCGGTGACGTCGTCGGCCGCGTCACGGCCGAGCCTGCGGGTGACGTACCGGTGGATGGGGGGTGCGTGGCGGTCGAAGAGCGCGGCGAAGCACTCGGGCTCCTTCAGCGACGCCGCGACCAGTGCGGTGTCCGCCGCCACGGGGTCGGCGCCGGTGGTGCCGGGCCCATGGGTGGGCGGCCGGCTCGGCGAATCAGTCATGGACGGTCCGTGTGGTCGGGGTCGGGGGACGGCATTCACCTGTACTTGCCACCTGACGGCGAACCGGTTCACGCCCGGCCCGGGCCCACCTCAGCCGTCCAGCTGCCCCGCCAGATCAACGAGCTCCGCCACCCCCAACACCCGCCCACCGAAACCGGGCAGCGGCACGTGCAGGGGTTCGGTCCAGCGCGGCGGTACGGCATCGATGCCGTGTACGGCACCGGCGAGCGCGCCGGTGACGGCGGCGACGGTGTCGGTGTCGCCGCCGAGGTCGATGGCCGCGCGGACGGCGTCCTCGTAGGTGGACGTGGTGCGCACGGCCCAGACGGCGGAGCCGAGGCAGGGCCAGACGGCGCCGTTGAACTCCGTCGCCAGGTCGGGATGCCAATCGGAGGCGAGGACGACGGCGTACCGCTCCCGGTGGTCGGGGTGGACCTCGGCCAGCGTGTCCCGGACGGCGGTCAGCGGGTCGCCGCCGTCCAGGGCGATGCGCACCAGCTCCTGGAGGACCGCCGTGCCCTCCCAGGCCGCCCGGTCCCCGTGCGTCAGCGCGGCGATACGGCGGGCCGCGTCCATCGTGGCGTCCCGCCCCTGGCGGGCGAAGTGCACGGCGGAGGTGGCGGCACGCATCAACGACCCGTTGCCCGCGGCCCGTCCGCTGGTCTGGTAGTGCAGGGCCGCGGCCATGTCCCAGGGGTCGCCGCTGGTCAGTACGGCCTCTGTCTGGAGGCCTATGTCCTTCGGGCCGGCGGTTGCCCAGCGCTGGAAGCGGTGGAACAGGTCCGGTGGCCGGAGGGTGCCGCACTCCAGCAGGGACTCGCCGACGAGCACCGCCATCTGCGTGTCGTCCGTCGCCTCACCCGGGTCCCAGCCGCCACCCCCGCACATCTCGTCGCCTTGGCCGGGGTGCGGGAAGCGGGCCGAGAAGGCGCCCTCGGGGCCGAACTCGAAGGGTGCGCCCAGGGCGTCGCCCACGGCGGAGCCGATGACAGTGCCGATGGCGCGGGAGAGGCGGGACGGGTCGGTCATCCCGGCAGCCTACGAAAGGGTGCTACGACCGTGCCGCCTCCGGATGCAGCCGTACCCAGCCCTCCCACGCGGAGGAAATCATGTCCTCGACGTCGTGCTTGGCCTTCCAGCCGAGGTCGGAGGTGATGCGGTCGGCGGAGGCGACCACGCGGGCCGGGTCGCCGGGGCGGCGCGAGGTGATCGTCGGAGGACGGTCGTAGCCGGTGATCGCGTTGATGAGGTCGATCATCTCGCGGACGGACACGCCCTCCCCGCGGCCGATGTTGAGGGTGAGGTCGTGGCCGGGGGAGGTCCGTAGGGCGCGGGCGGCGGCCACGTGGGCCTCGGCCAGGTCGACGACGTGGATGTAGTCGCGGACGCACGTGCCGTCCGGGGTCGGGTAGTCGTCGCCGAAGACGCGCGGGGGAGTGCTCCGGGTCAGCCGCTCGAAGACCATGGGGATGAGGTTGAAGACGCCCACGTCGGCCAGCTCCGGCGTCGCCGCGCCCGCCACGTTGAAGTAGCGCAGGCAGGCCGTGGACAGGCCGGTGGCCCGCCCGGTCGCCCGTACCAGCCACTCACCGGCCAGCTTGGTCTCGCCGTACGGCGACATCGGCTCGCAGGGCGTCTCCTCCGTCACGAGGTCCACGTCCGGCATGCCGTACACCGCCGCGGACGAGGAGAACACGAAGGACGGGACCCGGGCCGCCGTGACCGCGTCCAGGATGACGCGCAGGCCCTCCACGTTCTCCCGGTAGTAGTGCAGGGGCCGCTCCACCGACTCCCCGACCTGCTTCTTGGCCGCCAGATGGACGACGCCGGTGACGGCGTGCGCGGCGAGGGCACGGGCCACCCGTTCCCCGTCCAGCGTCGAGCCCACCACCAGCGGCACGCCCTTCGGCACCCGCTCGGCGACCCCCGTCGACAGGTCGTCGTACGCCACCGCCCGCTCGCCCGCCTCGGTCATCGCGCGGACGACATGCGCCCCGATGTATCCGGCGCCGCCGGTGATGAGCCAGGTCATGTGCGGCCGTCCCCTCGTCAATTCGCCCGTGAATGTGCGGGTTCGGTCACCAGTGAAGCAGGCGTGGAGGCGCCTCGTGGGCACCTACGAGCAGCCCGGCGTCTCCTCGAGGGCCGCCGAGTCCAGGGCCCCCGTGAGCTGGTCGAGCCGCTCGCGCAGTTCGCGGATCTCGTCGAACCCGAAGCCGGTCGCGGCCACGATGCGGCGCGGTACCTGGAGCGCGCGGTCACGCAGGGCGGCGCCCTCCTCGGTCAGCCGCACCTCCACGGAGCGCTCGTCTCGGACGCTGCGTTCGCGGCGTACGAGGCCGGCCGCCTCCAGGCGCTTGAGCAGCGGGGAGAGCGTGCCGGAGTCGAGGCGCAGATGTTCGCCGAGCTTCTTGACGGGGAGCTCGTCCTGCTCCCAGAGGACCAGCATCACGAGGTACTGCGGGTAGGTCAGCCCGAGGTCCTTGAGGATCACTCGGTAGACACCGTTGAAGGCGCGCGAGGCGGCGTGCAGGGAGAAGCAGATCTGGCGGTCGAGTCGGAGCCAGTTCTCCTCGGCGGTGGGTGTCGGTGTCGTCGGTGTCATGCCTCCAGGATAGCCCGAGTGGGCCATTTGGTTGTGCCCAATTGAATTGTGTGCTCTACTTGTCGTCGTGCGGCGGCCGGACCGGGCCGCCGGAACGGACCTGAGAGGGATGGTTTTCCATGGACGCGCTCTACACCGCTGTCGCCACCGCCACCCACGGCCGTGAGGGCCGTGCCGTTTCCTCCGACGGCAAGATCGACCTCGCGCTGGCCATGCCGGTGGAGCTCGGCGGCAACGGGCAGGGCACCAACCCGGAGCAGCTGTTCGCCGCCGGTTACGCCGCCTGTTTCGGCAGCGCCCTCGGCCTCGTCGGCCGCCAGGCCAAGGTCGACGTCAGCGAGGCCGCCGTCACCGCCGAGGTCGGCATAGGCAAGCAGGGCGAGGGCTTCGGCCTCAAGGTCACCCTCCGCGTCGAGCTGCCCGACACCCTGGACGAGGAGACGGGCCGCAAGCTCGTCGAGCAGGCCCACCAGGTCTGCCCCTACTCCAACGCGACCCGGGGCAACATCGAGGTCGACCTCGTCGTCGAGTAGTCACCGTCGCGTCGTCACGAGGCTCCTGCGACCCGCGCCAGCACCTCCCCCGTCCGTCCGCTCCACGCCACCACCACCGCCTCCTCGGGCACCGGATGCCAGCGCGTCAGCAACAGCCAGCGCACGTGGTAGCGGCGGGCGACGGCGGTGCGCTCGGCGCGGGTCGACGTCGGGGAGAGGTAGGCGCGGACGTCCTTGAGGCGGCGTAGCCGCTCCCGCTCGTCCAGGGCCGCGTCGGGCCAGGCGGGCGCGGCGAGGTTGGGGCCGTGGCCCGCGATCGCGTGGACGGCGTAGTAGGCGTCGGTGATCACGACCTCGCCGGGCCCGATGTAGCGCGCGGCCCAGTCGTACGTCGGCCAGCGTGGCGGCTGCTCGAAGCCGACGGGATCGAGTGAACGCGGGACGACCGCCCCCGCCTGCACGGTGAGGAAGCCCAGGCAGGCCCCCGCCGCCGTGATCGCGCACAGTGCCTTGCGGCCCATTCCCCAGGGGCGGGGAGCCGCCAGCTCCACGGCCGGCGCGAACTGCAGCGGCACCAGGGTCAGTCCGAGGATCCTGCCGTAGGTGTAGTGGCCGCTGACCCAGCCGTACCCCACGACCAGGCAGTCCAGGGCGAACATCAGCACCAGCGGGTCGCGCGCCGCGCGGCGCCGTCGCAGCCACAGCGCCGGCAGGCCGAGCAGCGCCAGCCAGAAGTGCCCGGCCAGGTCCCGGTACAGGCGCCGGTGCATCGCGTCGACGCTGCCGTCCCCGGCGAGTTCGAACACGTCGAAGTACGGCCAGCTCCACGCGACCACCAGCGCCGCCACCCCCGCCAGCGCCCACCGGCCCACCAGCGCCGGGCACCACCCCCGCTGCCATCCGGCGACGAAGGCCGCGCCGCCCAGCGCCGCCGCCACCGCCGTGATCGGGTGGACCAGCAGGACCACCCCGTACAGGGCGCCCAGCACCCCGTACCCGGTGAGGCCGCGCAGGCCGCTCGGTCCCACGTACCGCACCCGGCGCGTGTCGCGCGCCCGGGACCCCGTCAGCGCCCAGGCCCAGAAGGCGAGTCCGATCGCGAAGGCCGACGGGTAGGCGAGGTTGCCGGTCATCGACATCAGCCCGAGGTAGCCGCTCCACCAGGCCCGCTCGGTGCCCCACAGCAGCGTCATCGTGGCCAGCGCGAGGACCGGCGCCCACGGCCGGGGCGTCAGCACCCGCACGAAACGGTTGACGCCGGTCAGCAGCACCAGCAGGTTGAACGGCCCGGCGAGCCGCACCACCTCCCAGCCGGACAGACCGGTCAGCCGGGCGAACGCGCCCTGCGCGACGGCGTACGGCGAGTAGTACGGGCTGCCCGCGCCCGGCAGGTCGGCCATCGGATGGCGCGGGTGGAGCAGACGGTCCTTGAGGCGCTCGACGACCGCCGCGTGCTGGCCCGCGTCGCAGCACAGCGGCACCCGCCAGTACGCCAGCGACACCACCAGCCAGAACAGGAAGCCGGCGGCCTGGTACGGGGTCGGACGCCAGACGCGCCCGCCGCGCAACGCCGTGGCACCGCGCACCGGCCGTCGGGTCAGGAGGCCGGCGCTCATCGCAGGGGTGCAGAAGCGCAGGTACAGGGCATTGGTCGTATATTCCCACCGGCATCAACAGCCCTACCGTGCATCACCTCATCGAGTGAGCCCGCCCGGAGTCCTGCCACGGCAGCAGCACCTGCCCGCGCGCGTCGGGCTCCAGCAGCAGCGGCACCCCCAGCACCGGCAGCAGCCACACCAGCACGATCAGCCGCCCGCCCCAGATGGTGATGTCGGGGTGCCCGGCCTGGGTGAGGATCCCCGTGAACGCGGCCGCGAGCAGGAACGCACCGAACGCCCGCCGCCTGAGCGCCCCCCAGGCGCCCGCCGCCAGCAGGGCCAGGAGCAGCGGCTCCCACGCCTGCCGCCGCAGCCACTCCACCCAGAAGTTGGCCTGGAGGTGCAGGAACTCCGGCCACAAACGGGCGCGGTCCGGTCGGGCGAAGTGGGCGGTGAGCAGGTCCTGGAGGCTCTCCGACTCGGACGGGTAGTGCAGCGCCCGCGCCACGAGCAGCGTCCCGAGGACGCCGCAGCACCCCGCCACCGCGACCGCGACCGCTCCGGGGCAGGCAGCCGATCGCCGCCACCGGTCGACGGCGACCGCCACGCCCGCCACCATCAGGCACGCCCCGAGGAACAGCGCCTGCGAGTGCTTGATCGTGAACAGCGCCGCCAGCGAGCCGCCCACCAGCCAGGTCCCCGCCCTCACCCGGCCGTCCAGGGCCAGCGCACACCCCCACACCGCCGCCAGGGTCAGCGTCAGCAGCAGACCCTCGGTCATCGGACGCATGGCGGTCGTCCCGCACGGCAGGACGTAGAACAAGGCCTGACCGGTCAGCGCCGACGGCAGCGGTGCCCGCAGGGTGCGCAGCACCAGGAACGCCAGCACCCCGCCCGCGACCGTGACCACCACGCTCGCCGCCCACACCCCCCACGTCACACCGAACACGGTGACGAACGGCACGAGGAGCACCGGATAGCCTGGCCGCGCCTCGAAGATCCGCATGAACCGCTCCGACATGAACGGCACGGTGTGCCCGCCGGTCTGCCCGGCCCGCAGCCGCGCCTTCACGTTCCGCCACTCCGCCGCCCGGCATTCCGCCATGACCCGCTCGGTGGGGTCGGGGCGGTGGAAGCGCACCACGTGGACCTTCTGGTTGCGGGCCGCGATCGCCGCCTTGCCCGCGCAGGCGTAGTCGATGGTGGCGGCCGCCGCCTCCCGCTTGCTGTCGCCGCGCAGACTGAGGGCGTACGACAGGTAGTTCTTGGTGTCGGGAGTGTCCCGGCCGGTGACGTTCGCGAGCTGGAGCAGCGCGAACACACCGCCCAGGACGAGCACCCAGGCGCGAGGCCTCACGACGAGCGCGTGAGTACGTCGCGACCGGTGGCGGGGCCTGGCACCTTGACCTCGCCCGACGCGTCGACGGCTGCCTCGTCCACGGCCGACGGCATCCGCTCGCCCAGCATCAGCGTCCGTACGACCCGCTCGGCGGCCCGCCCGTCGTCGAACTCGCAGAACCGCTCGCGGAAGGAGGACCGCAGCCGAGCCGACTCCTCGTCCCGCCAGCTCCCGGAGTCCAGCAGCCACGCCAGCTCCCGGTAGGAGCGCGAGACATGGCCCGGCGGCTCGGCGGTGACGTCGAAGTAGGCGCCGCGGCTCGCCGCGTACGCCGGCCAGTCGTCGGCGTGGACCACGATCGGCCGGTCCAGGTTGGCGTAGTCGAACATCAGGGCCGAGTAGTCGGTGACCAGCACGTCGGAGGCGAGCATGACGTCCTCGACGTGCGGTTCGTCCGCCGCGTCGACCAGCACCCCGCGCCGGTGCAGATCAGCGAGGCCGAGGCCGCGCGCCGGACCGGTGGCGAGCGAGGGGTGCAGGCGGACGACGAGAGTGTGGCCCTCGCCGAGGTCCGCCGCGAACCGGGCCAGGTCGACGCGGTCGACGTGACCGCCGCGCCGGTACTCACGGCGGGTCGGCGCGTACAGCACGACCGTGTGGTCCGCCGGGATGCCGTGGCGCTCCCGGAACGCGGCGCCGTCCTCCGGGCGGGCGCCCACCAGGACGTCGTTGCGGGGGCTGCCGGTCCGCACGGACGTGAAGTGACACGGGTAGGCCCGCTCCCACACCAGCTCGGAGTGGCGGTTGGCGACCAGGCTGTAGTCCCAGCGGTCCGCGCGGCGCAGCATCTGCGGCACGTCGACGCCGTGCCGGGCGCCGGGCTTGGCCAGCAGGTCGGCCGCCATGTACTTCAGCGGGGTGCCCTGATGGGTGTGGATGTGGACGCTGCCGGGGCGCTTGACCAGCGTGCCCGGCCAGTTGACGTTGTTGACGAAGTAGGTGGCCCGCGCGGTGATCCGGCGGTAGGGCAGCGAGTCGAGGAGCACGTGCTCGACCCCGTCGGGCAGCTCGGCCGCCTCCTCCTCGCTTCGGACCACCCACACCCCGCGGATGTGCGGCGCGAGCTCCCGCGCCTTGCGGTAGACGGCCGCGGGGTCGCCGAGCACTCCGCGGTGGGAGAACGCCGAGTACACGGCGAGGTTCGGGTCCAGGGAGCGGCGGGCGTACGCGGCCGCGTAGGCGCCTTTGACCCGTCCGGCCGCCGCCTTGCGCACCAGCAGCGCCCGGCGCCCCGCCTCCCCGGCGGCCCGTCCGGCCTGCCGCTTCAGCACGTAGGCCGGGTAACCACCCTCCAACAGCCGCAGTTCGCCGTCCACGGTCGCGTCGGCCGGCTTGTGCGTGCGGAACATCTCGGCCGTACGGCGGAAGAACTCGCCCTTGTCCTTCGGGGGCAGCCGGTCCGGCTTGGCGAGGATGTCGAGACAGTGCTCGCCCATCTTGCGGTGCAGATAGGGCCGCCAGCTCGCCAGCTCCGGACGGGAGTCGACGAACGCGAAGACCCGCTCGTACTGGTCGTGGATGTCGAAGTGCTTGCGGCTGGTGGTGGACAGGATGTTGCCCTGGCGGCGCTGCCGGTAGTTCAGGCAGATCCGGTCGAGGGCCGCGATCCGCCCGGCGCTGAGCATGACCGGGAACGTCCAGGGCGTGTCCTCGTAGTAGCCCGGCGGGAACTGGAAGCCGCCCTCCTGCACGAACTCGCGGCGGTAGACCTTGTTCCACACCACCATCAGCAGGTCGAGGATCTCGGGGTGCTCGTCCACGGTGAAGGTGCCGTCCCCGGCCTGGGCCAGCACGTGCGCGAGCACGTTGCGCCGGGTGCCGCCCCACCAGTACGTGCGCGCGTAGTCGAAGACCAGCACGTCCGGGTCCGAGGTCTCGTCGAGACGGTCGGCCATCGCGCGCAGTGCGCCCGGGGTGAGGGTGTCGTCGCTGTCGAGGAAGAAGAGGTAGTCACCGGTCGCGTGCGGCATTCCCGCGTTGCGGGCGCGGCCGAGGCCGGCGTTCTCCGGCAGGTGCAGCGCCTTCACTCGGGGGTCGCGGGCCGCGTACTCGTCGAGGATCGCGCCGCAGCCGTCCGGCGAGCAGTCGTCGACGGCGATCACCTCGATGTCCCGGTACGACTGCTCCAGGACCGAGTCGAGGCACTCGGCCAGGAAGCCCTGGACCTTGAAACAGGGGACGATGATGCTGAAGCGGGGCACTGCGGACGTCAGCTCCTTACGAGGGGGGAGGCGGCGGGGGCCGGGACACGCTCCGCGAGCGGGAGCACGGGCGCAATCGCCTCGGGCGGCTCGCCGAGCAGCACCCGGCGCACGACGCGCTCGGCGGCCCGGCCGTCGTCGAACTGGCAGAACCGCTCACGGAACGCGGCCCGCAGGGACGCCGACTCCGGTCCCGCGTACGAGCCGTCACGGAACACGCGCGCCAGCTCCTGGGGTGTGCGGGCCACCGGGCCGGGCGGTGCCTGGAGGAGGTCGAAGTAGACGCCCCGGGTCTCCTGGTAGACCTCCCAGTCGTCGGCGTACACGACGATCGGCCGGTCGAGGTTGGCGTAGTCGAACATGATCGACGAGTAGTCGGTGACCAGCGCGTCGGCGGCCAGGCAGACGTCCTCCGAGGAGCGGTGCCCGGTGACGTCGATGATCCGGCCGCTGCTGCGGCGGCCGCCCCGGTCGTAGAAGTAGTGGGCGCGCAGCAGGACGACGACGTCCTCGCCGGCCGCCTCACAGAACGCCTCCAGATCGAGGCCGCTGTCGAAGCCGGTCTGGTAGTCCCGGTGGGTGGGCGCGTACAGGACAGCCGTCTTGCCCTCCGGGACGCCCAGCACCCCCCGGACGCGGGCCACGTCGTCCGCGGTCGCCGTGTAGTAGACGTCGTTGCGCGGATAGCCGTACTCCAGGTGCTCGTAGGAGCCCGGGAAGGCGCGCTCCCACATGCGGGTGGAGTGGCTGTTGGAGGAGAGGTTGTAGTCCCATCGGTCCACGCGGCCCAGCAGCTTGGCGAAGCTGCCGGTCGCGGCCGCCACCACCGGGTACGTCGACTGGTCGACGCCCATCTTCTTCAGCGGCGTGCCGTGCTGGGTCTGCAGGTGCACGCTGCCCTCGCGCTTGACCACGCCCTCCGCGAAATTGGCGTTGTTCACCAGGTACTTGGCGCGGGCCAGGACCTCCCAGGAGCGGCGGCTGCCGATCACCGCGTGGTCGACGTCCTTCGGCACGGTGTGCGCCTGATCGGGCTCGACCAGGAACACCGAGCGGATGTGCGGGGCGAGTTCGCGGGCCTTGGCGTGGATCGCGGCGGGGTTGCAGGCGTAGCCGCGGCCCCAGTAGGCGCAGTACACGGCGAGGTTCGCGTCGAGGCGGCGGCCGAGATGGCGCCGGTAGTGCAGACGGGTGCGCAGCAGGTGGGGGCGGGGGACCCGCTCGGCGGCCAGCGTCGCCGCCCGGTTGGCGCCGCGCAGCGCGCGGAACGCCGCGTACGCCCCCGTCGACAGCAGCTGGTGCTGCACCCGCAGGCTGCCGCCGGGTGCCCGGAAACCGGCGGGGCGGTGACGCCGGTACAGCTTGCCCGCCCGGCGGAAGAAGGCGCGGCGGCGGCGCGGCGGCAGCCGCCGGGGGTGGGCGGCCGTCTTGAGGACGGCGGCGAACAGCTGCTCGAACACGGGGCCGAGCCGCTCCGCAGACAGCTCCTCCTCCGCGGCCCGGGTGAGCACCAGCTCGGTCTGGTCGAGCAGTTCGGCGTGGTGCGCGCCGGGCAGGTTCAGCCGGCTGCCCTGCCTGCGCAGCAGATGCCGTACGACGACCCGGCGCAGCACCGCCACCCGCTCGGCCGCGACGGTGACCAGGCCGCCGAAGCCGAGGTCCGTGAAGTGCCCTTCGGGGAAGGCCAGTCGGCGCTCGGTGAGGAACGCCCTGCGGTAGGCCGCGCTCCACGCCGGGAGCCGCACGCCGGTGATCTGCGGGGCCTGGTCGGGAGCGAAGGCCCCCTTCGGCGCCTTCGCCAGCAGGGGTGCGGCCGGGTTGGTGGGGTCGCCCTCCCACCAGGGGGTGCGCTCGTGCTCGAAGTACAGGACGTCCACGCCGTCGGTCTCTCGCAGTCGTGCGTCCAGCGCCGAGAGGGCGCCCGGCGCGAGGACGTCGTCGCCGTCGAGGAACAGCAGGTACGCACCGGTCGCCACCCGCATCCCGGTGTTGCGCGCCCCGGCCAGACCGGCCGACGGCGGTGAGTGCACCGGCGCCACCCGTGAGTCCCGCTCCGCGTACCCGGTGGCGACGCCGGCCGCGGGGGAGTCGGGCGCGTCGCACACCGGGATCAGCTCGAAGTCGCCGAAGGACTGGGCGAGGACGGAGTCCAGTGCCAGGGACAGCCGACCTGCCACCCCATGGGACGGGACGATGATGCTGAAGCGGGGCATTCTGCTCTTTCTGTTGTCGGTCCGGTGTCGCCCGGGCGGTGTGCGGTGCTCTCAGGCCGTGAGGGGTGAACTCCCGGAAGAGAGAACGGTGTTCAGCGGCGGTCGGTGACGGGCACGGAACCGGTGGATTGCGGCACGGCGGCGAACGGCGAGTCGGCCAGGCCCGCCACCGACGGCACCGGGTGGCGCTCGGCCAGTGGCACGACCGGCAACACCTCCGTCTCGCCCAGCACGACACGCCGTACGACCCGCTCGGCGGCACGTCCGTCGTCGTACGGGCAGAACCGCTCCCGGAACGCGGCCCGCAGCTGCGCCGAGCGGGAGCCGCGCCAGTGGCCGGTGGCGAAGATGTCGATCAGCTCGTCCTCACTACGCGCGATCGCGCCCGGCGGGAAGGAGCGGGGGTCGAAGTAGGTGCCGCGGGCCGCGTCGTACGCCTCCCAGTCCTCGGTGTGCAGGACGATCGGCCGGTCGAGGTTGGCGTAGTCGAACATGATCGACGAGTAGTCGGTGACCAGGGCGTCCGAGGCCAGGCAGAGCGACTCGACGCTCGGGTGGTCGGTGACGTCGATGACGCGGTCGCTCGGGTCGAGGGGGCCGCCGTGCCAGTAGTGGGCGCGGGCCAGGATCACGAAGCGCGGGCCGAGGCGGCGCAGGACGCGCTCCGGGTCGAGGGGGCTGCGCTGGGTGCGGCGGTAGTCGCGGTGGGTCGGCGCGTACAGGATCGCGATCGCGTCCTGCGGGATGCCGAGCGACTCGCGCAGCCGGGTCACGTCCGCCGAGGTGGCCCGCTGGAAGACGTCGTTGCGCGGATAGCCGTAAGGGAGAGTGGTGTAGCCGCCGGGGTAGACGCGCTCCCAGGTCAGTGTGGTGTGGCGGTTGGCGGACAGGACGTAGTCCCACTTGTCGACGCCCCGCAGGAGCTCCCCGAAGTCCATGTCACGGGCGGCCGCCGGGTGCTCGCGCAGGTCCAGGCCCATGTGCTTGAGGGGCGTGCCGTGTTGGGTCTGGACGAAGACCTGGCCGGGGCGCTTGACCAGACGGCGGTCGAAGTTGACGTTGTTCACCAGGTACTTGGAGCGGGCGAGCGCCGTCCAGTACGCGGCCGAACCCGGGCTCAGCCGACGGGTGCCCTCGGGAACCGTGTCCTGGTACTCGGGACGCGCGATCCACGCCGTGCGCACATGTGGGGCGTGGGTGCGCAGCGCCTGCTCCAAGGCGCCCGGGTTGCAGCCGTGGCCGCGGCCCCAGTAGGCGCTGAAGACGGCCCGGTCGGCGCGCAGGGGCAGGTGGAGCTGGATCCTGTAGTGGAGTTGGAGGAGGGCCGCCTTCAGGGACCGGGCGAGCTTGGCGACGCGCCCGCGGGTGCGGCGGCGCAGCGCCATGGCCAGTTGCAGGGCGCGGTACGTGCGGTGCAGGCCCAGGCGGACCAGGGTGTGGCGCAGTCGGGCGCGCAGGGGGGCCGGGGCGCCCGGGACGCGGTAACGGCGGTAGTGGGCGCGGGCCTTGCGCAGGAACTCGGCGCGGGTGCCGCGCGGGAGCCGGCCCCGCCGCGTGAAGATCGTCGTGAAGTGGTCGACCATGCGGCGGAACAGCACCGGCCGCCAGCGGGCGAGTTCGGGGCGCTCGGCGACGAACGCGAAGACCCGGTCGTACTGCTCGAACACGTCGAAGTGCCGGCGGCTGGTGGTGCCGAGGATGTTGCCCTGCCGGCGCTGGCGGTAGTGCACGCAGACCCGGTCGAGGGTGGCGAGGGACTCCGCGGCCATCAGGGCCGGGTACGTCCAGGGCGTGTCCTCGTAGTAGCCGGGCGGGAAGGTCAGGCCCTCGCGCTCGACGAAGTCCCGCCGGTACACCTTGTTCCACGCCACCATCAGCACCCGCAGCAGGCCCGGGCGGTCCTCCAGACGGAAGGGGGCCGGGCCCTGCTCGGTGAGCTGCGGGGCGACCTTGTTGCGGACCGCCTCGCCCGACCAATACGTGCGCGCGTAGTCGAAGAGCAGGACGTCCGGTTCGCCGGTCTCCTTCAGCCGGTCGGAGACGGCGAACAGCGCGTCGGGGGTGAGGGTGTCGTCGGAGTCCAGGAAGAGCAGGTAGTCGCCGGTCGCCTGCTCCATCCCGGCGTTGCGGGCACGGCCCAGGCCCTGGTTCTCCGGCAGGTGCAGCGCCTTCACCCGCGGGTCGCGGGCGGCGAACTCGTCGATGATCTCGCCGCAGGCGTCCGGCGAGCAGTCGTCGACCGCGATCAGTTCCAGATCGGGACAGGACTGGGAAAGCACCGATTCGAGGCACTCGTGCAGGTACGCCTGAACCTTGTACGCGGGGACGATGACACTGAACCTGGGCAAGGGGCATCCATGGGTCGGCGCGGGCGTTCTGCCCGGGAACGGCCAATGGAGTGAATTGGTTACGGTTCGGTACGGCATACGGGGGATCGTGGGTGAACGCGAGCGGGCGGGCCGGTGTCGGCCCACCCGCTCAGAAACGCTCCGCTTCTCGCTACTTGACCGCGCCCGCCATCACACCGGACACGAACTGCCGCTGGAACGCGAAGAACACGGCCAGCGGGATCACCATCGAGATGAACGCGCCGGGCGCCAGGACGTCGATGTTGTTGCCGAACTGCCGTACCTGTGTCTGCAGGGCGACCGTGATCGGCTGGCTGCCGGAGTCGGTGAACACCAGCGCGACCAGCATGTCGTTCCACACCCACAGGAACTGGAAGATGCCCAGGCTCGCGATCGCGGGCCCGCCGAGCGGCATCACGACGCGGGCGAACAGGCGCAGTTCACCGGCGCCGTCCAGGCGGGCCGCCTCCAGCAGCTCCTTCGGGATCTCCGCGAAGAAGTTCCGCAGCAGGAACACCGCGAAGGGCAGACCGAAGCCCACATGGAAGAGGATCACCCCGAGGACGGAACCGAACAGACCGATCTTGCCGAACAGTTCGGCGATCGGGATCAGCGCCACCTGCACCGGCACCACCAGCAGCCCCACCACGCCCAGGAACCACCAGTCCCGGCCCGGGAACTCCATCCACGCGAACGCGTAGCCCGCGAGCGAGCCGATCACCACGACCAGGACCGTCGCCGGGACCGTGATCAGCACGGTGTTGACCAGGGAGTCGGTGATGTCGCTGTTCTGCAGGAGCTTGTCGTAGGCGTCGAAGGTGAGCTGGGACGGCTTGGAGAAGACCGTCCACCAGCCGCTCGCCGCCATGTCCTGCGGGGTGCGCAGCGACGACAGCAGCAGACCGATGGTCGGCACGAGCCAGAACAGGCCGATGAGGAGCAGGAAGACGCGCACCAGGCCACCGTTGACCTTCTGCACGAGCCACTTCGTCATCGCCGCACCTCCCGCCTGAGCCGCCGGATGTTGAACCACATCACCGGGATGACGAGCAGCAGCAGGAACACCGAGATGGCGCTGGCGATGCCCGGCTGGTCCTCGGCGAAGCCCTTCCGGTACAGCTCCAGGGCGAGCACGTTCGCGTCGTCCTGCGAGGAGCCCGGCGCGATGATGAAGACCAGGTCGAAGACCTTCAGCACGTTGATCATCAGGGTGACGGCGACGACCGCGAGGACCGGCGCGAGGAGGGGCACGGTGACCCTGCGGAACACCTGCCACTCGCTGGCCCCGTCGACCCGGGCCGCCTCCAGCAGCTCCCGCGGCATCCCCGCGAGCCCCGCCGCGATCAGCACCATCGCGAAGCCCGCCCACATCCAGATGTACGACCCGATGATCGCCGGGGTGACCAGCGAAGGGCCGAGCCAGTCCAGTCCGTTGTACGGCTCCTTGAAGTTGCTCGCGGGCAGCCGCAGCTGAGCCCCGTCGGCCTTGTCCGGAAGGGTGAAGGTGCCGTCGTCGGAGGCCTTCGTCGACGCGACCACCTTGCCGTCCCTGACGGCCTCGATCCGCATCCCGGCGTAGCCCAGTTCCGCCGGGTCGGGCTTGCCGAGGACGCCGACGCCCTTGCCGCGGGTGAAGTCCTGCCAGGTCGTTCCGGTGATCTTCCCCGGCTCGGCCTTCGGTGCCACGGCTCTCTTCGCGCTGTCGGGCATCTGGTCGGGGGCGACGCCGACCAGGGGGAGCAGGATCGTGTCACCCGTGCGGACGGGGGCCTTGGTGAGGAACCCGCCGCTCTGCGCCTGGAGCGGCGAGTCCCGCCCCGGATGCGCCTTCGGGAACGCCGACGACTGGGCGAAGGTGTCGTGCACGCCCACCCAGACGGCGTTGGCGACGCCCTTGTCCGGGTCCTGGTCGTAGACGAGACGGAAGATGATGCCGGCCGCCAGCATCGAGATCGCCATCGGCATGAAGACGACCAGCTTGAACGCCGTGCCCCAGCGCACCCGTTCGGTCAGCACCGCGAAGATCAGACCGAGGGCGGTCGCGACGGTCGGCGCGAACACCACCCAGAGGATGTTGTTCTTCAGCGCGGTGCGGATGCCGTCGTCGGTGAACAGGGCCTCGTAGTTGTCGAAGCCGGCGAAGCCGTCGCCGGACTGGTTGGAGAAGCTGCGGACGACCGAGTACCCGATCGGGTACACCACGAGCGCGCCCAGCAACACCAGGGCGGGCAACAGGAACAGGGCTGCCACGGCCTTGCGGGTGCCGGTCACGCTCTTGCGACTGCGCGGAGCGGCAGGGGCCGTGGTGACCCCTGCCGCCGGTGGCGACGTCATCGCCGGATCAGCTCCCGTACGCCTGTGCCGCGGCCTGCTCCAGCTTCTTCTGCGTGCCCGCGACATCCGTCGGGCTCTTCAGGAAGTCCTGGAGATCCTTCCACTCGCCCTTGCCGGGCGTGCCGCCGAAGGCCTGCGGTGCCTGGTCGGACATGTCGAAGCGGAAGTCGTCACCGGCCGCGATCAGCGCCTCGGCCATCTTCTTCTGCACCTCGTTCGGGTACGAGGACAGGTCGACGTTCTTGTTGGGCGAGAGATAGCCGCCCAGCTTGGCCTGCACGGTGGCCGCGTCCGGCGACGCCAGGAAGGTGGCCAGCGCCTGGGCGCCCTTGGAGTCCTTCAGGATGACCGCCGCGTCACCGCCGGAGACCACCGGCGCGGTGTCGCCCACCGCCGGGAACGGGAACACCTTCGCGTCGGTGCCCACCTTGGCCTTCGTCTCACCGATGTTGACCTGCACGAAGTCGCCCTCGAAGACCATGCCCGCCTTCGGCTGGTCGCCGCCGGTGAAGGTCTGGGTCACCGAGGCCGGGAACTCCGTCTGCAGCGCCCCGCCGGCACCGCCCGCGATGAAGTCCTTCTTGCCCCAGATCCCGGCCAGCGTGGTCAGCGCCTCCTTCACGGAAGGGTCCGTCCACTTGATCTTGTGCTGGGCGAGCTGGTCGTACTTCTCCGGCCCCGCCTGCGAGAGATAGACGTTCTCGAACCAGTCGGTGAGCGTCCAGCCGTCCGCTCCGCCTATGGAGAACGGCGTCACGCCTGAGTCGTAGATGGCCTGCGCGGCGGTGACGAGATCCTTCCACGTCTTGGGCTCGTTCGCCCCCGCGTTCTCGAAGACCTTGGCGTTGTACCAGATCAGCGACTTGTTGGCGGCCTTGTAGTAGACGCCGTACTGCTTGCCGTCGACCTTGCCGAGGTCCTGCCAGCCCTGGGAGTAGTTCTTCGCGAGCTCCGCCTGTGCCTCGGCCCCGAGCGGCTTCGCCCACTTCTTGTCCACGGCCTGCTTGATCGCGCCGACCTGCGGGAGCATCGCCACGTCGGGCGGCGCTCCACCCGCGATCTTCGAGCCGAGGAAGTTGACGATGGGGTCCTGCGCGGGCACGAAGGTGACCTTGGCGCCGGTGCGTTTCTCGAACTCGGCGAGGACCTTCTTGAAGTTGGCCTGTTCGGCGCCGGTCCACACGGCGGCGACCTGCAGGGTCGTGCCGTCCAGCTTGGGAAGGGAGAGGGAGGTGCCGGGTGCCTTGCTGCTGTCGGAGGGTTTGTCGCTGTTCTTGTCGTCGTCGCTGCCGCCGCACGCGGTGAGCGAGAGCGCGAGGGCTCCCGAGAGGAGGGCGGCTGCCGCCTTCGCGGCCCTGCGTGTCCGGTGAGTGCTGCTCCTGCTGACCATCACTGCCCCGTTCTTCGTCCTCGTCGAACGTTCGAGCGTGTCCCGTGGCACTGGTCTACGCCGGGAGCCAGGGGTCGGCAAGAGCGCCTACCTTGTCAACCGGGGGATCGTGACCGCCTCGTGACTGTGTCTCAGACGGACCGGACTGGTCCGGCCGATGACGGACGGTTCGTCAGGTCCGGCCATGCAGGTTTCAGAGCAGTGACGGCACCTCCGCCGCCGAGACCTGCCGGGCCGCCCGCTCCAACGCGCTGGCCAGCAGGGCGAGGTCGGTGGGGCCGTTGCCCAGTTCCCGCACGGGCCGCCGGGTCGGCGGGTCTCCCATGCGCTGCCAGTCCAGGGGAACCACCGTGGGGCGCAGGGTGGCCGTGCGCGGGATGCGTCCCGTGACGCGCCCACCCTGGAACGGTATGAGCCCTCCGTCCCCGTGGGCCAGGCGCCCGCGACCCGCTGACGGCTCGTCAGGGCCCGCCCCGGGCGCTTCGAGGGTGATCCGCAGCGCGGCCCGCCGGGTGGTCTCCGACTCCGCCGTACGGCCTCCCAGCGCGGCCGCCGCCACCAGGTGCACGCCGAGCCGCTCACCGTCCCGGGCCACCGACTCCAACGCCCGCACCACTGACCCGGCCGCAGGCCGCCCGGGTGAACCGAGCGGGGGCGAGACCAGCGCGTCCAGGTCGTCGACGACCACCACCAGCCGGGGCAGCGGCGGCGCGGCCTCCGTCTGCCGGCGCGCGGCCGCGGAGGGGCGCAAACGCAGCGTGGAACTGGGTGGGGTGTCGAGATCCCCCGCACCGGCCCCCGCCGGGGATGTGCCGCGCGACGCGCCGCGTTGGGCGACGATCCGGCCCGACACCTCACGGTGGGTGTGCCACTCGGCGAAGTCGGACCGCCCGAGCAACTCGGCCCGCCGCTTCAGCTCGGCGCTCAGCGACTGCGCGAACTCCCGCATGCGGACCGGGTCGTTCGCGGCGAGATGCGTGGTGACATGCGGTACGTCCGTACAGACGCGCAAGCCCTCGCCGTGGCCGGTGCCGCCCGTGCTCACGGTGTCCCGGCCGTCGACGAGGACGATGCCGAGCCGGTCGGGACGCTCGGCGGCGGCGAGCGAGGCGACGACGGCCCGCAGCAGTTCCGTACGCCCGCTGCTCGCCGGGCCCTCGATCAGCAGGTGCGGGCCGTCGGCGACGAGGTCCACACCGACCGGCCCGCGCGGACCGGCGCCGAGCACGGCCCTGGCCCGCCCACCCAGCGCCTCGGCGTCGTCAGCCGCGTCCGCCCAGCGCGCCATCAGGGACGCGGGGGTGGCCCGGGCGAGACCGAGCTCGTCCAGCAGCCGTGCCGCCTGGGGCAGCGGTGCCGACACACGCGCGTGGCGCTCGCCGCCGGTGCCGTCCGTGCGCAGCGGTGCCAGCGCCCGCGCGAACCGTTCCGCCCAGGCGGGGGAGA
Organism: Streptomyces sp. NPDC043427; assembly: GCF_056436655.1. Taxonomy (NCBI): domain Bacteria; kingdom Bacillati; phylum Actinomycetota; class Actinomycetes; order Kitasatosporales; family Streptomycetaceae; genus Streptomyces; species Streptomyces sp. NPDC043427. The sequence goes on along the minus strand of NZ_JBWKCC010000020.1, from coordinate 122,173 downwards.
CGGCGTCCACGACGGCCACCGTGCCGTGGCCGACGGGACCGGAGCGCCGGTTCGGGTGCCCGTCGGCACGGTCCTGCTCCGTCGGGGTCCGCGCGATCCGCAACAGCCGCAGAGCCGTCGCCACGTCCCCGCTGAGCAGCGCCACCGCACCGCACTCGCGGAACGTCGGCGACGCCGTACAGGCCGCCTCGTACGTCTCCGTCACCGGCGACGCGGGCGAGGCGGGCGCCGTCTCCGCCAGGCACACGACGTGTATCCCGGCCCGCGGGCCCTCCACCGCCAGCCGCGCCACCGCCTCCCGTAGGTCGGCGCCCCCGGGATCGCCGTCGACGACCACCACGGTGTACGGCCCCGGGTGAGCGGCGTCCTTGGCATCGGCGCCCTGGGCCCAGGAGGGGCGGCGGTGGGACCGGTCGGCGGGGGCGTGGTCGGGGGTGCCGCGGTCGGCTGCCGGTGCCGTGCCGGTCTCCGACAGCTGGTCCTCCAGCCGGCGCAGGAGTTCGCCGGTGCGGGCGGCGGCCTGTTCGCGGTCGTGGGCGAGGAGGAGGCGGCAGTCCTGGCCGTGGCCCGGGCGCAGGTGGGGCAGCCAGCCCAACCAGGACCACTCGGCGACACGTTCCTCCAGCGGACGCGAGCGGTCCGTGCTGATCAGGACGATCTCCAGGGCATCGGGGGAGTGCAGCGCGGCCAGCTGGGCCAGCACCGCGCGGGCCAGCCCGGACAGCCGCGTGCGCGGTCCGGCCAGGCCCAGGGACCCGGCCTCGCGCAGGTCCGCCGTCACCGGCACCGCGGGCAGCAGGCCCGAGCCGTCGGGCGCGGCCCGGTCGGCCGTGCCCAGCCGTACCGTCAGTGCCTCCGGGTGGCCCGGTCCGCGCTCCCACAGCCGGGGGCCGGGGCCCAGCGCCGTCAGCAGCAGCGCGGCCGGGTCCGGCCAGGTCTCCGGCATCCCGGGGGCGACGACCACCGGCTCGGGAACCGCGCCGGTCGCCTCCTCGGCGACGTACGCCTCGCTCCCGGGCGTCTCCTGTGTGCCGCGCCCGCCCTTCAGGCGGCGCGCCCAAGCGGACAGGCCTCCGCGCTTGCGGACGCCCTGTGGGACGTCGGTGCCGCGGAGGGGGGTGCCTTTGCGGTGGGCGGTTTCGCGGGGGTCCGGGTCTGTGGGGGCGGGGGCGGACGGTCGGTCGGTGCCGGAGCGTGCGGGGGCGGCTCCGTCGGTGCCGGGCGCACCGAAGACGAACCCGCCGCCGTGGGTTTCACCGCCGTCGCCGGGGGCGCCGTGGGAGGGAGTGCCGGGGGCGGAGCGTCGGGGCGTCGCATCGGCGGCGGTGCTGCGGGATGCCGTACCGCTGACCCGCGACCGCGTGCTGTGCGGGTCGTCTGGGGTCTCGATGCGTGGTGCCCCGCCCTGGCCCGGCACCACGGGCGGTTCCGCCGAGGCGCGGGGCCGGGCGCCCGGGGGCGTGGCGGTGGCGGCCCAGTCGACGGCGCCGTGGGCGTGCCTGGTGTCCCCGGACGGCTCGCCCTGGTCGGTCGCGTCGGCCGCGGCATGGGCCGTCCGGTCCGTCGCCGGCGACTCACGCGAGGAGGTGGCGCCCGTGCCCCCGGGGCTCGGCACGCGCGCGTGGACCGTGAACGGCCGTCGGGTCGCCGCCGGTGTCGCAACGCCGCTGCCGGAGTCCCCGGTGTCCGTCTCGGCGGCTCCGCCGCACGACACGCGCACGTGCCCCTCGCCGTCGGGCGTCGTCGGGACGCGCGCGCCGGGGCCCCCGGCGGGGGCCAGACGCACGGCCGACTCGCCGATGCGCAGCAGGGCGCCCGGTGCCAGACGGACCGGGCGGGAGCCCACGCGGGTGCCCTCCAGCGTGGTGCCGTTGGTGGAGCCGAGGTCGGCGACCGTGACGCGGCCGTCGGAGGAGAGGGTGACCGCGCAGTGCAGACGGGAGACGTCGGGGTCGTCGAGCGGGACGTCGGCGTCGGCGGAGCGGCCCACGTGGATCTGCCCGCCGTGCAGCAGATGGACCCCGCCGGCGTCGGGTCCTGCGACCACATGCAGCTGCGCAGGGGCGTCGTCGACCTCGGGGTGGGGCTCGGGGTCGGCGGGGGCGCCCAGGGACAGCACGGCGCCGTCGATCAGTGGGGGCTCGCCGAGGGTGCAGCGCTGGGCGTCCAGCCGCTCCGCGCCGGAGTACAGCACCACGGTGGCGCCGGTGTGCTCCCGGCCGCGCGAGGCGGGACCACCGCCCTGCTCGCGTCCGCGCTCGGCGGGAGCGGGACCCCCGTCACCGGAGACCGCCGAGGCCAGGGCCGACGCCACCGCCGCGAGGGCCGTGCCGGCGGGCGCCGTCACCAGCACGTCGCAGCTCGCGGCACGGGCCCGCGTCTCGGAGGGCGGGCCCAGCGGGTCTATGACGGTCAGCCGGATCTGCATCGCCGTCAGCGGTCCCTTCCAGCACGTCGGCCAGTAACTGGCAGCATCCTCGCACCTGTCACTGACACCGCGCCCCTGCCTCGGCGTCAAGTGATCTTGATTGGTCGGCTCTGCCCGCAAAAGTGCCTGACCACAACATCGACATTGATCACTTGAGATCGGTCACGTCCGGCTTCGGCAACCAGTGGACCGGGGTGAGCGTCTTTCCTTCGAACATGGACGGGAACGTGTACGTACGACCTGGGCAAGCCCCGGGGAAACCGCCGGGAAAGTCGACAACCCGGTGCCGGGCGGGACGGCACTACAGTGGGTCGGAACATTGGCAAGCAACAGGGAGCGCATGACGTGCGGCCGGTAGGCAGCAAGTACTTCCTCGAGGAGCCGCTCGGACGTGGCGCCACGGGGACCGTCTGGCGAGCCCGCCAGCGCGAGACCGCGGGCGCCGAGGCGGCCGTGGCCGGCCAGCCCGGAGAGACCGTCGCGATCAAGGTCCTCAAGGAGGAGCTCGCGAACGACGCGGACATCGTGATGCGGTTCCTGCGGGAGCGGTCCGTCCTGCTCCGCCTGACCCACCCGAACATCGTCCGGGTGCGCGACCTGGTGGTCGAGGGCGACCTCCTGGCCCTGGTCATGGACCTCGTCGACGGCCCCGACCTGCACCGCTACCTGCGCGAGAACGGCCCCTTCACACCCGTCGGCGCCGCTCTGCTCACCGCCCAGATCGCCGACGCGCTCGCCGCCAGCCACGCCGACGGCGTCGTGCACCGCGACCTGAAGCCCGCCAACGTCCTGCTCCAGCAGAACGGCGGCCAGATGCACCCGATGCTCACCGACTTCGGCATCGCCCGGCTCGCCGACTCACCCGGCCTCACCCGCACGCACGAGTTCGTCGGCACGCCCGCGTACGTCGCGCCCGAGTCCGCCGAGGGCCGCCCGCAGACGTCCGCCGTCGACATCTACGGCGCCGGCATCCTGCTGTACGAGCTGGTCACCGGCCGTCCGCCGTTCTCCGGCGGCTCCGCCCTCGAGGTACTGCACCAGCACCTGAGCGCCGAGCCCCGCCGCCCCTCCACGGTCCCCGACCCGCTCTGGACGGTCATCGAGCGCTGCCTGCGCAAGAACCCCGACGAACGGCCCAGCGCCGAGAACCTCGCGCGCGGCCTGCGCGTCGTCGCCGAGGGCATCGGCGTGCACGCGAACTCCGCGCAGATCGCCGCGGCGGAGAACGTCGGCGCGCTGCTCGCGCCCGACCCGACGCCCGCGACCGTCCCCGGCTCCGCCGACCCGACCCAGGCCTTCCAGAACGGCGCCGGGGGCTACGACCCGAACGCCGCGACCAGTGTGCTGCCCCACACCGGCGGCCCCGCGGGCGCCGCGGACCCCACCGCCGTCCTGCCCAACACCGGGGCCGCCGACCCGACGGCCGTCATGCCGCCCGTGCCGCAGAACCAGCCCGGCGGGCAGTCGCCCGAACAGCCCCACCCCTGGCAGAACCAGCTGCGGGCCGCCCGCGACCGCAACGAGCAGACGCAGGTCCAGCAGTACCTGGACCCCGGCGAGGACCCGCTGCGCCGCCGCCCCCAGCGGCAGGTCGCGCGCCCGCAGCAGCAGCCACGGCCCGCGCCGCAGCAACGCCCCCAGCAGCGGCCGCAGCAGCGGCCGCAGCCCGGCTACGGCCATCCGCAGCAGCAACAGCCGCAGCGGTACGCCACGCCGCAGCCCCAGCAACCCCAGCGGTACGCCCCGCCGCCCGCCCCGCAGCAGCCGCAGCAGCGGCCCGAACGGGAGCCCCGGGCGCCGCGGCAGCGCAGCGCCAACCCGATGAAGATCCCGGGCCTGGGCTGCCTGAAGGGGTGCCTGTTCACGATCGTCGTCCTGTTCGTCGCGGGATGGCTGGTCTGGGAACTGAGCCCGCTGCAGGAGTGGATCGGCACCGGCAAGAGCTACTGGGCGCAGCTCACCGACTGGTTCGACACCGTGACCGGGTGGATCGGGGAGCTGGGCGGGAGCTCCGGCCAGTAGGACTGCCTGGCGGCGGGACTTCCACGACTCTGTGGATTTGTCGACATCTGGCGGGTGATTTCTGTCTCCGCGGTGAAGGTTGGCTCGTCGGACGCGTACTTTTAACGGCAACACGCGTCTGTAGGAGCAGCCTTGGCACGGAAGATCGGCAGCCGGTACACCGCCCACCAGATCCTGGGGCGGGGCAGCGCCGGCACGGTGTGGCTGGGTGAGGGGCCGGACGGCCCCGTCGCCATCAAGCTGCTGCGCGAGGACCTCGCGTCCGACCAGGAACTCGTCGGACGCTTCGTCCAGGAGCGCACGGCGCTGCTCGGCCTGGAGCACCCGCACGTCGTCTCCGTCCGCGACCTGGTGGTCGACGGCAACGACCTCGCCCTGGTCATGGACCTCGTCCGGGGTACGGACCTGCGCACCCGCCTGGTCCGTGAGCGCCGCCTCGCGCCCGAGGCGGCGGTGGCGATCGCGGCGGACGTCGCGGAGGGCCTCGCGGCGGCGCACGCGGCCGGGGTCGTCCACCGGGACGTGAAGCCGGAGAACGTGCTGCTGGACATGCAGGGCCCTCTCGGCCCCGGCGGCTCGCACCGCGCGCTGCTGACGGACTTCGGCGTGGCGAAACTCATCGACACGCCGCGTCGGACCCGGGCCACGAAGATCATCGGGACGCCGGACTACCTCGCCCCGGAGATCGTGGAGGGCCTGCCCCCGAGGGCGTCCGTGGACATCTACGCCCTGGCCACCGTTCTGTATGAGCTGCTCGCGGGCTTCACGCCGTTCGGCGGGGGGCACCCGGGCGCGGTGCTGCGGCGGCACGTCACGGAGACGGTGGTGCCGCTGCCGGGCATCCCGGACGAGCTGTGGCAGCTGATCGTGCAGTGCCTGGCGAAGGCGCCGGCCTCGCGGCTGCGGGCCTCGGAGCTCGCGGCGCGGTTGCGGGAGCAGCTGCCGACGCTGACGGGGATGCCGCCGCTGGACGTGGACGAGCCGGACTCGGAGGCGGAGGACGAGTCCGTACGGGAGGCTCCGCCGGAGGAGCCGGTCCCTTCGGCGCCGGTGCGGCGGGGGGCCGTGCCGCTCGTGCCGGGGGCGAAACCGGCGGACTCCAACCGCGACACCCACACGTCGATGCGGGTGCCCGCGCCGGACGAGTTGGCGGGGGGTGCGCGCGGGACCGCCCGGGCGCCGCGGGCCTCCGGCGCGCCCCGGCCGGGCTCCGCGCGGCACCGGGCGGCCACTCGGCGGCGTCGGCTGGCGCTGGGAGTGGGAGCGGTGGTGCTGTCGGCCGCGGTGGGGGTCGGTACGTGGCTCGCCACCTCCGGCGATGACGCGGGAGCGACGCCGAACGAGCCGACGGAGAGCTCAGCACCGGCGGTGCCCTGAGGCGGGCAGGGGCTCTGCCCCTGCAACCCCGGCAGGGGCTCCGCCCCTGGACCCCGCCTACGCCCACCCAGCACCCGATTCGGCCGGACGGAAAGTGCCCCTCGCCCCTGATGGTGGGTGGGCGAAGGTCCGGGGGGCCGGGGGCGGGGCCCCCAGGGGCGGCGCGCCGGTACGGGGTGGCCGGACGTCGGCCGGGGTCGCCCGGCACTGCCCGCTTGGCGGAGCCGTTACGCTGGGGGCGTGGCAGTCGTCGATGTATCCGAAGAGCTCAAGTCCCTCTCCTCGACCATGGAGTCGATCGAGGCCGTTCTGGACCTCGACAAGCTGAGGGCAGACATCGCCGTGCTCGAGGAGCAGGCGGCCGCGCCGTCCCTGTGGGACAACCCGGACGAGGCGCAGAAGATCACCAGCAAGCTGTCCCACCTCCAGGCCGAGGTCAGGAAGGCGGAGGCGCTGCGCGGACGGATCGACGATCTCGCCGTGCTCTTCGAGATGGCCGAGGAGGAGGACGACCCGGACACCCGCGCCGAGGCCGAGTCCGAGCTCGCCGGCGTCAAGAAGGCACTGGACGAGATGGAGGTCCGTACGCTCCTCAGCGGTGAGTACGACTCCCGCGAGGCGCTGGTGAACATCCGCGCCGAGGCCGGCGGCGTCGACGCCGCCGACTTCGCCGAGAAGCTCCAGCGGATGTACCTGCGCTGGGCCGAGCAGCACGGCTACAAGACGGAGATCTACGAGACCTCGTACGCGGAAGAGGCCGGCATCAAGTCGACCACCTTCGCCGTGCAGATCCCCTACGCCTACGGCACCCTCTCCGTCGAGCAGGGCACGCACCGCCTCGTGCGCATCTCGCCCTTCGACAACCAGGGCCGCCGCCAGACCTCCTTCGCGGGCGTCGAGGTGCTCCCCGTGGTCGAGCAGACCGACCACATCGAGATCGACGAGTCCGAGCTGCGGGTGGACGTGTACCGGTCGTCCGGCCCCGGTGGCCAGGGCGTGAACACCACCGACTCGGCGGTGCGCCTCACCCACATCCCCACAGGCATCGTCGTCTCCTGTCAGAACGAGCGGTCGCAGATCCAGAACAAGGCGACCGCGATGAACGTCCTCCAGGCCAAGCTGCTGGAGCGGCGCCGGCAGGAGGAGCAGGCCAAGATGGACGCCCTCAAGGGCGACGGCGGCAACTCCTGGGGCAACCAGATGCGTTCCTACGTCCTGCACCCGTACCAGATGGTCAAGGACCTGCGCACCGAGCACGAGGTTGGCAACCCCGAGGCCGTGTTCAACGGTGAGATCGACGGGTTCCTGGAGGCCGGAATTCGCTGGCGCAAGCAGCAAGAGAAGTAACTTTGTCGACTTGAACACCGCGTTACAACTGCCGCCTCGAGGGCGGCAGTTGTCGTTTGTCGGGGTTTTACATCTCACTCACAGGTTCCAATTCCCAGTAAACAAGGGCGGAGAGGGACATTGCGCCCGCAACGTCCTTGACGTTGCTTTGAAAAATGGGAAGGGTGATGCGCGGCATGCGTATCTCTGGGGCGCATGTGAACCGGGGGACTTCGCACTTCCTTCTCCGTTGATCACGGCCCCGAACGCCGCCTCATAGACGATGAGCTACTGGGGGTAGCAACCACATGACGAAGAAGACGCGGATACGTGTCGCGCGGATCGCCGCCGGGGCCGTGATCGCGGCCGGCGCCTCGCTGACCGCCGCAGGTGCCGCTTCGGCACTCGACATCGGCGTCGGCCTGAGCGTCGACCAGAAGGGCGTGGGCGTCGGCGTCGACGTCGACACCGACCCCGTTCCCACCGAACTGCCGACCGGCCCGACCGACCCGGCCCCGACTGACCCGGCCCCGACTGACCCGGCCCCGACCGCCCCGGCGCCGACCAACCCCGCCCCGACCGACCCGGCCCCCACCAACCCGGCGCCGACCGACCCCGGTAACGGCAACGGCGGCGGTAACGGCAACGGCGGCGGCTCCGGCGACAACGGCGGCGGTAACGGCAACGGCGGCGGCTCCGGCGACAACGGTGGCGGCAACGGCAACGGTGGCACCGGCGACAACGGCGGCGGCAACGGCAACGGCGGCACCGGCACCGCCCCCGACGGCGGTTCCAACGACTCCGCCCAGGAGGCCGGCTCCTCGTCCCTGACCGACACCGGATCGGACAGCACCGGATCCGGCTCCGGCAACTCCGGCTCCGACGCACAGGCCCAGGGCAACGGTCAGGAGCTCGCCGAGACCGGTGCCGCGCAGACCACCTTCCTGGTGATCGGCGCCGCCACGATGATCGCCGGCGGTGTCGGCTTCCGTATCCTGCCGCGCCTGGTGGGCGGCCGCGGCGGCGCCGCTGCCTGACGGTAGCCGCTGCCGTACGGAACGTACGGACGTCGCACACGTAAGGGGCCCGGAGCGCATCGCTCCGGGCCCCTCGCACGTCTTCAGCGGGCCGCTGTGGCCCTTACGCGGTCTGGTGCGCCAGCAGCGCCACCGCGGCGATCAGCACTGCCAACAGCGTGATGAGCGCCATCGGGTTCAGCCCCGCCAAGAAGTTGTCCTGCTGCAGCCGCTCGCGGTTGGCGCGGCACACCGGGCACCGGCCCTCGCTCACGGGCGCCGCGCAGTTAGCGCACACCAGCCGGTCGTACGTCATGCGCTCGCCCTCCTTGCACCGGTTCCACGTAGACAACGCTCTCGGAAACGAGAACGTTCCCCCTCCACTGTGCCAGGTTCCGGCAAATTCAGCGCGGCCCTCTTGACGGTAGGCCCCGCGGACGGCTCGACGAAGGGTGTGCGGCTCTCACTCGGTACAAAAGCGCACAACACAGGCGCAACCCCGTCCGGCGCCTGCGCTCGCGTACCCGCTTCGCGTATGGTCACGCTCATCTACCCCCGGCGACCCGTGGTGCATCCGTGATCCGATTCGACAACGTCTCCAAGGTCTACCCCAAGCAGAGCCACCCTGCCCTCAGGGATGTGTCCCTCGAGGTCGAGAAGGGCGAGTTCGTCTTCCTCGTGGGGTCCTCGGGCTCCGGAAAGTCCACCTTCCTGCGGCTGATCCTCCGCGAGGAGCGGTGCAGTCAGGGCCAGGTGCATGTTCTGGGCAAGGACCTCGCGCGCCTCTCCAACTGGAAGGTGCCGCAGATGCGGCGCCAGCTGGGGACCGTCTTCCAGGACTTCCGCCTGCTGCCGAACAAGACGGTCGCCGAGAACGTGGCCTTCGCGCAGGAGGTCATCGGCAAGTCGCGCGGCGAGATCCGCAAGTCCGTGCCGCAGGTGCTCGACCTCGTCGGGCTCGGCGGCAAGGAGGACCGGAGGCCCGGTGAGTTGTCCGGTGGTGAACAGCAGCGCGTGGCCATCGCGCGCGCCTTCGTCAACCGCCCCAAGCTCCTCATCGCCGACGAGCCCACCGGCAACCTCGACCCGCAGACCTCCGTCGGCATCATGAAACTGCTCGACCGCATCAACCGGACGGGCACCACCGTGGTGATGGCGACGCACGACCAGAACATCGTGGACCAGATGCGCAAGCGCGTCATCGAGCTGGAGAAGGGCCGCCTCGTCCGCGACCAGGCACGCGGCGTCTACGGCTACCAGCACTGACGATCCACGGAAAGGCTTAACCAGACGCCATGCGCGCCCAGTTCGTACTCTCCGAGATCGGTGTCGGTCTCCGTCGCAACCTGACGATGACCTTCGCGGTCATCGTCTCCGTCGCCCTGTCCCTGGCCCTGTTCGGCGGTTCGCTGCTGATGAGCGACCAGGTGACCACCATGAAGGGCTACTGGTACGACAAGGTCAACGTCTCGGTCTTCCTCTGCAACAAGAGCGACGCCGAGTCCGACCCCAACTGCGCCAAGGGCGCCGTCACCGACGACCAGAAGAAGGCGATCGTCGCCGACCTCGACAAGATGTCGGTCGTCGACAAGGTGACGTACGAGTCGCAGGACGACGCCTACAAGCACTACAAGGAGCAGTTCGGCGACTCCCCGCTGGCCAGCTCCCTCACGCCGGACCAGATGCAGGAGTCGTACCGCATCAAGCTGAAGGACCCGGAGAAGTACCAGGTCATCGCGACCGCCTTCGACGGGCGTGACGGCGTGCAGTCCGTGCAGGACCAAAAGGGCATCCTGGACAATCTCTTCGGACTGCTCAACGGCATGAACTGGGCCGCCCGCGCGGTGATGGCGCTGATGCTCGTCGTCGCGCTGATGCTGATCGTCAACACTGTGCGCGTCTCGGCGTTCAGCCGTCGGCGCGAGACCGGGATCATGCGCCTGGTGGGCGCCTCCGGTTTCTACATCCAGGCGCCGTTCATCGCGGAGGCCGCGGTCGCCGGACTCATCGGCGGCACCGTCGCGTGCGGATTCCTGGTCATCGCGCGCTACTTCATCATCGATCACGGACTTGCCCTGTCGGAGAAGCTGAACCTGATCAACTTCATCGGCTGGGACGCCGTTCTGACGAAGCTCCCGCTCATCCTCGCGACCAGCCTGTTGATGCCCGCGCTGGCGGCGTTCTTCGCGCTGCGCAAGTACCTCAAGGTTTGAATCCTCCCTTCCCTGAGGGGGAGGGGATTCCTGGCTCAGGCGGCCTCCTGGAGCAGCGCTCCAGGAGGTCTTCTGCCATCGGCACCAGCCGGGTTGAGACCAGCCCGGACGAGCATGACGCGTGCGGAGTTCGTGTCCCGCGCCCTGGATGCGTCGACGCTCCGCGTGGCAAGCACCCGGATGCGACTTTTCCCCGGCGTGAACGCCGGGGCCTCCACGCGAGAAACAGGTGACGCATGCCACGAGGGCCGTACGGACAACCGTCCGTACGGCCCTTCTCCTTGTCCTAGACTCACCGCCATGTCAGGTCGTGACCTGTTCTGTCAGCCCCGCCGTTTCGGCCGCGGGGCCGCCCTGACATTGGTGTTCGCGAGCGTGCTCGTCGCCGGTGCCGCGACGGGGTCCCTCCCTGTGGGGGAGCGCAGGGCCGCGCCAGGCCAGACCCTCCAGGCCGCCCCGACGGGCCGCCACGAGGAGGTCGCCCGGGCCGCCGCCGAGGCCATGGCCGACGGCAAGTCCCCCACGGAGGCCGCCCAACGCGCGGTCAGCCGCAGCGGCGACCGCTGGGCCGCCATCTACTCCCAGGGCGAGTACGAGGAGTTCGAGGAGTCCCTCGACGGCGAGTACACCGGCGTCGGCCTGTGGGCGCGCCAGGAACGCGACGGCCGTATCGAGGTCACGAAGGTGGCCTCCGGCTCGCCCGCCGCGGCCGCCGGGATCCGCGAGGGCGACCTGCTGCGCCGCGTCGACGGCAAGAGCGTCGACGGACGCCCGGTCACCGAGGTCGTCTCCTTACTGCGCGGTGACGCCACGGACGCGCCCGCCGGCACCACCGTCCGCGTGGACCTCCAGCGCGGCACCCGCGCGTGGAGCGAGACGCTGCGCCGGGCCCGCCTGTCCACGGACTCGGTCACCGTGCGCCACCTCGCCGACGGTGTCACCGTCATCCGCATCTCCTCGTTCACCAAGGGCTCCGGCGACACCGTTCGCACCGCCGTACGGCAGGCCCCGGCCGACGCCAAGATCGTTCTCGACCTGCGCGGCAACTCCGGCGGCCTGGTCACCGAGGCCGTCACCGCCGCCTCTGCCTTCCTCGACGGCGGCCTGGTCGCCACGTACGACGTGGACGGCGAACAGCAGGTCCTGCACGCCGACGCCGACGGCGACACCACCCGGCCCCTGGTCGCCCTCGTCGACGGCGGCACGATGAGCGCGGCGGAGCTGCTCACCGGCGCCCTGAAGGACCGCGGCCGCGCGGTCGTCGTCGGTTCGCGCACCTTCGGCAAGGGCTCCGTCCAGATGCCGAGCCGGCTGCCCGACGGTTCCGTCGCCGAGCTCACCGTCGGCCACTACCGCACCCCCTCCGGGCGAGGCGTCGACGGCACGGGCATCACACCGGACCTGGAGGCCGACGGGCGTGCCCTCCAGCGGGCGCAGACCGTGCTGAGCGGGCTCGGGGACGCACCGTAGCCGACGGAGCCCGGCTAATCGGCTTTCCCTCCGGCCCCCTCGGAGTGCGAAAATGGCCGCACTATGAGCAAGGGAATGTACGTACCCAAGGAGTCCCAGCAGAAGCAGGGGACGGCTGCCAAGTCGCGTGACGGCGAGAAGGGCGGCAAGCGCAAGATCGTCGCGCAGAACAAGAAGGCGCGCCACGACTACGCGATCATCGACACCTACGAGGCTGGGATCGTGCTCACCGGCACCGAGGTGAAGTCGCTGCGTCAGGGGCGGACCTCGCTGGCCGACGGCTTCGTCCAGATCGACGGGGGCGAGGCGTGGCTGCACAACGCCCACATCCCCGAGTACAGCCAGGGCAGCTGGACCAACCACTCCGCGCGCCGCAAGCGCAAGCTGCTGCTGCACCGTGAGGAGATCGACAAGCTGGAGGTGAAGGCGGAGGAGACCGGACACACGATCGTGCCCCTCGCCCTGTACTTCAGGGACGGCCGCGCCAAGGCGGAGATCGCGCTGGCGCGCGGCAAGAAGGAGTACGACAAGCGGCAGACACTGCGCGAGAAGCAGGACCGCCGGGAGACCGACCGCGCGATCGCGGCGGCGAAGCGGAAGCAGCGGGGCGCGTAGGAATACGCTGGCACCCACCTGCGTTGGTCACGTACGATGGTGACTGCACCCCACAGCGGGTGCGCGCCCCTCTCCGGAGGGATTGTCAAAACAACATGGGGATGATCGGTTTCGACAGCGGCTGTCGAAGCAGGGGAAGCGTGTCGAGGAAGCGGCAATGATCTCGTAAACCATATGTCGCAAAAAATAATCGCCACTACAAAGCGCGATTCCCAGTCCTTCGCCCTCGCTGCCTAATAAGCAGTGAGTGAAGGACCCTTAATGGGTGTCAGCCCGGGAGCGTTCCCGACCCGGATCCTGGCATAATCTAGGGAACTAAACCATCGAGCCCGGTCACGGGGCTCGCTGGGAAATCAAACAGTGACTGGGCCCGTCGGCGACTTGTTCGCGTGATCGCCGGGGCCGAGAAAATCGCAGCGAACTGCACACGGAGAAGCCCTGATTCTGCACCGTTGGACGCGGGTTCGATTCCCGCCATCTCCACGATCGGGAGGTTTTCGGACCTCCCAACCCATGTGGGCGAGGCCCCGCTGCTTGCGAGCAGCGGGGCCTTCGTCTGTGGAGGGGGTATGAACATGAAAGGTGAGCCGGCTCGCGATCGGTACGAGACGGATTTCGGGCTCAGCGGGGTGACGGAGGGGTTCGTCTCCGCGCGGGTGGACAGCGCGGAGGACGCGCTCGCGCTGGTCGTGGCGCGGCTCGACGCGGACGACGCCGAGCACTTCGTCGACTGGTCGACGTGGGACACGGTCGACGAGGAGAAGCGGAAGATCCTCGGCTGGGACGTCTTCCACGACGACTGGGGGTACGTCACCGAGCTGCGCCAGGACCTGCGGGCCCTGCTGGACTCCACGCTGCCGGACGACGTGCTCGCCGAGATGTGGAACGCGGCCACCGGCGGCGCCTGGCGCCCCGAGGCACAGGGCGTGAGTGTGCGCGACTGGCTGCGGCGGATCGACGAGACGTGCGCGGCCCGTACGCCCCGCAAGGAGCTCGGCAGGCCCCCGGGGCCGTATCAGGGGTACTGGCGCCCTCAGCCACAGGACGTCATGCGGGACGGGGCGGTGGCGGAGATCCAGCGGTCCGCCGACGCGCTGGGAGGGACGGCGGCCGCGCTGGAACGGGTGGCCGTCGACGTGGACGCCGACCTCGGGTACCGCCTCTACCTGCGGGCCATGAAGGCGTACTCCCTCCCGATCGACCTGGACCAGTACGACCGCTACCAGGACCTGGGCTCGTCGTTCGGGCACCCCTTCCGTATGGGCCACGACGGTCTGCGGGTCCGGTGGCCCCGCTTCGACGCAATCGACGTGGTCCGGCCCCGGCTGGACGGGGAGTTCGGGCTGCCGTGGTTGTGGGGTTCGGCCGACCAGTACGTGCACAGCGCCATCCGCGACGGCGCCGGCGACGTACCCGGTGTCCACGCCCACGCGCTGCTGGAGGACGCGCTGCGGCTCCTGGAGTCACCGCTGGCCGACGACACGATCCGCCTCCTGTGGCGCGAGATGATGGGCCGTGGCGGCGACCACGAAGGCCGCCTCGACACCGATCCCCAGGGCACCCTGCGCCGGATCGCCGAGCTGTGCGTCGAGCGCCTGCGGGAGATCGACCCCGGGTTCACGCCCGACGTCCGGCCCGTCCGCACGGACGGAGCCGACGACGTGCTTCAGATGCTGGACCGGGAGCTGCCGGAACCGACGGCGGACGCGCTGACAGAGGTCGTGACCCGCGTCGATCCCGACCTCGGCCAGCGGTTGCACGCCCGGATCCTGGACGAGCGGCCGATGTCATGAACCACCCCACCGAACCCCGCCACCTGCTCGTCCGCGCCGAGGCCGACTCCTGCTCCTGGCCCCTTCTCGCCGACGACGAACCACTCGACCAGGAGCTCCCCGTCACTCTGGCCGACCGGCTGAGCTCCTGGTCCCTGGCCCGGCCGCGGGGCGGCTTCACCTCCCGCCCTGCGCTGCGCAAGCACGTCGCCGAGGGCCTGGACGTGGCCCGTGCGCTGGCGAAACACCTCGGCCCGGACTGGACCGTCCGCTACTGGGACGAGCGGCACCGGACCGAGAAGTTCGTCTGCTGGGGATGCGGACGCACCCACCTCACCCCCGACGCCCACGGCACCCCGCCGCACCCCGTCCACATCATCGTCCAGGCCGAGTACGGGTGGTATCCGCTGCGCGCGGACGGGTTCATGGACTTCGCCCCCGACGACCCCGCCGCCGCCCTCGACCTCTCATACGACCTGGTGGCCGACCTCAACACCTGGGCGCAGGGCCACAAGGCGGCCATCGACGGCTGGCTGGACGACCGCGACGGCGCCCGGGAGCAGGCAGCCATGGAGCGACTGTGGCGAGAGGGCGAACTCCTCACCGAACGCGTCGCCCGCGCAGTGCACCCGGGCCGGACCGTCTCCTACGGTGGCGTCTGACCGCGGCCGGTCAGTGCAGACTGAACGTGGACAGCCGCATCCCCTCGCCCCGCACGACGAGGTACACGTCCGTACGTCCCCTCGCCGCACCCGACAGCTCGGCCGTCACCGTCTCGTACGTGTACGGCGACGAGGTCCCGGCGAAGCGGGCCGTACCGAGCACCCGACCGGTGGGGGAGCCCTGCCGGACCTCCACCGTGCCGGACGCGCCGGCGACACGGGCGCTGAACGTCGAGGCACCGGCGCCCAGTCGGGTGTCCGCGAACCTCAGCCACGCCCGGTCGGCCACCGAACCCACCGCCGTACCGCGCACCTTGGACTCGTCGACGAGACGGATGCCGTCGTAGTCGTCGAAGTTCTCCGCGCGCGTGACCTTCGACAGGTCCCGGGGCGGGATCGTCTCGCCCCTGACCTGCCAGGTCGTACGGGAGCGGAGGTCCTTTGAGGACGCCCCGGCCATGACGTCGTACGTGCCCGTCTCCACGACCCACTTCGAGCGGGTGACGTCCCAATGGGCCAGGTCGCGGGTGGCCAGCTCCAGGCGGACCGTCCTCGACTCGCCCGGTTTCAGCGAGACCCGCTCGAACGCCTTCAGCTGCTTCAGCGGCTGCTTGTCGCGGGACGTGCGCTGATGGACGTACAGCTGCACCACCTCGTCACCGGCCCGCTTGCCGGTGTTGGTGACCTTCACCTCGTAGCCGCCGTGCACGCGCCTCAACTCGCCGTAGCGGAAGGAGGTGTACGACAGGCCGTACCCGAAGGGGTAGAGCGGCCGGCCCCGGAAGTACTGGTAGGTGCGGTCGGACTTGATGATGTCGTAGTCGAGGATCGACGGCAGGTCGGACGCCGAGCGGTACCAGGTCTGGGTGAGGCGGCCCGACGGGTTGGCGTCGCCGTACAGGAGGTCGGCGAGCGCGTTGCCGGTCTCCTGGCCCGCGTGGGAGGTCCACAGCAGCGCCGGGATGTCCTTCTGCAAGGCGCCGAGCGTGGTCGGGTAGCTGTTCTGGACGATCACGACCGTGTGGGGGTTGGCCTTGCGGACGGCTCTGACCAGGGCTTCCTGGGAGGGGGCGAGGCCCATGTCGGTGCGGTCGTGGGCCTCGCGGCCGTTGATCAACGGGTTGGAGCCGACCACGACCACCGCGGTGTCCTTGCCCCGGGCCGCGGCCGCGGCCTCCTTCAGGCCGTCGCGGACGACGCCCTTCGTGTAGTGCGCGGCCTGTTCCTTCGGGACCAGGCCCAGTGTGCCGTCCTCGCCCGTCGGGCCGAGGTAGACCGGGTTCGACCACCAGGACTCCTCGGTCTCGTACCCGGCGTACCGCAGCAGGGAGGAGCCGTCGTCCTGCGGCTCCAGCCGGAACTGCTGCTGGGCGAACCATCCGCCTGGCTGCACCTGGTCGTTGACGAAGTTCGACCAGTTGTAGCCGACATAGCGGCCGTTGGCCGCCGAGCGGAGGGTGACGATGCCCTGGCCCCAGTCGAACACGTCGAACTGGGTCTCCGGGGTCGGTGCGGAGGCGCTCTCCTTCAGCGTCGCGCCCGCCGTGCCCGTCCCCGCCGTGACGTACCTGCCGGTCGACGTGTCCTTCAGGGTGATCCGATCGACGCCCTCGCTGCCCGTGACCGACGTGCCCAGCTTGGCCGCGATGCCGTCGGCGGGGGTGACCGCGTACGGCAGGGTGCCGGAGTACCAGTCGGTGAACACCGAGTCGGAGAGGGGGCCGACGACGGCCACGTTCTTCCGGGACGCCTTCAGGGGCAGCGTGTTCGCCTGGTTCTTCAGCAGGACGGCGCCCTCGGTCGCCGCCTCGCGGGCCAGTTTCCGGTGGGCCGGGCTGTTGATCACGGACTTGTCGATGGCGCCGTACTTGCCGCCGCCCGGGTCGAACTCGCCGAGGCGGACCCGGACGGACAGGATGTGGGAGACGGCCGTGTCGATGTCCGACGCGTCCAGCAGGCCCTGCCGCAACGCCGAGTTGACCGCGTTGACCGTGGGCCCGGAGTCCGCGTCGTTGTCCGTGAAGCTGTCGATGCCCGCCTTCAGGGCGGCCGCGTCGCCCTCGGCGAGGGTGGGGAAGTAGCGCTGGTCGCCGGGGAGGTTGGCCGGCGCGAAGGCGTCGGTGACGTTGAAGAGGTCGCGGTCGGTCCAGGAGCGCACGACGTCGTTCAGGTCCGGGTTCACCGTGTTGGGGCGGCCGTTGACCAGGTTGTAGGAGGACATCACGCCGGTCGCCGCGTCCGCCTCGATCGCCGGCTTGAACGCGGCCTCGTCGTACTCCTTCGCCACGCGCGGGCGCAGGTCGGAGGAGGTGGTCGTGCGGTGCCACTCGTTGTTGTTGGCCAGGTAGTGCTTCAGGGTGGGCGCCGTCTTGAGGTGGTCCGGGTCGCCGCCCGTCAGGCCCTCGCCGTACGCCGTCGACAGGGCGCCGGTCAGCTGGGGGTCCTCGCTGTAGCCCTCCTCGTTGCGGCCCCAGCGCGGGTCGCGCAACAGGTTCACCACGGGCGCCCACAGGTTGAGGCCCCAGCCGTCGGGCCGCTCCTGCTGGAAGCCGCGCGTCTCGTCGCCGACCGCCGAACCGACCCGCTGCATCAGCTCCGGGTTCCAGGTCGAGGCCAGCCCGATGGCCTGGGGAAACACGGTGGCCTCGCCGAGCCAGGAAACGCCGTGCAGGGCCTCGGCGCCGGTGCGGAACGACTGGATGCCGAGGCGGGGGATCGCGGGCTGGTACTGGTGGAGGAGGGAGACCTTCTCGTCGAGGGTGAGGCGGCCGAGCAGGTCGTCGACACGCTGCCGCACCGGCAGCTTCGGATCGCGGAAGGGGTACGTCTGATCGGCCTGGGCCGGGACCGTGGCGCCGAGGCCCGCGATCAGGGCCAGGGCCATCACCAGGGTCGTTCTGCGTGTTGCTCTCTTGCCTCTCATGAACGCCGCTCCTTCGATTAGGGCCTGGCATCAGGGCTTTCAGGCGTTGCGTGGTGCCGTGCTCGCGCGTTCGGTCAGCCGGGGTGGCAGCAGTGTCGCCTCCGGTACGTCGTCGCCGCCCAGCTTCCGCACCAGCAGTTCCACCGCCTGCTCGCCCACATCGGCCGACGGCAGGGCGACGGAGGTGACGGGCACCCGGACGCTCTCGGCGAGCTCGTCCGGGCAGATGGCGGTGACGGACAGATCGCCGGGCACCCGCAGCCCGAGCTGCTCGAACGCGTCGATCAGCGGCTCCAGGACCGGCTCGTTGTGCACGACCACCCCGGTCAGCGCGGGCTGCTCGCGCAGCAGCTGCTCGGCGACCCGGCGGGCGGCGGCGGGCCCGGCCTCGCACGGATGGACGGACGACGCCAGCCCGCTGCGGTCGGCGGCGGCGGTGAACCCCTGCACCACGCGCTGCGCGAACGCCGTCCCGCGCACATACACCTCCGGCGGCGACCCGACGAGCGCCACCACCCGGTGCCCGAGCCGCGCCAGATGGTCCACGCACACCTCGCCGGCCGCCCGGAAGTCGAGGTCGATGCAGGTCAGCCCGGCCGCGTCGGAGGGAAAGCCGATCATCACGGACGGTCTCTCCAGCGAGCGCAGCAGCGCCAGCCGGGGGTCGTCGAGCTGGACGTCCATCACGATCAGCGCGTCGACCAGCGCGGTGTCCGCGACCCGCCGCAGCCCCTCCTCGCCCTCTTCCTGGGTGAGCAGCAGGACATCGTGGTCGTGCCGGCGCGCGGTGGTCACCACGGAGACCGCGAACTGCATGACGACCGGCACATGGATCCCCGCCCGCAGCGGTACGACCAACGCCAGCACGTTCGACTTGCTGCTGGCCAGCGCCCGGGCACCCGCGTGCGGCCGGTAGCCCAGCTCGCGGATGGCCACCTCGACGCGCTGCCGGGTCTCCTCGGAGATCGGGCGCTTGCCGCTCAGCGCGTACGAGACCGTGCTGGGCGAGACACCGGCGTGCTTCGCCACATCGGTGATCTTGACCATCAGTCCAGCTCCAGGGTGAGGAAGCCGGTGCCCGCCTGCGCCCGCGCGATCCGTTCGCCGACCGCGAGCGCCCACGGCGCCGAGGGATCACTGGAGGACGCCCGCAGCGTGTCCCCCTCCCGTACCACGGTGAAGGTGGCGTCCCCGACCGGAACGGTCACCTGGACGCCGCGCCGCAGCCCGTACGCCCGCAGGGTGACCCCGTCGGCGTGCGGATAGTCGGGCCGGTCGTCCACCGCGCCCACCGGGATCACCGCACCCGGCCGCACAAGGAGCGGCACGCTGGAGAACTCGTGCTGCTCGCGCACCCAGCGCGGCCCGGTCACGGTCTCGCCGGTGACGAAGTGGGTCCATGTGCCCTCGGGGACGTAGTAGGAGACGTCCCCCTCGTCGGAGAACACGGGCGCGACGAGCAGGTCCGGGCCGAGCATGTACTGCCGTTCCAGGTGAGCGCACCCGGGGTCGTCCGGGAACTCCAGCACCATCGCCCGCATCATCGGCAGGCCCTCGCTGTGGGCGACGCGGGCGGCCTCGTAGAGATACGGCATGAGCCGGAGCTTCAGCCGCGTGAAGTGCCGCAGCACATCCACCGATTCCTCGTCGAACAGCCACGGCACGCGGTAGGAGGAGGAGCCGTGCAGGCGGCTGTGGGAGGAGAGCAGGCCGAAGGCCAGCCACCGTTTGAAGAGGGCCGGGGTGGGGGTGCCCTCGAAGCCGCCGATGTCGTGGCTCCAGAAGCCGAAGCCGGACAGCCCGAGGGAGAGCCCGCCGCGCAGCGACTCCGCCATCGACTCGTACGTCGCCTCGCAGTCGCCGCCCCAGTGCACGGGGAACTTCTGGCTCCCGCTCGTCGCCGACCGGGCGAAGAGGACCGCCTCGTTCTCGCCCCGGTGCCTGCGCAGCACATCGAAGACGGTGCGGTTGTAGAGGTACGTGTAGTAGTTGTGCATCCGCTCCGGGTCGGAGCCGTCGGACCAGGTCACGTCGAGCGGGACGCGCTCGCCGAAGTCGGTCTTGAAGCAGTCGACGCCCTGCGCGAGCAGCGCCTCCAGCTTCGACGCGTACCAGTCGCGGGCGGCCGGGCTGGTGAAGTCGACCAGTGCCATGCCGGGCTGCCACATGTCCCACTGCCAGACGCTGCCGTCCGGCCGCTTCAGCAGATGCCCGAGCGCCTTGCCCTCCGCGAACAACGGCGACCTCTGCGCGATGTACGGATTGATCCACACGCTGATCCGCAGCCCGCGATCCTTCAGCCGGGCCAGCATGCCCTCCGGGTCCGGGAACACCCGTGGATCCCACTGGAAGTCGCACCAGTGGAACTCGCGCATCCAGAAGCAGTCGAAGTGGAACACGGACAGCGGCAGTTCGCGCTCCCGCATGCCGTCGATGAAGGAGGTGACGGTCTCCTCGTCGTAGGACGTGGTGAACGACGTCGACAGCCACAGCCCGAACGACCAGGCGGGCGGCAGGGCCGGGCGGCCGGTGAGGGCCGTGTACTTGCGCAGTATGTCCTTCGGGGTCGGCCCGTAGATGACGTAGTACGTCAACTCCTGGGTCTCCGCGCTGAACTGTGCCCGCGACACGACCTCCGAGGCCACCTCGAAGGACACCTTGCCGGGGTGGTCGACGAAGACGCCGTAGCCCGCGTCCGTCAGGTAGAAAGGCACGTTCTTGTACGCCTGCTCGCTGCAGGTGCCGCCGTCGGACTGCCAGACGTCGACGACCTGGCCGTTCTTGACCAGGGGGCCGAAGCGTTCACCGAGGCCGTAGACGCTGGTCCCCACGCCCAGGTTGAGCTGTTCGCGCAGGTAGTGCGCGCCGGTCGCGTCCCGCATGATGCCCATGCTCTTGTGGCCGCTGGAGGTGAGGACGCGGCCGTGGGCGAGGAACTCGACGTGCCAGGGGCCGCCTCGGGCGACCTTCACGGACAGCGCGCCGGAGGTCAGGGTCGCGTGCTCGTCGTCGTAGGAGACCTGGGGGGTGGTCTCGCTCCCGGTGAGCTCGAACTCGGGGCCGTGCTGCTCCTCGCCCGTGAAGTGGGTCAGGGTGAGGCCGATGACGTCGGGCATGGGGGTGTGCGCGTTGATCGTCATGACGGGTCCCGTCATCAGGTCGCCGCGGGAGCGGATGGGCCTGGTCGGCGCGTGGATCTCCAGCGTGCCGTCCGACGCGGTCACGTCGTGCACCTCGGCCGGGTAGGACGCGGTGACGCCCTCGCGCAGCAGCCAGTAACCGTCGGTGAACTTCATGGGTGGGGGGTTCCTTACTTCACGGCTCCCGCCGCGATGCCGCGGGTGAGCGTTCGCTGGAAGACGAGGAAGAACACGAGGGCGGGCAGGACGCCGAGCAAGGCCGCCGCGTTGGTCATCGTGGCGTCCATCAGGCGCTGGCCCTGCAGGACACCGAGGGCCACCGACACCGTCTGGTTGTCGTTGGAGATCAGCATGACCAGGGGGAGCAGGAACTCGTTCCAGGTCCAGATGAAGAAGAACACCATCAGCACTCCGAGGGTGGGTCGGCTGACGGGGACGACGATCCGCCACAGGACCTGCCACTTGTTCGCGCCGTCGATACGGGCGGCCTCGATGATCTCCCGGGGGAACTGTCCGAGCACGGAGGACAGGAGATACGTGCCGAAGGCCGCCTGGATCACCGTGAAGACGATGATCACGCTGAGCCTGGTGTCGTACAGGCCGACCTGCTTGCTCAGGTGGTACACCGGGTAGACCAGCGCCTCCTGCGGCAGCATGTTGGCCAGGACGAAGAAGGCCAGCACCCAGGTGCGGCCCTTGATGCGGCCGATGCCGATCGCGTAGGCGTTGAGGACTGACAGGACCACCGCGAGGATCGCCACCGAGCCGCTGATCAGCACGGAGTTCATCAGCTTCTGGCTGTAGTCCACCCGCTCCCAGAAGTCCTTCAGGCCGTCCAGGTAGAGGCCGTCGGGCAGGCTCAGCGGGCCGCTCCGGGAGTACTCGGCCGGGGACTTGACCGCGTTGACCGCCACGATCAGGAACGGGACGACCATGAAGAGGGCGGCGAGGCAGAGGGCGATCAGAACCGGGTAACGGCGTAGGGCCCTCGTCATGTGCGCACCCCTTCCTCGGCGTCCTCCGCGCGGGTCTGGAGCTTCAGGCCGACCAGCGAGAGGGCGAGGATGATCACGGTCAGGACGGTGGAGATCGCGGCGCCGTAGCCGACCTGGGTCTTCTCGAAGAACGTGGTGAAGGAGAAGTAGGACGGGACGTTCGTGGCGCCGCCGGGTCCGCCCTTGGTCAGGACGTACACCGCGCCGAACACCTTCAGCGCGGCGATCGAACACCAGGTGAGGACGACATACGTCTCCGGGCGGATCTGCGGCAGCGTGATGTGCCAGAAGCGGCGCCACCAGCCGGCGCCGTCCAGCTCGGCCGCCTCGTACAGCTGCGGGTCGACGCGTTGCAGGCCGGCCATGAAGACGACCAGCGGGAAGCCGAGCTGCACCCACACCATCACGCCCATCACGCTGTACAGCGCGAGATCGGGGTCGCCGAGCCAGTCCTGCTGCCAGGAACCCAGGCCGATCGCCTTGAGGAGTTCGTTGAGCGAGCCGTTGTCGGGGGCCAGGATCCAGCTCCAGACGATGCCCGCGACCGCGATCGGCAGGACCTGGGGGAGGTAGAAGCAGGCACGGAGTACGGCGGCCGTCCTCGCCCCGAAGTGCTTGCCGACGAAGTCGAACAGGGCGGCCGCCAGGACCAGTCCGAGGACCGTGGGGATCGCCGCCATGGCGACGACCATGAACAGGCTGTGCCGGAAGGACTCCCAGAACTCCGAGTCGTCCATCAGCTCGCGGTAGTTGGCGAGCCCGGCCCACTTCGGGCTGCCCACGCCCTGCCAGTCGGTGAAGCTCACGCCCGTGTTCATCAGAAACGGGACGACGACCACCGCGGCGAAGGCGAGGGCGCCCGGGAGCAGGAACAGCGCGTACGAGGAGCGGGGGCGGCGCGGGGGCCGGGGGCCGTGGCCCTTGCCGACCACCCGCGCGTCCCGTTCGACGGTCACCGTCATTGCTTCGGCGCGCCCTTGTCGTACGCCTCCTGGAGGGCGTCGAGGTAGGCGTCCGGTTTCCCGCTGCCCGTGATCAGCTTCTGGGTCTCGGAGACGAGGACGTCGTAGAAGCCGGGGACCGGCCAGTCCGGGTAGAAGGCCAGGCCGTCCCGCTGGCTCAGTGTGTTGAAGTTGGCGATGAGGGTCTTGGCCTTGGGGTCGGTGATGGCGTTGGCGTCGGCCGCGACCGGGACGCCGCCCTTGTTGCCGAGGAGGTCCTGGATCTTCTTCGACATGGTGATGTCGATGAAGTCGTAGGCGAGGTCCTTGTTCTTGGCGTTCTTCGGGACGACCCACAGGTTGCCGCCGGAGCCCAGGGTCAGGTTCGAGCCGGGCCACAGGAAGGTGCCCCAGTCGAACTTGGCCTCGTCCTGGAAGCGGCCGTACCACCAGCTGCCGGAGAACAGGATCGGCGCCTTGCCCTGGATGAAGGAGACGCCGGCCTCCTCGGCCTTGGTGCTGGTGGAGTTCTTGCCGAAGTACCCCTTCTTCACCCAGTCGGCGAAGGTCTCGGCGGCGTACGTCCAGGCCTGGTCGTGGAAGTCCGTCTTGCCCTTGTACAGCTCGTAGGAGTCGACCCATGAGCGGTCGGCCTTGGAGAGGGCCAGCTGGTAGAGGTACTGCTGGGCGATGTACTCGGCGCCCGCGTTGGCCAGCGGGGTGACGCCGTTCTTGACGAAGGTGTCCATCGCGGCGGTCAGCTCGTCGAACGTCTTCGGCTCGGCGATCTTGTACTTGGCGAAGAGGTCCTTGTTGTGGAACACCATCGTGTACTCGGCATAGTTGGGCACGCCGTACCACTTGCCGGAGCCCATCACGCCGTTGGTGTCGTACACGCTGGTGGTGCGCACGCCCGCGCTGAGTTTCTTGTCCCAGCCGCGCTTGGTCGCCTCCGGGGTCAGATCCGTGAGGAGTCCCTGCTTGGAGAGCAGGCCCGCCGTCGCGTTGCCCTTGTTGTACTCCATGAGGTCGGGCGCGTCGGAGGAGTTCAGGACCATCGGGGCGGTCTTCTGGATCTGCTCGAAGCTCTTTTCCTCGTACTTCACCTTCACGCCCGGGTGCGTGGCCTCGAACTCCTTGATGGCCTCGTTCCAGGCGATGCCCATCGCGCTGTTCGGGGCCTCGTAGTGCCACAGCCGCAGGGTCTTGCCGTCGGAGGAGCCGTCGTCGTCCGATCCGCCGCAGGAGGTCATCAGCAGGGATCCCGTCAGGATCACCGCGCTCGCCACCACACGCCTTCGTGCCGTCAACATCCAGGGTCTCCAGAGGGGTCGGAGTTCGGATGGGTCTCGGGTTGTCACGCAGCGCTCATCGAATCGATTCGATGCGTGACGTCGAAGCGCTTCGACGGGCGAAGGTATGTGGCGGCTGAGAGTGCGTCAATGGGGTGTGCACGAATTGGCGCCTGTTGTGAGTGGGTGGGTCGGGGCCGTGGCGGTGCGTCCAGCCCGTCGCGGGTCGCGTCCCTCTGTGTGCTTCCACAGTTCAGCGGCGTCGGGACCAGCTGAGCGACGGGCTGCGACGCACCGCCACGGCCCGCTCCCGTTGTCATGCGGCTGCGGGCCCGCCGCTACCAGGTCGGTGGGCGGTGAGGGTGAGCGCGATCAGCAGGGCCGTTGCCGCGGCCGCCGGCGGGACTCCGAAACCGGCGGCCGGGGAGGCGTGTTCCACGACCCAGCCGCCGGTCGCGCTGCCGCAGGCGATGCCGCCGAGCAGGGCGGTCACCGCGAGGGACATGCCCTCGTTCAGACGGCCGGGCGGGGTGCGCTCCTGGACGAGGGCCATGCCGGTGACCATGGTCGGGGCGGTCGCCATCCCGGCGACCAGCAGTGCGCCGGACAGGGCGAGGAGCGAGCCGGTGAGGGTCGCCGCGAGCAGCGGCAGCGTGAGCAGGGACGTCATCGCGGCGACGCACCACGGGTAGCGGGACTCGGCCGGACCGGCCGGCTTCATCGCCCCGTAGGCCAGGCCCGCGACGCACGAACCGGCCGCCTGGAGCGCGAGCACGACCCCCGCGGCCGTACGGTGCCCCTGTGCGTCCGCGAACGCGATCGTGACGACCTCCGTCGCGCCGAACACCGCTCCCATGGCGAGGCAGGCGGCCAGCAGCGGCGGTATGCCGGGGGCGCGGTAGGGGGCGCCACCGGGCGGCCGGCGCCGCGGTGGCGGCTCGGTCGAGCGCTGGGCGGCGAAGAGCAGGACGCCGGTCACCAGCAGCACCACGCCGACCAGGGTGCCCGCCTCCGGAAAGAGCGTGCCGCTCAGGAAGGCCGCGAGGACCGGGCCCAGCATGAAGCACAGCTCGTCCGCGGCCTGCTCGAAGGAGTTCGCGGTGTGCAGGGCGCGTGCGTCGCCCTTCAGCAGGTGCGCCCAGCGGGCCCGGGACATCCCGCCCGTGTTGGGGGTCGTCGCGGTCGCGGCGTACGCGGCGAACAGGGTCCAGTCGGGGGCGCCGTGACGCACGCACAGCAGCAGCGCGAGCGAGCCGAGAGCGGCGATCAGCGCGGCCGGTACGGCGATCCGTGCCTGGCCGTGACGGTCGACGAGCCGCGCGATCCAGGGGGCGACCAGCGCGGTCGTCGCGAGCCCGGTCGCGGTGACCGCGCCGGCGAGGGCGTACGAGCCACGCGTCCCGGCGATCATCACGACCGCGCTCACGCTGAACATGCCCATGGGCAGCCGCGCGATCAGATTCCCGAGTGTGAACGCCCGGGCGCCCGGGAGGCCGAGGAGGCGACGGTAGGGGCCGGGCGGGCGCTCGCGAGCCGGGGCGCGGCGGGCGTCGAAGTCGACGGCGACCAGCGCGTCGGCGGTGACGGTGTACAGGGGTCGTCGGTGCGGGGGCGATTGCGGCATGTGCTCACCGTCGCCCGGGAGTGATCACGGGGTCCAACACCTACTCCGTACCGATTGACGCACCCGCGTTGTAAGTTCGCCCGATGCCCCAACACCTCGACCCCCGACTCCTGCGCGCCTTCCTCGCCGTCGCCGAGGATCTGCACTTCACGCGTGCAGCGACCCGCCTCTACGTCGCCCAGCAGGCGCTCAGCCGGGATGTGCGGCGGCTGGAGCGGGAGTTGGGCGCGGAGCTGTTCGTGCGGACGACCAGGCAGGTGACGCTGACGGCCGACGGCGAGCGGCTGGTGCCGTACGCGCGCCGTGTGCTGGCGGCGCAGGACGCGCTGCTGGCCGCGTTCGGGCAGGCCAGGCCCTTGTTGGTGGACCTCAACTCCCCGGGGCTGGGCACCGGGCGGCGCGTGCTGCACCGGGCGCGTGAACTCGCCCCCGACTGCGAGCTGATGGCCCGCTACGAGAGCGGGCTGACGGGCGCCGCGGGCGAGATGATCGCCGGCCGGCTCGACGCGTCGTTCGGCCGGTTCGCGGGCTTGGCCCCGGCGTTGCGGTCCCAGCTCGACCATCAGCCCGTACGCCTCGAGCCGATGGCGGTGGTGCTGCCCGAGGAGCACCGGCTGGCGGCGCTGGAGGAGGTGCCGCTGGCCGCGCTGGCGGGGGAGCGGGTGTACGCGGGCGCCGGGAACCCGCGCACGCCGGAGTGGACCGATCTCGCCCAACTGCTGTTCGACGGACGGGAGATCGAGGTGGCACCGGCCGTTCCGCTGGCCGTCGGGGACGAGGAGTTCCGGCGGATCATGTCGAAGACGGGCAATCCCGTCCTCGCAGTGGTGAATTTTCCGGCCATGCCCGGAACGGTGCTGCGGCCGCTCGTCGATCCCGTCCCACTGTCCCCGGTGTCGCTCGTGTGGCGAAAGGGCCTGGTGCATCCGGGATTCGATGCGCTTCGACGGGCCGCGGCCCTTCTGTCGGCCGAGGAGGGATGGCTCATACGGCCCGCTGATGGATGGATTCCGGCCATCGACGTGGACATGCTAAAAACAGGCAATTGACGCGTTGGCGCACTTACCGGTCGCCTCTGCGCTAGATTCAGGGCCCCCGAGCGCCCTGTGTCAAGGGGGCGCGCAAAATCCGGTGGGGGCCGGGTTCCATCGACGTGCGCTCGGGTCGTTTCGCGCACCCGGAATCGTCCCGTGGGGGGAACAGCGCACGTGAAGAAATGGCGGGAAGACGCTCAACCGGAGTGGCCCGAAGCGGCATCCTCGACCCGAGGCACACCGGTGACGGGCGTCAACACACAGGAATTCCCGGAAACCGGAGCGAGTGACGGCTCACCGGTCCCGGTGGCCGAGCTCCCCGGCACCGAAATCCGGGACCCCTGGCAGGAACAGCCCGGCGACAGCGGGGCCGCGGCCAGCGACCCGCGCGAGGTGACCGTCCAGCTCGACCCCGTGCGGTCCGGTGACGCCGTGCCGCAGGGCGCGGGCGAGGCGGGCGGCGCCCAGGAAGCCTCCGACGGACCGGTGTTCGTCGACGAGACCGGCCGCCGCAGGCTCCGGATCCGTCGCCTCGGCATCTGCTTGGGCGTCGCCTGCGCCTCCTACGCCGCCGTCATCGTCGGCACGCTCCTGTCGGGCAACTCCGACGCGCCGTGGCTGCCGGTACCGGTCCAGAACGATGACAAACCCGCCTCCACGGTCGAGGCCGACAGCCCGCCGCAGCCCAGCAGGACCACCGCTCCGGTCCTGCCGCCGGTCGGCCCCCTCCTGCCCGGCCCGGTCGGCCCCTTCCTGCCCGGCGTGGTCGTCACGCCCTCCGTGGGCGGCGTGGCCCTCAAGCCGGGCAGCACTCCGCGGCCCAGCGCCTCCGCCGGCGTGCCCGGACCGAGCCCGTCCGCCAAACCCGGGCCCACGACCAGCGCCCCCGTCAAGCCGACCCCGGCCGTCACCACGCCCGGCCCGGCCCCCGGTTCGAGCGCGCCGGTCCTGCCGCCGCCGCCGTCCTCCCCGCAGCCCTCCCCGACGAGCGACAGCCCCTCGCCCGTCTCCTCCCCGTCCCCGGCCGGGGACGGCACCGGCACCATGGCCGAGGGAACGCCCTCGCCGGTGCCCACCGCGTCCGAGCAGACGTCGTCCCCGGCGCCGGACTCGTCGAGCCCCGCCTCCCCGTCCCCGGAGAACGTCGTCTGATGGCAACCCGCACCAACCGTCGATCCGCCAGGCAGACCGGGAAGGCAGGCGGTTCGACGGCCGCTCGACGACGCCCGCTTCCGATGCGGCAACTGCTGCCGCTGCTCCTCCTGGTCGCCATGGCGGCGATGCTGATGCTGCGCGGCTACGTGCACAGCGAGATCCTCGCCGACCACCGCATCCGCTCGGAGGCAGCCGCCGACCGGGTGCCCGAGAAGATCCTCGAGGGCGGCCCCGTCATCGACACCCGCGGCCGCACCGCCACCACCCTCGACGTGCCGGACCACCGGATCGTCCTCACCTTCGACGACGGCCCCGACCCGGCCTGGACGCCCAAGGTCCTCGACGTGATGAAGAAGCATCACGCGCACGGCGTCTTCTTCATCACCGGCACCATGGCCTCCCGCTACCCCGACCTGGTCCGGCGCATGGCGGCCGAGGGCCACGAGATCGGCCTGCACACCTTCAACCACCCCGACCTCTCCCTCCAGACCAAGAAGCGCATCGACTGGGAGCTGTCCCAGAACCAGATGGCGCTCGCGGGCGCCGTCGGCATCCGCTCCTCGCTGTTCCGGCCGCCGTACTCCTCCACCGCCTCCGCCATGGACGACGCGACCTGGCCGGTCACCCAGTACGTCGGCAGCCACGGCTACATCACCGTCCTGACCACCGACGACAGCGAGGACTGGCGCAGGCCCGGCGTCGCGGAGATCGTCCGCAACTCCACCCCGAAGGACGGCAAGGGCGCGATTGTCCTGATGCACGACTCCGGTGGCGACCGCCACCAGACCGTCCAGGCCCTCGACCGGCTCCTGCCCGAACTCAAGGAGCGCGGCTACCGGTTCCAGAACCTCACCGAAGCCCTGAACGCCCCCTCCGCGCACACCGAGGTCACCGGCCTCGACCTGTGGAAGGGCAAGGCCTGGGTCTTCCTGGTGGGGGCCTCCGACACCATCACCACCGTCCTGGTCGTCTGCCTCGCGGTGATCGGCTTCCTGGTCCTCGCCCGCTTCGGCCTGATGCTGCTGCTCTCCGGCATCCACGTCCGCCGCACCCGCCGCAAGGGCTTCGCCTGGGGTCCGGACGCGCCGGTCACCGAGCCGGTCTCGGTGCTGGTCCCGGCGTACAACGAGGCCAAGTGCATCGAGAACACCGTGCGTTCCCTGATGCGCAGCGAGCACCCCATCGAGGTCCTCGTCATCGACGACGGCTCCGCCGACGGCACGGCCCGCATCGTGGAGGACCTGGACCTGCCGAACGTACGCGTCGTCAGACAGCTCAACGCGGGCAAGCCCGCCGCCCTCAACCGCGGCATCGCCAACGCCCAACACGACCTGATCGTGATGATGGACGGCGACACCGTCTTCGAACCGGCCACCGTCCGCGAACTCGTCCAGCCCTTCGCCGACCCGCGCGTCGGCGCCGTCGCCGGCAACGCCAAGGTCGGCAACAAGGACACCCTCATCGGTGCCTGGCAGCACATCGAGTACGTGATGGGCTTCAACCTCGACCGCCGTATGTACGACGTCCTGCAGTGCATGCCCACCATCCCCGGCGCGGTCGGCGCCTTCCGCCGCAGGGCCCTCGACCGGGTCGGCGGCATGAGCGACGACACCCTCGCCGAGGACACCGACATCACCATGGCCATCCACCGCGACGGCTGGCGGGTGGTGTACGCGGAGAAGGCCCGCGCCTGGACGGAGGCCCCCGAGTCGGTCCAGCAGCTGTGGTCGCAGCGCTACCGCTGGTCGTACGGGACGATGCAGGCGATCTGGAAGCACCGCCGCGCGCTCGTCCAACGGGGCCCCTCGGGCCGCTTCGGCCGCGTGGGCCTGCCCCTGGTGGCACTGTTCATGATCGTCGCGCCGCTGCTGGCGCCCCTGTTCGACGTGTTCCTCTTCTACGGGCTGTTCTTCGGGCCCACCGGCAAGACGATCGCCGCCTGGTTCGGCGTACTGGCCATCCAGGCCGCCTGCGCCGCGTACGCCTTCGTCCTCGACCGCGAACGCCTCACCCCGCTGATCTCACTGCCCCTGCAGCAGATCCTCTACCGCCAGCTCATGTACGTCGTCCTGCTCCAGTCCTGGATCACCGCCCTGACCGGCGGCCGGCTGCGCTGGCAGAAACTTCGGCGCAAGGGCCAGGTGGCCGCGCCGCCCGCCGAGGCGGCGGCCCGCCAGAAGGCCGTGGACCAGGAGGCGGCCCGATGACCACGACTCCCACCCTGCCCACCGACACCCAGGACGAGCCCGCCCCGGTCGAACCGGCGCGCAAACCACCGGCCCGCGACCGCTACTTCGACCTGCTGCGCGCGGTCGCCCTCTTCCGCGTCGTCTTCTACCACCTGATGGGCTGGGCCTGGCTCCCCGTGGTGTTCCCGTCGATGGGCGTGATGTTCGCCCTCGCCGGCAACCTCATGGCCCGCTCTCTCAAGCGACCCGCCCTGCAGGTCGTACGCGGCCGACTGCGCCGACTGCTGCCACCGCTGTGGCTGCTCGGCGCGATCGGCGTGACCGGCATGCTGCTCCAGGGCTGGGGACCGGACTCCGAGGGCCACCCGGGCTGGTGGTGGTTCCACCTCGCCTACTGGATCCTGCCGCTGAGCGAACCGTCGGCCGCCGAGACCCTCCCCGGCGTCCACGGCTTCCTCAGCGAGGACTGGGCGGCCCAGCTCGCCGTCCCGCTCTGGTACGTCCGCGCCTACCTCTGGTACGTCCTGCTCTCCCCGTTCCTGCTCAAGGCCCTGCGGGCGCTGCCGTGGCCGACGATCCTCGCCCCGGTCGCCCTCACCGGCGCCGTCACCTGGGGCTGGGTCAGCATCCCCAGCACACGGCTCGACTCCGCCGTCGCCGACTTCGCCACCTTCGGCGCCTGCTGGCTCCTCGGCATGGCCCACCAGGAAGGCATCCTGAAACGCCTGCCCCGGTACGTCGTCCCGTCCGTGGCGCCCGCCGTCGCCGCCGTGGGCCTCTGGTACGCCCTCACCCACGGCTTCCGGCCCGGCCACGACCTCGACGACATCCCCTTCGGCCAGGCCCTGTGGTCCTTCGCGACGGTCCTGCTGCTCCTGCACCTCAGCCCGACCTGGACCGAGTGGCCGCGCCGGCTGCGCCGCTGGGACCGCCTGATCACGCTCCTCAACTCCCGCGCGGTGACGATCTACCTCTGGCACAACGTCTGCATCGTCGTCGCGGCGGCACTGTGGGACCGGCTCTGGGGCTTCGAGGCCCTGGAGGTGCACTTCTCCTGGCTCCTGGAGAGCTCCTGGCCGGTGCTCGTCCTCGTCTGGATCCTCGTCGCCGGCTGTGTGGTCTGCTTCGGCTGGGCGGAGGACCTCGCCGCACGGCGCAGGCCGCGGCTGTGGCCGGACGGGTCGCAGCCGCGACTCGGGCGCGGCCGTGCGGGAGTGCACCGGGCCTGAGGGCCGTCCCCCGTCCGCGAGGGGCGTCAACTGGATGACGACCTCCTCGCGGCTCGGCGCCTCTCACACGTCGCGGTGCCTCACGACGAGCACGGCGAGTGCGACCGCGATCAGCGGCCAGAGCACGTACACGATCCAGGAGCCGGGGACCGTGGCGGTGTAGCCCAGGGATCCGGGTTGCGGCCCCCAGTTCTGGACCAGGCGGTTCCAGGCGGCCGACACCAGCGCGTGTTTGATGTCCGCCGACCAGCGGTTGCTCTCGGAGAACATGGTGGGCAGCATCAGCAGGCTGAAGACGCTGGTGACCATGGTCCCGGCGGCATGCCGGAGCAGGACGCCGAGGCCCAGACCGACCAGGGCACAGACCGGAGCCAGCAACGCGGATGCCACCATCGCCCGGAACACCCCGGGGTGGGTGATCGGAACGCCGGCATGGTGCCCGTCCAGGACGGCCTGGGAGACCAGGAAGGAACCGGTGGAGGCGGCCGTGCCGACCACGGTCCACAGCACGGCGGTGACGGCCGCCTTGGCCAGCACCACCGAGCCGCGGGCCGGGACGGCCACGGTGGTGGTGCGGATCAGCCCGCTGCTGTACTCGCTCACGACGGTGAGGGCGCCCATGCTGCCGGCGACGAGCATCAGCGTCCAGTAGCCGGCCGCGGGGTAGGCGTCGAAGGGCAGGAAATCAGCGGGGCCGGAGCGGGCGGCGTCGTCCGCCAGCGTCGCCACGGCGGCGGACCCGATGACGAACAGGACGGTGAGACCGATCGTCCACGGGGTGGAGCGCAGAGACCGCATCTTGATCCACTCGGAGGCGAGCAGATCGCGGAAGCGGGCGGGTGGCACGGCGACGGGGGTGGCCGGGGAGACGGAGGCGAGTGCGGTCATCGGGGCTGTCCTGCCAGGTATTCGACGCTGTCGGCGGTCAGTTCCATGAAGGCCGCCTCCAGCGAGGCGGTACGGGTGGTCAGCTCGTCCAGCCGGATACCGTTCTCGAAGGCGAGCGCCCCGATCCGGTCCGCAGGGAGCCCGGTCACGGCGAGCTTCTCGGCGCCCGCCGAGCCCTCCGGCTCGACCGAGGCGCCCGCCGCCGTCAGCACCGCCGCCAGTTCGGCGGCCTGCGGTGTCCCCACCACCACGCTGCTGTGGGTGCTGCGGGCCGCGAAGTCCCGTAGCGGCTCGGCGGCGATGAGGCGGCCCCGGCCGATGACGATCAGATGGTCGGCGGTGTTCTCCATTTCCGACATCAGGTGGCTGGAGAGGAAGACCGTGCGCCCCTCGGTGGCCAGGCGGCGGAAGAGCCGGCGTACCCAGAGCACGCCCTCCGGGTCCATGCCGTTGACCGGCTCGTCGAACATGAGCACGGGCGGATCGCCGAGCAGGGCGGTGGCGATGCCCAGCCGCTGCTTCATACCGAGTGAGAACCCGCCGATGCGGCGGCCCGCCGCATCGGCCAGCCCCACCTCCTGAAGCACCTCGTCCACCCGGCGCCGCGGGATGCCGTTGCTGCGGGCCAGTGCGGACAGGTGGGCGGCGGCGCTGCGGCCGCCGTGGACCTGACCGGCGTCGAGGAGGGCGCCGACGTGCCGCAGTCCGCGCGGATGATGGTGGAAGGGGACGCCGTTGACGGTGGCGGTGCCGCCGGTGGGCGCGTCCAGGCCGAGGATCATCCGCAGGGTGGTGGACTTGCCGGCTCCGTTGGGGCCGAGGAATCCGGTGACCTGGCCCGGCCGCACGGTGAAGGACAGATGGTCGACGGCCGTCTTGCCGCCGTAGCGCTTGGTGAGGTCGTTGACTTCGATCACAGGGGCAACCCTGCCGGGAGGTTCGCGTCACGGCATGGGGCCGTGGGCGGCAATCGCGCGGCCCGGGTTGGCCCGTGGGCGTACGTCCACGGGCCGATGCCGCGGGGGCGGCGGCTGATTAGTCTCGCGGCATGCACGCAGAGGGCACACCGCCGATGACGAGTACCAAGGGCATGGCCTGGGCAGGCGGTGTCCTGTATCTCATCACGGTGGGTCTGCTGGTGGGGGGTGCGCCGCGGGCCTCGGGCACGGTCCACGCCGTCGGGGCGCTGCTGGCTGTGAGCCTGCTCGTCGGTGTGCTGCGACGGATGCCACTGCTGGCTCTGGCCATGACGCTCTTCGGGTCCACCGCCGTGGTGGCGGGCACTGCGAGCTCCGTCCACGAAAGCCTGGAGGTGTCGTTCCAGGGCCAGTTCCTGTCGTATCTGGCAGTGGACCTCGTCCTGGGCCTCATTGTCGCCACCCGCACGCGCCGGACCTCGATCGTCACCGTGGCCGTGTCGTTCACCGTGCAGCTCTTGGTGATCGGCGTCTTCGCACACGGGGACAACCTGATCGTCAACGTCGTGATCGCCCTCTTGGCGATGGGCGCAAGCTGCATGGTCGGTCTGCTGAGTCGCGAGCGTCGCGAGCACGCGGTGGCCCTGCGTTCGCAAGGGGTGGCCGAGGCCGTGACCGCCGAACGGCTGCGGATCGCGCGGGAGCTGCACGACATGGTCGCGCACAGCATCGGCATCATCGCCATCCAGGCCGGAGTGGGGAGCCGAGTCGTCCAGACGCAGCCCGCGGAGGCCCGCGCGGCATTGCGAGCCATCGAGGCCACCAGCAGAGAGACCCTGGCGGGCCTACGGCGGACGCTGGTGGCGCTCCGTCGGGCCGACCCTGGCGCGGGGGCCTCGGAGCAGGCACCGCTCGCTCCCTCGCCGGGGCTCGAGGACATCGAGCGGCTGGCGGCGGCGACCGCGGAAGCAGGGGTACGCGTCGACGTGCGCCGCACCGGGGAACGGCGTCCCTTGCCGGCCGACATCGACCTGTCCGCCTACCGTATCGTCCAGGAGGCGCTGACCAACGTGGTCCGCCACGCGGGCACCGGGCGTTGCCGGGTGGCCGTCGACTACGGGGAACAGGAGCTGTCCGTGGAGGTCGTCGACGACGGGCGGGGCGTCTCCGGGGACGGGTCGGCCCAGGGCTTCGGCATCGTGGGCATGCGAGAGCGGGTCGGACTCCTGCACGGCCACCTCAGTGCCGGCCCGCGTCCCGAGGGTGGCTTCCGGGTGGCGGCCCGGCTGCCGCTGCCGGCGCCCGTCGGGGTTCCGGTGGAGGCCCGATGACCGTCCGGATCGTGCTCGCCGACGACCAGCCGTTGGTGCGGTCCGGTTTGCGCGTGCTCATGGCCGACCATCCCGACCTGGAAGTCGTCGGTGAGGCCGCCACCGGCTCCGAGGCGGTCAGGCTCGTCAGCGACCTCGGCCCCGACGTCGTGGTGATGGACGTACGGATGCCCGGCATGGACGGGATCGAGGCCACCCGTCTGATCATGGCCGGTCCGGGGACGACCCGTGTCCTCGTCCTGACCACCTTCGACGAGGACGACCACGTCTACGGCGCGCTCCGGGCCGGCGCGAGCGGCTTCCTGGTCAAGGACATGGCGCTGGACGACATCCTCGCGGCGATCCGTGTGGTCGCCGCCGGCGACGCACTGATCGCGCCGAGTGTGACGCGCCGTCTGATCGCGGACTTCGTCGGGCGCCCCATGGCGGCCCCGGAGCGCTCCCCACGGCCGGTCGAGAACATCACCGAGCGGGAACGGGAGGTGCTGACCCTCGTCGGACACGGCCGGTCGAACACCGAGATCGCGGAGGACCTGTTCATCACGGTGGCCACCGCCAAGTCGCACGTGTCACGGCTGCTCACCAAACTGGGCGCCCGGGACCGGGTCCAGCTCGTGATCACCGCCTTCGAGATGGGGCTCGTCACGCTGCCTCCCTCATGGCGTCCAGGTTCGAGTTCTTGTGCCTGAGCGGCGAGCACGGTGAGGGACGGTATGTGAAGGTCGGCGGAAAACCTCTCACCCTGTCCTCGTCGAAGGTGAGAGCAAAGTTCCTTTCCGGTCACCCACAGCCATAGACAGGAAACGCGCCCTCCCTACCTTCGGACTCATCACCGCTCACTCGCCCCGCACCGACCGAGCACCCGAGCACCCGAGCACCCGAGCCCCGAAGCCCCGTGGAGGCGTCATGACAGCCCCTAGCACAGCCCCCGCACGAAACAGGGGAGGTCGCTGGATCGAGCACTGGGATCCTGAGGACGAGACCTTCTGGCAGCAGAGCGGCGAGAAGGTCGCCCGCCGCAACCTGTTCTTCTCCGTCCTCTCCGAGCACATCGGGTTCTCGATCTGGACCATGTGGTCGGTGCTGGTGCTCTTCATGGGCCCGGAGTACGGCCTGACGCCGGCCGACAAGTTCCTGCTGACCTCGGTGGTCACCCTGGTCGGCGCGGTCGTCCGCGTCCCCTACACCTTCGCCGTCGCCATCTTCGGCGGTCGGAACTGGACGATCATCTCCGCCGGGCTCCTGCTCGTCCCCACGGTCGCCGCGTTCTCGGTGATGGAGCCGGGGACCTCCTTCAACACCTTCCTCCTCGTCGGCCTGCTCGCCGGCATCGGCGGCGGCAACTTCGCCTCCTCCATGACCAACATCAACGCGTTCTTCCCGCTGCGGAAGAAGGGCTGGGCGCTCGGTCTGAACGCGGGCGGCGGCAACATCGGTGTGCCGGTGCTCCAGCTGGTCGCGCTCGCGGTCATCGGCGCGAGCGGCGGACCGCGCGTGCTGCTCGGCATCTACATCCCGCTGATCCTGGTCGCCGCCGTCCTCGCCGCGCTGTTCATGGACAACCTCACGTCCGTGAAGAACGACACCGGCGCAGCCAAGGACGCCGTGAAGGACGCCCACACCTGGATCATGTCCTTCCTCTACGTCGGCACGTTCGGCTCGTTCATCGGCTACAGCTTCGCCTTCGGCCAGGTCCTGACGAACCAGTTCGGCCGCACCCCGCTCCAGGCCGCGTACCTCACCTTCATCGGTCCGCTGCTCGGCTCCCTCATCCGCCCCCTCGGCGGCTGGCTCGCCGACCGCTACGGCGGCGCCCGCATCACCCTCTACAACTACGTCGGCATGGCCGCCGCCACCGGTGGCCTCGTCTACGCCAGCATGCAGAAGTCGCTGCCGCTCTTCGTGGCCGTCTTCGTGGTGCTGTTCGTCCTCAGCGGCCTCGGTAACGGCTCGACGTTCAAGATGATCCCCGGCATCTTCCAGGCCAAGGCCGTGGCGAAGGGACTCCAGGGCGAGGAGGCCGCGAGCTACGGGCGGCGCCTGTCCGGGGCCTCCATGGGCCTCATCGGAGCGCTGGGCGCGCTCGGCGGCGTGGGCATCAACCTGGCCTTCCGCCAGTCCTTCCTCTCCTACGGCTCGGGCACCGGCGCGTTCGTCGCCTTCCTCGCCTACTACGGCGTCTGCTTCGTGGTCACCTGGGCCGTATACCTTCGCCGGTCGGCCGGACGGATCACGGCCACGGGCGGCGCTTCGGAGGCGAAGCCGCAGCTCAGCTACGCCGAGGTGTGAGCTGTACCACCGGCGGAACACGTGCCGGGGGTATGACGTAACACCGGCGACATGAAGCCGAACCGAGCCTGTCACGCACCGTTGACAGGCTCGCTCGGCATGTAGGTGCGACGAACTCGAGCGGGACGAGTGTGATGTACGAACAACAGCAGCGACCGGAACACGGGCCCCTCGCGGGGTTCACGGTAGGAGTCACGGCCGCGCGCCGGGCCGACGAGCTCGGAGCGCTGCTCCAGCGACGCGGCGCGGCGGTTCTGCACGCCCCGGCCTTGCGCATCGTGCCGCTCTCCGACGACGGTGAGCTGCTCGCCGCCACCAAGGACCTCATCGACCAGGCACCGGACGTCGTCGTGGCCACCACCGCGATCGGCTTCCGGGGCTGGGTCGAGGCCGCCGAGGGCTGGGGGCTCGGCGAGTCGCTGCTGGAGCGGCTGCGCGGGGTGGAACTGCTCGCCCGCGGGCCCAAGGTCAAGGGGTCGGTCCGGGCCGCCGGGCTGACCGAGGACTGGTCGCCGTCCAGCGAGTCCATGGCCGAGGTGCTCGACCGGCTGCTGGAGGAGGGCGTCGACGGCCGTCGGGTCGCCGTCCAGCTGCACGGCGAGCCGCTGCCCGGGTTCGTCGAGGCGCTGCGGGAGGCGGGAGCGGAGGTCGTCGGCGTGCCCGTCTACCGGTGGATGCCGCCCGAGGACCTCTCGCCCGTGGACCGGCTCCTCGACGCCACCGTCTCGCGCGGCTGCGACGCGATCACCTTCACCAGCGCGCCGGCCGCCGTGTCCCTGCTGGCCCGGGCCGAGGAACGCGGGCTGCTGCCCGAGGTGCTGGCCGC
Organism: Streptomyces sp. NPDC043427; assembly: GCF_056436655.1. Taxonomy (NCBI): domain Bacteria; kingdom Bacillati; phylum Actinomycetota; class Actinomycetes; order Kitasatosporales; family Streptomycetaceae; genus Streptomyces; species Streptomyces sp. NPDC043427. Next base: position 84,499 of record NZ_JBWKCC010000020.1, on the reverse strand, counting down.
CCTCAACCACGACGTGCTCCCGGCCTGCGTCGGCCCGGTCACCGCGCTGCCGTTGCAGGCCCGGGGTATCGACACGGTCCAGCCCGAGCGCTTCCGGCTCGGCCCCCTCGTCCAACTGCTGTGCCAGGAACTGCCCGGCCGGGCGCGGTCTCTGCCGGTCGCGGGGCACCGGGTGGAGATCCGCGGCCACGCGGTCCTGGTGGACGGCGAGCTCAAGCCCGTACCGCCCGCCGGAATGTCACTCCTGCGCGCCCTGTCCCGCCGGCCGGGCTGGGTCGTCCCCCGCGCGGACCTGCTCCGCGCGCTGCCGGGTGCGGGCCGGGACGAACACGCCGTGGAGACGGCGATGGCCCGCCTCCGTACGGCCCTGGGGGCGCCGAAGTTGATCCAGACGGTGGTGAAGAGGGGGTACCGGCTGGCGCTGGACCCGGCGGCGGACGCGAAGTACGCGGACGCGTGAGTTCGGAGGCCCGGTGTTTTTGAGGCACCGTGCGCTGGTGCCGACCCCGCTGGGGGCCGCCGCCCCCAGACCCCCGCTTCAACCTGGACGGCCTCGTCCTCAAGCGCCGGACGGGCTGGGCGTGCTGGACCGCGCCGAGAAGGAGCCCACGCCGGTACAAGGGGTTCCAGCCACGCCAGCGGGAAGGCACTGTAAGAAGGCAACGGTTCTTCCCGCCCTTCTCACTGGCCCCTTCCCCGGGGCAACCCCTAGGCGGTGACAGGCACATGGCACTGGGTACGGCCACGGCCTCGTACGAGCTGCGGTTCGACGCCGGGCGGATCTGTCTGGATCTGCTCGCCACCACCCACCCCTTCGAACACCTCGACTCCCTTCCGCCCCTGTGCGCCTGGATCACCGGCTCCGGACTCGTCCCGGCCGGCACCCCGCTGGCGCACGCCGACGCCTCCTGGGTCGTGGGTTTCCGGGAACTGCGCCGGTCCGTCGGCCTGTTGGTGCACGGCCGGCTCGCCGCGCCCGAGGCGCGGGCGGTGGCCTACGGCCTCGCGCTCGCCCGCGTCAACGACCTCGCCCGCGCCGCTCCCCCGGCCCCCCTCGCCGTACCGGGCGAGGACGGGGCGCTCGTACGGGAGTTGGCCGGGCCGCCCGCCTGCGCCGCGCTGCTCGCCGCCGTCGCCCGGGACGCCGTGGAGTTGCTCACCGACCCCGCCGCCCACGCCGGACTGCGTCAGTGCGAAGGGGACAACTGCCCCATCGTGTACGTCGACACCTCCCGCGGGCGCAGACGCCGTTGGTGCTCCAGCGAGGTCTGCGGGAACCGCGAGAGAGTGGCCCGGCACCGCCGTCGAGTGGCCCTCACACGCGCTTGAGAGACCCCAACTACGGGTATGTGCACGGCCGTACGCCTTCCTGGCGCCCGATATACGGCTTCTGTGGAGTGATCATCGAAGTGATTTCGATAACATTCTGTTTGGTTACGGCGGCGTAGGGGCAGCGCCCCCGAACTTGCCAACGTGGCGGAAATGTAAAGAAGAAGCGGGGAGTATGTGCACCCATGTCCCCCTCGTCACGTCACCCCGAAGAAAAGTGTCGCGTCACTTTGAACACGCAACCCACCCCGTGCGTACCCCGTGTTGAGCGACCGGCAGGGGGAACCCCCGGACATCGGAGGTGGGCGTGCGCAAAGATTCCGTCGTGGCCAATGAACATGGAACGAGGGCCCGACATCGCATGTCCCAGCCCTCGGAACCTGATGAGGAGCTGATGCGTGCCCTCTACAGAGAGCACGCGGGACCGCTGCTCGCCTATGTCCTTCGTCTGGTTGCCGGAGACCGGCAGCGCGCCGAGGACGTCGTGCAGGAAACCCTCATCCGTGCCTGGAAGAACGCCGGTCAGCTCAATCGGGCGACCGGATCGGTACGCCCCTGGCTGGTGACGGTCGCTCGCCGCATCGTCATCGACGGCCACCGCAGCCGGCAGGCCCGGCCGCAGGAGGTCGACCCGTCGCCGCTGGAGGTCATCCCCGCGGAGGACGAGATCGACAAGGCGCTGTGGCTGATGACGCTGTCGGACGCACTCGACGACCTGACCCCGGCTCACCGGGAGGTGCTCGTCGAGACCTACTTCAAGGGGCGTACCGTCAATGAGGCGGCGCAGACCCTGGGGATACCCAGCGGCACTGTGCGCTCGCGGGTCTTCTATGCACTGAGGTCGATGAAACTTGCTCTGGAAGAGCGGGGGGTGACGGCGTGATGAGCATGTACGGGGGATTCGGAACAGGTGGTTCGGGTATGTCTGGGCCCATGCAGGGATCTCAGGCTCCGAACGAGCACGAGACCGTCGGCGCCTATGCCCTCGGGATCCTCGACGACGCAGAAGCAACCGCCTTCGAAGCACACCTCGCCACCTGCGAGTGGTGCGCCCAGCAGCTCGACGAGCTCGCCGGGATGGAACCGATGCTGGCCGCCCTCGCGGACCTGCCCGGCTCCGGCACACCCACCATCGGCGACTCGCTGTCCGCCAAGCCCGCCCCACGGATGGCGGAGAAGCTCGTCGACGAGGTCGTCGTCCAGCGTGCGCAGAAGCGCCGGCGCAGCTTCTTCATGCTCGCGGCATCGGTCGCGCTGATCATCGCCGGCCCGCTCGCGGCCATGGCGGCGTCCGGTGGCGACAGCGACGGCGGCGGCGGTACGAAGGTCGAAGCGGGCGCCAGCCCCGCCAAGTCGGTCTTCGACAAGCTCCCCCAGAAGGTCACCGGCACCGACGCCGCCACCAAGGTCACGGCGACCGTCGGCATGGAGAAGAAGGCCTGGGGCACCGAGGCCGTGGTCAAGCTGAACAACGTGGCCGGCCCGAACAAGTGCTCGCTCATCGCCGTCGGCAAGAACGGCGAGCGCGAGACCATCTCCTCCTGGTCCGTCCCGGAATGGGGCTACGGCCTCCCCGGAGCCAAGACGGAACAGGCCAAGAACCCGCTTTACGTCCAGGGCGGCGCCGCCTTCACCCCGGACGAGATCGACCACTTCGAGGTCATGACCTTCGACGGCAAGAAGCTCGTCCAGATCGAAGCGTAGGGACTGCCCCGCAAGCCCCTCGCCACCACTGGCCCCCTTCGCGTACGGTTGACGGCTGCCCAGCACGTCAGAAGGGGGCCCGGTGGCCGCTCAGGCTCAGCAGGAAGCCGCGCTCGACCCGGTTCACGACTCCGTTCGTGATCGGGAGATCAGCGTCGAACAGGAACACCTCGACCGGGTGTACCAGCGCCTCGAGGAGAAGATCCACGAGGCCGAGTTCCTCATGCACGACGCGGCCAAGCGCGGCCAGGTCGGCACGCCCGGCGCGCTCGCAGAGCGGGACGCCCAGGTCTTCCGGGCGGGTGTCCACCTCAACCGGCTCAACAACGAGTTCGAGGACTTCCTCTTCGGCCGGATCGACCTGCTCCTCGGCAAGGACGGCAAGAAGGGGCCCGACGGTGCCTACACCGCCGTGGAACCGGCTGAGGGCGCGGTCCGCCCGGACAACACCGCCGACATCGCCGAGACCCTGCACATCGGCCGCATCGGTGTCCTCGACGCCGACTACACCCCGCTCGTGATCGACTGGCGGGCCCCGGCGGCCGCCCCCTTCTACCGCTCCACGCCGGTCGACCCCGGCCGGGTCGTGCGCCGGCGCGTCATCCGCTCCAAGGGCCGCAGGGTCCTCGGCGTCGAGGACGACCTCATGCGCCCCGAGCTGAAGGCCCACCTCGACGGCGGCGAACTGCCCGTCATCGGCGACGGCGCCCTCATGGCCGCCCTCGGCCAGGCCCGCAGCCACACCATGCGCGACATCGTCGCCTCCATCCAGGCGGAGCAGGACCTCGTCATCCGCGCCCCCGCCGCCTCCGTGACGTACGTCGAGGGCGGCCCCGGCACCGGCAAGACCGCCGTCGCCCTGCACCGCGCGGCCTACCTCCTCTACCAGGACCGGCGCCGTTACGCCGGCGGCATCCTGATCGTCTCCCCGACCCCGCTGCTCGTCGCCTACACCGAGGGCGTCCTGCCCTCCCTCGGCGAGGAGGGCCAGGTCGCCATCCGCGCCATCGGCTCCCTCGTCGACGGCACGGAAGCCACCCTGTACGACTCCCCGGCGGTGGCCCGCGCGAAGGGCTCGTACCGGATGCTGAGAGTGCTCCGCAAGGCGGCGCGGGGGGCACTGGAACTCGGCCCCGCCGCCCCGGCCGGCCGCCGCGCCTCCGCGGCCGCCGAGGAGGGTGCCCGGCCGGGCCGGCGTGCCGGTTCGGGTGTTGCCGCAGGCTCCGGTGCCGCGGCTCCGGCGGGGCAGCATGCTGCCGAGGGGTCCGGTGCTGCGGCCCGTGCCGGTTCCCCTGCTGCCGGAGGCTCCGGTGCCGCGGCCCTCGCCGGCCAGCTCGCCTTCGACGTTCCCGAGGACACCGTCCCCGCCGGCCCGCCCACCCGTCTCCGCGTCGTCGCGTTCGGTCGTCGCCTGGAGCTGGAGGCCGACGAGCTCGCCCGTGTCCGCCAGGCGGCCCTCGGCGGCACCGCGCCGGTGAACCTGCTGCGTCCCCGTGCCCGCAAGCTGCTCCTGGACGCCCTGTGGGAGCGCTCCGGCGCCGCCGGCCGGCACACCGACCCCGAACTCGCCGCCGAGCTGCGGTCCTCCTTCGACGAGGACGTCACCTCCGAGGACAGCTTCATCGCGTTCCTCGACGCCTGGTGGCCCGAGCTGACCCCCGGGGCCGTCCTGGACGCCATGGCGGACGAGCGGCGCCTCGGCCGCTGGGCCCGCCGCATCCTGAACCCCGGCGAGGTGCGCAGGGTCGCCCGCTCCCTGAAGCGCCAGGGCCACTCCGTGCACGACATCGCCCTGCTCGATGAGCTCCAGGCGATCCTCGGCGCCCCGGCCCGCCCGAAGAAGCGGCGCGAGTACGACCCGCTCGACCAGCTCACCGGCCTGGAGGAGCTGATGCCCGTACGCGAGGAGTCGCAGCGCGAACGGGCCGAGCGCCTGGCCCAGGAGCGCACCGAGTACGCGCACGTCATCGTCGACGAGGCCCAGGACCTCACGCCGATGCAGTGGCGCATGGTCGGCCGCCGCGGCCGGCACGCCACCTGGACGGTCGTCGGCGACCCGGCCCAGTCCTCCTGGTCCGACCCCGACGAGGCAGCCGAGGCCCGCGACGAGGCCCTCGGCACCCGCCCGCGCCGCCGCTTCCAGCTGACCGTGAACTACCGCAACCCGGCCGAGATCGCCGAACTCGCCGCCAAGGTGCTGGCCCTCGCCATGCCCGGCGCCGAGTCGCCCTCCGCGGTCCGGTCCACCGGCGTCGTACCGCGTTTCGCGGCCGTGGAGGGCGCCCTGGGCGCCACCGTCCGCGCCGAGGCCGAACGGCTGCTGGACCGGGTCGACGGCACCGTCGGCGTCGTCGTCGCCATGAACCGCCGCGAGGAGGCACGGCGCTGGCTCGTCGGCCTCGGCGACCGCGTGGTGGCCCTGGGCAGCCTGGAGGCCAAGGGCCTGGAGTACGACGCCACCGTGGTGGTCTCCCCGGCCGAGATCGCCGACGAGTCCCCGGCGGGCCTCCGGGTCCTCTACGTCGCCCTGACCCGCGCCACCCAGCAGCTCACGGTCGTCTCGGGGGAGCGGGACGAACCCGACGCGGCGGGGGTGCCGGACCTGCTGAGGGACTGATTCCGATGAACTCCGCGCACGGGAATGGCCTTACGGGATCTGTTTGTTAGCCTGGATGTGGCACCGGCCCGATCCAAGCCCCCGGGCCCAACCTTCGTCGCTACGAGCGACCACTTGCCGCGAGGCGAGCATGGCGGGTCGGTGTCACTGAGCATGCAGAAGAGGTCCACGTCACATGTGACGTGGACCTCTTCTGTTGAGAACAAAACGTTCGCAATCCCAGGCGGCTACCGCGTACTGGGCGGTAGGTGCGACGATCGGACGGCACATCCAGCGGCACAGGTGAAAGCAGAGGAAGTCGGCCATGGCAACGGCGCCCAGCGTCTCCTACTCGATGACGGTCCGGTTGGAGGTGCCCGCGAGCGGAACCGCGGTCTCCCAGCTCACCGGAGCCGTCGAGTCCCACGGAGGCTCGGTGACCGGCCTCGACGTCACTGCTTCCGGGCACGAGAAGCTCCGGATCGACGTCACCATCGCGGCCACCTCCACCGCGCACGCCGACGAGATCGTCGAGCAGCTGCGCGGCATCGAGGGCGTCACGCTGGGCAAGGTCTCCGACCGTACGTTCCTCATGCACCTCGGCGGCAAGATCGAGATGGCGTCGAAGCACCCCATCCGCAACCGTGACGACCTCTCCATGGTCTACACGCCGGGTGTGGCGCGCGTCTGCATGGCGATCGCCGAGAACCCCGAGGACGCCCGCCGCCTCACCATCAAGCGCAACTCCGTTGCGGTCGTGACGGACGGCTCCGCCGTGCTGGGCCTGGGCAACATCGGCCCCAAGGCCGCCCTGCCGGTCATGGAGGGCAAGGCGGCCCTCTTCAAGCGGTTCGCCGGCATCGACGCCTGGCCGATCTGCCTGGACACCCAGGACACCGACGCGATCGTCGAGATCGTCAAGGCCATCGCCCCCGGGTTCGCCGGCATAAACCTGGAGGACATCTCCGCGCCGCGCTGCTTCGAGATCGAGGCACGGCTGCGCGAGGCCCTCGACATCCCCGTCTTCCACGACGACCAGCACGGCACGGCGATCGTCGTCCTCGCCGCCCTCACCAACGCACTTCGCGTCGCGGGCAAGGCAATTGAGAACATCCGCGTCGTCATGTCCGGCGCCGGCGCGGCCGGAACGGCCATCCTCAAGCTACTGATCGCGGCGGGCGTGAAGAACGCCGTCGTCGCCGACATCCACGGCGTCGTGCACTCCGGCCGCGAGGATCTCGTCGACGCCGCTCCGGGCTCGGCGCTGCGCTGGATCGCCGACAACACCAACCCCGAGAACCTCACCGGCTCGCTGAAGGAGGCCGTGCGCGACGCGGACGTCTTCATCGGCGTCTCCGCCCCGAACGTCCTCGACGGCGACGACGTGGCGGCCATGGCCGACAGCGCGATCGTGTTCGCGCTCGCGAACCCCGACCCCGAGGTCGACCCGGCGATCGCCCGCCAGACCGCCGCGGTCGTGGCCACCGGCCGCTCCGACTTCCCGAACCAGATCAACAACGTGCTGGTCTTCCCGGGCGTCTTCCGCGGTCTGCTGGACGCGCAGTCCCGCACGGTCAACACCGAGATGATGCTCGCGGCGGCGAAGGCGCTGGCGGACGTGGTGACCGAGGACGAGCTGAACCCGAACTACATCATTCCGAGCGTCTTCAACGACAAGGTCGCCGGTGCCGTCGCCGGCGCGGTGCGGGAGGCCGCGAAGGCCGTCGGAGCGACGGCGCCGACGGCGTCGTAGGCTCGCTCGTAGGGCCATTCGCGCAGTTGTGAGGATCGCCACGACTGGCCGGGCACCGGCGCGTCGTGGAACCAGGGGCCTTGGGCCGCCCTCTATCGTGGCGGCCAGGCTCAGGTCCTCAGGGCCTTGCGGTCCGCTGCCGGGAGGAACCGGAGCGTCACCACACCGAGGCAGTGGCGCTCTTCGTGTGACTCCCAGGGGTGTTCTGGCGACTCCTGCGGGTGCCGGATTGGCTTTCCCGCCGCAGGTAGGGGCAGGATGCGTCCCTGGGCGCGAGGGTCTGACGACGGACCCGGCTCCGGGGACTGTCAGAGGACCCTGGCAGCATCGGCTTCGCTGTGCCCAACATGCGGCTCCGCCGCGTGGCACGCCTCATTGGCAAGAAGAACACGGGAGTAACAACATGAACCGCAGTGAGCTGGTGGCCGCGCTGGCCGACCGCGCCGAGGTGACCCGCAAGGACGCCGACGCCGTGCTGGCCGCGTTCGCCGAGGTCGTCGGCGACATCGTCTCCAAGGGCGACGAGAAGGTCACCATCCCCGGCTTCCTGACCTTCGAGCGCACCCACCGTGCCGCTCGCACCGCGCGCAACCCGCAGACCGGCGACCCGATCCAGATCCCGGCCGGCTACAGCGTGAAGGTCTCCGCGGGCTCGAAGCTCAAGGAAGCGGCCAAGGGCAAGTAATCGCTCCGCTGAGAGCGTCGTGGGCGACTGCGGGCCGCCGTGGGCTGGTCGCGCAGTTCCCCGCGCCCCTTTGGGGCGCGTCCGTCAAGGGCGCGTGAATCGCCGATGGGCGGCCACCCGGATTCCGGGTGGCCGCCCATCGGCGTATGCGAGAGGGGTTGTCCGAGCGCCTTGCCGGGCAGCTCGACCTTCGCTCCCAGCTCCACGAGCTTCTCCATGAAGTTCTCGTAGCCGCGGTTGATCAGGTCGATGCCGTGGACGCGGGACGTGCCCTGGGCGGCGAGGGCGGCGATCAGGTAGGAGAAGCCGCCGCGGAGGTCGGGGATGACCAGGTCGGCGCCCTGGAGCTTGGTGGGGCCGGAGACGACCGCGGAGTGCAGGAAGTTGCGCTGGCCGAAGCGGCAGTCGGAGCCGCCGAGGCACTCGCGGTAGAGCTGGATGTGGGCACCCATCTGGTTCAGCGCGGAGGTGAAGCCCAGCCGGGACTCGTAGACCGTCTCGTGGATGATCGACAGACCCGTGGCCTGGGTGAGCGCCACGACCAGCGGCTGCTGCCAGTCCGTCTGGAAGCCGGGGTGCACGTCCGTTTCGAGGGCGATGGACTTCAACTGCCCGCCGGGGTGCCAGAAACGGATGCCCTCGTCGTCGATCTCGAAGGCCCCGCCGACCTTCCGGTAGGTGTTCAGGAACGTCATCATCGAGCGCTGCTGGGCGCCGCGGACGAGGATGTTGCCCTCGGTCGCCAGCGCCGCGGACGCCCACGAGGCGGCCTCCAGGCGGTCCGGGAGGGCGCGGTGGTTGTAGCCGCCGAGCTGGTCCACACCGGTGATGCGGATCGTGCGGTCGGTGTCCATCGCGATGATGGCGCCCATCTTCTGAAGGACGCAGATCAGGTCCTCGATCTCGGGCTCCACCGCCGCGTTGGAGAGCTCGGTGACACCCTCCGCGAGGACCGCCGTCAGCAGCACCTGCTCGGTCGCGCCGACGGACGGGTACGGCAGCCGGATCTTCGTGCCGCGCAGCCGCTGCGGAGCCTCCAGGTACTGCCCGTCCGCCCGCTTCTCGATCCGCGCGCCGAACTGCCGCAGCACCTCGAAGTGGAAGTCGATCGGTCGGCCGCCGATGTCGCAGCCGCCGAGGCCGGGGATGAAGGCGTGCCCGAGCCGGTGCAACAGCGGACCGCAGAACAGGATCGGGATGCGGCTCGAACCGGCGTGCGCGTCGATGTCGGCGACGTCCGCGCTCTCCACGTTCGACGGGTCCATCACCAACTCGCCCGGCTCCTCGCCCGGACGGACCGTCACACCGTGCAGCTGCAGCAGGCCTCGTACGACACGCACGTCACGGATGTCCGGAACGTTGCGCAGTCGACTTGGCGCACTGCCCAGCAGCGCGGCGACCATTGCCTTCGGTACGAGGTTCTTCGCACCGCGGACACGGATCTCGCCCTCCAGCGGGGTTCCGCCGTGGACAAGCAGGACATCGTCGTTGACGGTCATGTATCTCGCGTTCCGATGAGTGGGGCAGGGGCCAGGAGGGAAAGGGTAATCGCCGGGGACCCCCCTTCTGTAAGCCCAAGGACCAGCCAGGTACGTCATAGGTGTGTCACAACACGAACCGTTCATCGTCGTGCACATGGGGTCACCATGGAGCCGCGTGCGCTCGGGACGCGCCCGTGCGCCCGCCCGTCTCCCACCGCCACCCTCAAAACGAGGCCTTACCAGGCCACCTCTTCAATTCATGGCTGCGTTCACTCCCGAAGCCCGATTGCCTCCCCACTCCACGGGAAGATGCGGGATCATGTCTGGCATGACCGAGGTGTCCTCGCTCACAGGGCGGCTGCTCGTGGCCACGCCCGCCCTGGCGGACCCGAACTTCGACCGCGCGGTGGTGCTCCTTCTCGACCACGACGAGGAGGGCTCCCTCGGCGTCGTCCTCAACCGTCCCACTCCCGTGGACGTGGGCGACATCCTGGAGGGCTGGGCGGACCTCACCGGTGAGCCCGGCGTTGTCTTCCAGGGCGGCCCGGTCTCCCTCGACTCCGCCCTCGGCATCGCCGTCATCCCCGGCGGCACGACCGTCGACGGGGCCCCGCTGGGCTGGCGCCGGGTCCACGGCGCCATCGGCCTGGTGGACCTGGAGGCCCCGCCCGAACTGCTCGCCTCCGCCGTGGGCTCCCTGAGGATCTTCGCCGGCTACGCCGGCTGGGGCCCCGGCCAGCTCGAGGACGAGCTCGTCGAGGGCGCCTGGTACGTCGTCGAGTCCGAGCCGGGTGATGTCTCCTCCCCGTCCCCCGAGAGACTCTGGCGTGAGGTCCTGCGGCGCCAGCGCAGTGAACTGGCGATGGTGGCGACGTACCCGGACGACCCCTCGCTCAACTGACACGGACCAAGGGCGGAGAGCGCACAGGGGGTCGATCACTCTTTCGGGTGCCTACGGAGGTGTTCGAATGGGGAGTTGTGGCGGCGGGGCGCGATCAACCGCCCCGGTCCCTTCTGGGGATCCTCCGGGCGGGGCCGAACGCAAACGACGTCTCACAGCCCGTGGCGCCCGTTGTGCATGCCTGCGAACCAGAGTCCCGCGCAGTTGTTTACCCTTGGCGATATGAGCACTCTTGAGCCCGAGCGCGGGACTGGTACGGGGACCCTCGTAGAGCCGACGCCGCAGGTGTCCCACGGCGACGGCGACCACGAGCGCTTCGCCCACTACGTCCAGAAGGACAAGATCATGGCGAGCGCCCTCGACGGGACTCCCGTCGTGGCGCTGTGCGGCAAGGTGTGGGTGCCGGGCCGCGACCCGAAGAAGTACCCCGTGTGCCCCATGTGCAAGGAGATCTACGACTCCATGGGTGCCGGCGGCGACCAGGGCAAGGATGGCGACAAGTAGGTAGGCGGTAGCCGCCCGCCCGGGCAGACCTCACGAAGGCCCTCGAGGCGCGTTTTGACGCGCTCCGGGGGCCTTCGCGTCTTTTGTCGTTGCGCGGGGTGCGTCCACCGGTCACGGAGTGGTCGAGACCTCTTGTGGGGGTGTTCATGAAGTCTCTAACCTCCTCCATGAAGCCAGGTGCTCGAACAGCGGGAATTCAGCCGACACGTCATCGACGGTCTGGTCGTGGTGTGCGGTGTCTTGATCGTCTCGACGTTGATCGTGTTTCTCGCGGCGACCGCCGTGACGCTATTCCGCTTCCGCTTCCGGACTGCTTTGTTGATCATGTTTTCGGTGGTTCAGACGGTGCCCGGGCGTGATTCCTGTGGCAGATGCTTCCCGCTTGACGATTCCGGTGCTGATCTTCTTCGTACACCTGCAACGACGACTCGTCTCCGGCCTCGGCGGAGCGGTGAAGGACTGACGTGATTTCAGAGACGGAACTCATTCCTGCGCCGCGGCGCGTGTTCTTGACCGAGGCCGGCTACGGCAGCCTGGACGAGGAGACGCGCCTGGTGGCGCGGCCCGGCACCGAGGGCGTCGCGCGCTGGCTGCGGGCCACCGTCGGAGTGGCGACGGGGCTGCCGTTTCCCGAGGGGGGCGGCTCGGACAACAGCATCGTCTTGAGTATCGAGCCGGATCTGCACCCGGAGGGGTACCGCGTCGTGGTCGACGGCCCCACGCGCCGTATCGAGGGCGGCAGCGCGGCCGGCGTCTTCTGGGGCGCCCAGACCTTCCGTCAACTGCTCGGCCCCGACGCTTTCCGGCGGGCGGCGGTCCGGCCGGAGCAGGACTGGGAACTTCCCTGCGTCACGATCGAGGACAGCCCCCGTTTCGGCTGGCGCGGACTCATGCTCGACGTGGCCCGGCACTTCCTGCCGAAGGAAGGCGTTCTGCGTTACCTGGACCTGATGGCCGTCCACAAACTCAACGTCCTCCACTTCCATCTGACGGACGACCAGGGCTGGCGCGTGGAGATCAAGCGCTACCCGAAGCTCACCGAGATCGGCTCCTGGCGCAGCCGCACGAAAATCGGCCATGGTGCCTCACCGCTGTGGGAGGAGAAGCCGCACGGCGGCTACTACACCCAGGACGACATCCGGGAGATCGTCGCCTACGCCGCGGAGCGGCATATCACCGTGGTCCCCGAAATCGACGTCCCCGGCCACTCGCAGGCCGCCATCGCCGCGTACCCGGAACTCGGCAACACCGATGTCATCGACACCAATTCTCTGACCGTCTGGGACAACTGGGGGATCTCCGCGAACGTACTCGCCCCCACGGACACCACCCTGCGCTTCTACGAGGGCGTGTTCGAAGAACTCCTGGAGTTGTTCCCCGCCCGGTTCGTTCACGTCGGGGGTGACGAATGCCTCAAGGACCAGTGGCGGGAGTCGCCCACCACCCAGGCGCGGATCAAGGAGCTGGGGCTCGCCGACGAGGACGCGCTCCAGGCATGGTTCATCGGCCACTTCGACCGGTGGCTCAGCGCGCGCGGGCGCAGGCTCATCGGCTGGGACGAGATCCTGGAGGGCGGGCTGGCCGAGGGGGCGGCGGTGTCGTCCTGGCGCGGGTACGCGGGCGGGATCGCGGCCGCGCGGGCCGGGCACGACGTCGTGATGTGCCCGTCGCAGCACGTGTATCTCGACCACCGGCAGGACCCCGGACCGGACGAGCCGGTGCCGATCGGCTACGTGCGCACCCTGGAGGACGTCTACCGCTTCGAGCCGGTTCCACCGCAGCTCGACGCGGAGGAGGCCCGCCGTGTGCTGGGCACGCAGGCCAACGTGTGGACCGAGGTGATGGAGGACCAGGCACGCGTGGACTACCAGACCTTCCCGAGGCTCGCGGCCTTCGCCGAGGTGGCGTGGAGTGCGCTGCCCGCGCCGGGGGAGCGGGACTTCGCGGACTTCGAGCGGCGGATGGCCGTCCACTACCGGCGACTTGACGCCCTGGGGGTCGGCTACCGGCCACCGTCCGGGCCGAGGCCGTGGCAGCGGCGGCCGGGCGTGCTGGGGCGGCCGATCGACGGCCCGCCCCCGAACAAGTAGAACAAGCAGAGGAAGCGGAAGAAGCAGAAGAAGCAGGACATGTAGAACAAGTGACGGAAAAATTCCGGCTGTATCGCTGAAGAGTGGCAATTCCCGCGCACCGGTGATGTCGCCCCAAAACGGACCATCCCCCTGGTGAGGTGGGCGAATGCCTCCTAGCGGACCCCCGTCCTCGGGTGTTGCGAAGATGTGCCAGAGTTGCCACGTCCGCCCTGTCAGCACGTACCGTACGGCAACACAGGTGGGACCAGGTGGGGCAGCGGGAAGGGGCAGCCGGTTTTGAGCACGCACGCACCGCAGGCGGCGCAGGCCGTCACGCTGCCCACGACGCTGGACGAGGCAGTGGCGGCGCTCACCGCCATGCCCGCCGCGGTGCCCGTCGCGGGCGGCACCGACCTGATGGCCGCCGTCAACTCCGGGCAACTCAGGCCCACCGGACTGGTCGGTCTCGGGCGGATCAGCGAGATCCGCGGCTGGCAGTACCTGGACGGCCACGCCCTGCTCGGCGCCGGCCTCACGCACGCGCGCATGGGCCGCCCCGACTTCGCCGCCCTCATCCCGGCGCTCGCGGCCTCCGCGCGCGCCGCGGGACCGCCGCAGATCCGCAACGCCGGTACCCTGGGCGGCAACATCGCCTCGGCCGCCCCCACCGGGGACGCACTGCCGGTGCTGGCCGCTCTGGAAGCGACACTGATCATCGCGGGCCCGGGCGGAGCCCGCCGGGAGATCCCGGTGTCGCACCTGCTGGCCGGGGTGGAGATGCTGCGCGGCGGCGAACTCATCGGCTATGTGCGCGTGCCGCTGCTGCACGCGCCGCAGGTCTTCCTGAAGGCGACCGGCCGCACCGGCCCGGGCCGCGCGCTGGCCTCCGTGGCCCTGGTCCTCGACCCGGCGCGCCGGGGCGTGAGATGTGCGGTGGGCGCCATAGCGCCGATGCCGCTGCGGCCCCTGGAGGCCGAGCAGTGGGTCGCCCAGCTGATCGACTGGGACAACAACCGCGCGATCGTCCCGGAGGCGCTGAGCGCCTTCGGCGAGTACGTCGCCGCGGCCTGCATCCCCGACCCGGTCCCGGCCGAGGACGGGTCCGTACAACCGCTTCCGCCCGCCGTACTGCACCTGCGGCGCACCGTCGCCGCGCTGGCCCGACGAGCACTGGGGAGGGCGCTGTCGTGACCGACGACCAGCACGGAGAGGGCACGCCCCAGGGCGGCGGCCGCTGGGACCCCTTGCCCCAGGGCGACTACGACGACGGCGCCACCGCCTTCGTGAAACTCCCCGAGGGCGGCATCGACGCACTCCTTTCGGGCGACAGCCCGCTCGCCGCGCCGGGCCACGGTTACGTGCCCCCGCAGATAACGGCGACACCCCCCGCGCACGACGGAACCGACCCGGCGGCAGGCGCGTGGGGAGCCCCGGCCGGCGGCACCCAGTGGCCCGACCCGAACGCCGTACCGGCGCAGGAGCCGGGCCCGGGCGACCGGTTCACGTACAACCCCGGGACCACGGGCCAGTGGAACTTCGGCGACGCCAACGGGCCCGAACCGGCCCCGGGTCCCGGCCACGACGTCACCGGCCAGTGGTCCATCCCCGTCGCCGGCGGCGACCTTCCCGACGAGTCGGGCGAGTACTCGACCTCGGTCCTGCTGGAGCAGTGGGGCGGCACGCCCCCGGCCACGCTGCCGGGCGGCGCACCCGCGCCCTGGGCGACCGGGGCGGGCGGCGCGAGTGGGCAGCCGTGGGGGCCGCAGGAGACGGCTCCCGGGGGCGGTGGGACGGCACCGGGTGCCGATCCGTACGCGCAGCCGCCGGGGCCCTACGACTCCGGCGCACCGGGCCTGCCCGGCGGAGGTGCCCACGGCGGGCCTTCCCCGGCCGCGGGCGCGGCGGAGGCCGAGCGGTATGCCTCCGCGGCCGACGCGGCGCTCGACGAGGCCCACACGGCCGCCGAGGCGTCCTCGACCGCCGCGGCGTACGAGACGTTCACCGGCTCTCCCGCGCTGCCCGGCCCGGCGGACACTGCCGCAGGCCACGGGCCGGCCGGAGCGGAGCCGGGCTACGGGCAGCAGAGCGAGCCCGCCTTCGGGCGGGGGAGTGAGTCGACCTTCGGGCAGGGCGGCGAGTTCGCCTTCGGCGAGGCCGGCGCGGAGCAGCCGCTGCGGGCTTCCGGCGCCGGGACGGCGTACGACACGGCGCCGGGCTCGGCGTACGACACGCCCTCCGGCTCCCCGGAAGGGGCGACCACCGGGTTCCCGGACGAGGCGAGGGGCGAGTTCTCCGACGCGCCGACGGACGGCTTCCCGGACGCCCCGGCAGGTTCCACGGAGCAGACGGACGCCGGAACCCCGCGGCCGACGGAACCCGGTACCCCGCACGGCTCCGTCTCCGGGGGCGCGGACGCGACACCGGGTGCCACGGACGGGTCGACTTCCGGGCCCGAGGGTGACGCGCCCTCAGGCTTCCCGGGCGAGTCGGCACTCGGTGCCGAGGGCCACGCGGGTCCCGGTTCGCCGGACGGAGCGGCCGTCGGACACGAAGAGGGCGCGCCCTCGGGTGCCTCCGGCGGCTCGGACTCCGGTGCCCAGGCCGCCGTAACCGCGGACTTCCCCGACGGGCGGGCACCCGGCGACGGGGACGGCACGACCGAAGGCCTCCCGGACGGAGCGGCCTCCGAGGTCTCGCCCCCGCTGCCTCCCGAGCGTCCCGCCCCCGGACTCGAACCGGCCCCTGCCTCCGCGGAAGACACCGGGGCGACGCCGGAATCCCCGGAATCCCCGGAACCCGGGGAGTCCTCGGCCTCCCCGGACGACGTGCCGGGCGCGTCGGACGTGGCGGACACCGCCCCCGGCGACGGAACAGAGGCCTCTCCGGAGCCCGCCCCCGCCGCCGTCCCCGCCCCGGACGCCGCCACCCCGCACGACGCCCCCGCGCCTCCCCAGGAGGAGCACCCGCTCGCCTCGTACGTCCTGCGCGTCAACGGCGTGGACCGGCCCGTCACCGACGCGTGGATCGGTGAGTCGCTGCTCTACGTGCTGCGCGAGCGCCTCGGGCTGGCCGGCGCCAAGGACGGCTGCTCGCAGGGCGAGTGCGGGGCCTGCAACGTGCAGGTCGACGGGCGGCTCGTGGCGTCCTGCCTGGTGCCCTCCGTCACCGCCGCCGGCAGCGAGGTGCGCACGGTCGAGGGACTGGCCGTCGACGGTCAGCCCTCCGACGTGCAGCGCGCGCTCGCCCGGTGCGGCGCGGTGCAGTGCGGTTTCTGCGTGCCCGGCATGGCGATGACCGTGCACGACCTGCTGGAGGGCAACCCGGCGCCGACCGAGCTGGAGACCCGCCAGGCCCTGTGCGGCAACCTGTGCCGCTGCTCCGGCTACCGGGGCGTCCTGGAGGCCGTCAAGGAGGTCGTCGCCGGACGCGAGGCGCACACCGGGGCCGACGGTGAGACGGACACGGGCGAGGCACGTATTCCGCACCAGGCGGGCCCGGGCGCCGGCGGCGTCCACCCGTCGGCGTTCGACTCCCCGGGGTTCCCGAGCGCCAACGGGCCCAACAGCCCTCAGGCACCCACGGATTCAACCGGACCGCATGACCAGGCGTACGGCCAGGACGGAGGCCAGGCGTGAGCAACGAAGCCGCCACCGCGACCACCGCCGCGGAGGCAGCACCTGCCCCCGATCCGATCCCGCACGGCCTCGGCGCCTCCCTGCCGCCCGCCGACGCCCGCGCCAAGACGGAGGGCACGTTCCCCTACGCGGCCGACCTGTGGGCCGAGGGCCTGCTGTGGGCCGCCGTGCTGCGCTCACCGCACCCGCACGCGCGCATTGTGTCCATCGACACCTCCCACGCGCGCGACATGCCCGGCGTACGGGCCGTCGTCACGCACGAGGACGTCCCCGGCCGCCCGGTGTACGGCAGGGGCACGGCCGACCGTCCGGTGTTCGCCTCCGACGTCGTTCGCCACCACGGTGAGCCCATCGCGGCCGTCGCCGCCGACCATCCGGACACCGCGCGGATGGCCGCCGCGGCCGTCATCGTCGAGTACGAGGTGCTCGACCCGGTGCTCGACCCGGAGCAGGCCTTCGAGGCCGAGCCCCTGCACCCCGAGGGCAACCTGATCCGGCACATCCCGCTGCGCCACGGCGACCCGGACGCGGCCGGCGAGGTCGTCGTCGAGGGCCTGTACCGCATCGGCCGCGCGGACCCGGCCCCCATCGGCGCCGAGGCAGGGCTCGCCGTGCCCCGCCCCGACGGCGGTGTGGAGCTCTATCTGGCCTCCACCGACCCGCACACCGACCGCGACACCGCCGCTGCCTGCTACGGCCTCGACACCGAACGCGTGAAGATCGTCGTCACCGGCGTGCCCGGCGCCACGGGCGACCGCGAGGACCAGGGCTTCCAACTCCCGCTCGGCCTGCTCGCGCTGAAGACCGGCCGCCCGGTCAAGCTCACCGCGACCCGCGAGGAGTCCTTCCTCGGGCACTCCCACAGACACCCCACCCTGCTGCGCTACCGCCACCACGCGGACGCCGAGGGCAGGCTGGTGAAGGTCGAGGCACAGATCCTGCTGGACGCGGGCCCGTACGCGGACACGTCGTCGGAGGCCCTGGCCGCCGCCGTCTCCTTCGCCTGTGGCCCGTACGTCGTCCCGAACGCCTTCATCGAGGGCTGGGTCGTGCGCACCAACAACCCGCCCTCCGGCCATGTGCGCGGCGAGGGCGCCATGCAGGTGTGCGCCGCCTACGAGGCGCAGATGGACAAGCTCGCGAAGAAGCTCGGCGTCGACCCGGCCGAACTGCGCCTGCGTAACGCCCTGGCCACCGGTGACGTCCTCCCGACAGGCCAGACGGTGACGTGTCCGGCGCCGGTCGCGGAGCTGTTGCAGGCCGTCCAGGACTACCCGCTGCCGGCCCTGCCCAAGGACACTCCCGAGGAGGAGTGGCTGCTGCCGGGCGGCCCCGAGGGCGCGGGCGAGCCGGGCGCGGTACGCCGGGGCGTGGGCTACGGCCTGGGCATGGTGCACATGCTCGGGGCGGAGGGCGCGGACGAGGTCTCCACGGCGACCGTGAAGGTCCACGACGGCGTCGCCACCGTGCTGTGCGCGGCCGTCGAGACCGGCCAGGGTTTCACCACCCTGGCCCGGCAGATCGTCCAGGAGACCCTCGGCGTCGACGAGGTGCACGTGGCGCCCGTGGACACCGACCAGCCGCCCGCGGGCCCGGGCTGCCGCGGCCGCCACACGTGGGTGTCGGGCGGTGCGGTGGAGCGCGCGGCGAAGATGGTCCGCACGCAACTGCTCCAGCCCCTGGCCCACAAGTTCGGCATGTCCACCGAACTGCTCCAGATCACCGACGGAAAGATCACCTCGTACGACGGTGTCCTCTCCACCACCGTCACCGAGGCGCTGGAGGGCAAGGAGCTGTGGGCGACCGCGCAGTGCCGCCCGCACCCCACCGAGCCGCTGGACGGCGCAGGGCAGGGTGACGCCTTCGTCGGGCTCGCCTTCTGCGCGATCCGCGCGGTCGTCGACGTCGACATCGAACTGGGCTCCGTACGGGTGGTGGAGCTGGCGATCGCGCAGGATGTCGGGCGGGTGCTCAACCCGACCCAGCTCGCCGCGCGCATCGAGGCGGGCGTCACCCAGGGCGTCGGCATCGCCCTCACGGAGAACCTCCGCACCCCCCGAGGCCTGATCCGCCACCCCGACCTGACGGGCTACGCGCTGCCCACCGCCCTCGACGCCCCCGACATCCACATCGTCAAACTCGTCGAGGAACGTGACGTGGTCGCCCCCTTCGGCGCGAAGGCGGCCAGCGCGGTCCCGGTGGTGACCTCCCCGGCGGCCATCGCCTCCGCCGTGCGCGCCGCGACGGGCCGCCCGGTGAACAGGCTGCCCATAAGGCCACAGGCCGCGGTGGTGACCGCGCAGTGACCGAGGAACCGCGGTACGAACCGCCGCCCAGCGTCGGCAAGGTGCTGATGTGGGTGCTGGTGTTCGTACTGGCGGCGATCGCGGTGGTGCTGGGCGGGGTCTACCTCACGTGATGCGCTGAGCGGGGAACGCGCGAGGGCCGCCTGACGTCTTCTGATACGGCCCTGGTCGGCGCTGCCTTGGTACGGCGTTGGCGCTGCGCGCCGTTGTCAGTGGTGCGGCGTAGTGTTCTGGGCAGTGGGGAGGCCCGCCTGCGATCACCGCGTACGGCCGGTGCCTGCCCTGCCCGGGGACGAGGAACATTCACGCGGGGGAAGAACGATGAGCACGACCGGCACCGTGGACACCGCGGACACCTTCGGCACCGCGATGATCGTCCTGACCGAGACGGAGCTGCGCGGGTACGTCACCCACGCGCCGACGCGCCGCTGGCTGACGGGCCCCGGACTCCCGGGCGTCGGCGGCCTGTTGACGTTCGAGGCGCTGCGCCGCGACGGCCTGCGCACGGTCGCGGACTCCACGGGCGATCCGGACAGCCGTCTGTCGCCCGAGCTGCGGGACCAGCTGGTCATCGGGGGCCTGCTGGGCGCCGAGGGCCCGGAGACGGAGTCGGTCCTGCTCGACGGGTCGACGGGCGAGGTCTCGACGACGTACTTCCTGCACGACCGTCCCGACCTGATGGACCGCCGCCCCTTCGCACCGTCCCTGGAGAAGCTGGTCCGCTTCGCCACGGCGGCCGACGAACTGGCGGCCCTGCGCGGCCAGTTCGCGGCGTACGCCGGTCGTTTCGGCCCGCAGGCGGTGGCGGAGGCGTCACGCCAGCTGCTGGCTCTGTACGAGGAGGGCACGGGAGGTGATGTGGCCCCCTTCTGGAAGATGGCGGCGGTGATCCGCCCCCTGGCCCTGGTCGCGGGCCGTGGCACCGTCTCCGAACTCGCCCTGGACCTCCCGCCCCGCCTCCTGGACGAGGAGTTCGGCGCCGGCGCGATCGTCCGCTTCGAGGACGTCGACTTCCCGCCCGCCCTCACCCACGAGCCGACCCGCCGCTTCCTGCGCGAGGTGGGCCTGCCGGAGGAGGTCATCTGGTTCACCCTGGACACGGACATGCCCCTGCCGACACTCGCCGAGTACGCGGCGGAGGCCGACCTCACCGATGCGGGCCTCCCCGACGGCGCGGACCGCCTGATCCGCCTCGGCCACCTCCTGGAGGACACCAGCCTGGTGATCGACGGGGTGACCGGCGCGGTTTTGTGCTGGAGTGAGCCGGACGCGACCCTGCGCCCCCTGAACGCCGACATCTCCACCCTCGCGTTCACCTTCTGGCTCATCTGCCGCGAACAGACCCTGGACGCCGAACACGACCTCACCGAGGCCTACGAACAACTGGCCGACACCATGACCCGCACCCTGGCCGTGGTCGACCCCATCGCCTGCAACGCCGTCCCCGCGACCCCGCAGGACGACGGCTGGCGTTACTGGCCGGGCGTGTTCGAGGACCAGGCGGGCGGGGGGCTGTACGCGTAGGCGGGTCCGCACAGGAGGGCCGCACCTCGTACGGCGTAACCCAACCGCCCTGACGGCGGCTACCCGTCCAACAAACTCGCTGAACACGGCACCCTGAAAGCCGCCGCAACGTCGACGTGCCGCCTCCACAGAATGGCGCTCACGGACGTGGTGATGACGGAACTGACGGCGCTCAATCAGCATGGTTGAGCGCGCCCCGCCCGTCTGCTCCCGTTGCGCCCCATTCGCGCCCTACCCGCCGCCGGACACCGGCCGCACGCTCGACCTCATGGGGGACACAGGCGAGGAGTCGAGCATCATCCAGTTGCCGGGCCCCGACGGGCACCGCCACCGGCCACCGGACGCGCCACAGCCGTGGGAGAACACCGACCGCGCCCAGGCCGCGATGGAGGGCGCCACCGGCCCCGAACCGCCGGGCCCACCGGTCTGCCCCCACTGCGGGCTCACCGGCGACCGGCACGCCACGTACTACGACACCCATGTCCTCCTCGAACCGGGCTTACCCGTACCCGCCCACATGGTCCCTGCCTGGCACCGCTGGTACGTCGACTCCAACGGCACCGCGTGGAACAGCCGCGAGAACGAGCCACAGCCCGGCGCCCTGTGCCGTGTGCCGCACCAGCTCGCCTGCCCCGGCCTCACGCTGGAGGAGATCGGGCTGTGGCGGTGGCTGGACGCCGTCCGCGCGGAGAACGCACGCCGCGCGCAGCGGAAGGCGGACGCGGAGGGCACACCGGGGGCGTTGCCGAACGTCGGCTGAAGGCATACCACTTGGTACCGTCATCGAGTGTGTCCAGCTTCTGCTCGTAGTTCCTGGTCAGCGGGGAATCGCCTCCTTACTCCCCGTTCTGCGACCAGACCGCTGTGAGCGCGGTGACCGGGTCACTGTCGGCTGGTGCCGCGGGCCGCCATTCGCCGTCGTCGTCCTGGAGGTAGGGGTACCAGCGGGCGTCGGGGCCCAGACGCAGCTGGATGCCGTGGTGGGGGAGGGTGAGGCGGTTGCGCCAGGTTCTGAGGTGTGTGGGGGAGTCGGTCATCTCGGCGAGGGCCGCGTCCAGGGCGATGCGGGTGGCCTTCATCACCGTAGGGTCGGGGGCGTAGGGCTGTTCGGCGACGGTGATGCCCGTGGGGCCGCCGTGGCGCCAGGCGCGGGTGAGGCGTGCGAAGGCAGTGGGGTTGGTGCCGGTGTTCTGGATCAGGTGGTGGAACCACTCGGGTCCGGGGTTGCTTGCGGCGATGCGGACGGCGTCCTGGTGCTGGGTCAGGTACAGGTCGGCGGTGTCGCCCGCGAGGAGCCGGGCGGCGCGCGCGGTGGCGTCGGCCATGAGGCGTTCCAGGTCCGCGGCGGCCAGGCCGGTGCCGGGTGGCGGGGCGACGGGCAGTGCCGTGGTGTGGGCGGCGGGTTCCGGGAGTTCGGGCAGTTCGGGGGGCTCTTCGGCCCAGTGGGCGTACGCGGCGGCGGCCGGGATGCCGGCCGGTGCCGGTGGGGCGGCGGTCTCCTGCGCTGCCGTACGGAGTGGGCGCAGCTGGGCGAAGACTTCCTCGCGACTGCGGCCGCGCAGCGTGAAGAGCACGAATGGGTCGGTGTCGATGGTGGCGGCGACGGCGTAGCAGAGCGCGGCGGCGTGCTTGCAGGGGTATCCCCAGTCGGGGCAGGAGCACTCCGGATCGAGCTCGGTGGGCAGTGGGAGCAGTGGGACGCCTGCGTGCCGGGCGTCATCTACGAGTTCGGCGGGCATCTCGTCGTCGAGAAGTGCTGCGAGATGTCCGGCGCGGGCCGCGATCGTGTCGAGCAGGGTGTCCCACTGAGGGTCGGTGAGGACGGGCAGGTGGACTGAGGAGCGGTACGGGCGTGGGCGGCTGCCCTGGACAGCGGCATTGACCTTGCCGGGAGCGACGGTGACCGGGCCGACCATGCCTTTGCGGGCGTAGGTGCGTCCGCGCGAGAGCCGTCCGGCGTCCAGGGTGGAGTCCTCCAGGGCGGCCACCCATGCCTGGCCCCACCAGGTCGCGGCGAAGGCTCGCTTGCCGCGGGCGGGCGCACGGCGCGGGCCAGGGACAGCGGGGCTCATGACTGCCTTCCCAGGGCGACGAGTTCGGCGAGGTCGGCGTCGGACAGTTCGGTCAGGGCTGCCTCGCCGGAGCCGACGACGGCGTCGGCGAGGGCGCGCTTGGCTTCGAGCAGCTTCGCTACCTTGTCCTCCACGGTGCCCTCCGCGAGGAGCTTGTGTACCTGGACGGGTTTGTCCTGGCCGATGCGGTAGGCGCGGTCGGTGGCCTGGTCCTCGACGGCCGGGTTCCACCAGCGGTCGTAGTGCACGACGTGAGTGGCGCGGGTGAGATTGAGTCCGGTGCCCGCCGCCTTCAACGACAGCAGGAACACCGGCACTTCACCGCGCTCGAAGCGGTCCACCATCTCCTCGCGCCGCGCGACGGGGGTGGCACCGTGCAGGAAGAGAGTGGGTACGCCGCGCTCGGCGAGATGCTTCTCCAGCAGAGCCGCCATCTGTTTGTACTGCGTGAAGACCAGCACGGATTCGCCTTCGGCGGTGATGGTGTCGAGAAGTTCGTCGAGCAGGTCGAGCTTGCCCGAGCGGCCCCGCAGGTCAGTGGACTGGCGCAGGCTGTGCTCTTTCAAGTACTGGGCGGGGTGGTTGCAGATCTGCTTCAGCGCGGTGAGCAGCTTGAGTACCAGACCGCGTCGGGCGATGCCCTCCGACTCCGCGATCTTCGCCGTGCTCTCGCGGACCTGTGCCTCGTACAGGCTGGTCTGCTCGGCCGTCAGCGGGACGACGTGGTCGGTCTCGGTCTTGGGCGGCAGTTCGGGCGCGATGCCGGGGTCGGACTTCTTGCGGCGCAACAGGAAGGGACGTACGAGACGGGACAGGCGCTCGGCTGCCTCGGGATCCTCGCCCGCCTCGATGGCTCGGGCATGCCGGTCACGGAAGGCGGTGAGTGAGCCGAGGAGCCCGGGGGTGGTCCAGTCGAGCAGTGCCCACAGCTCGGAGAGGTTGTTCTCCACGGGGGTGCCGGTGAGAGCGACGCGGGCGCGGGCAGGCAGAGCACGCAGTTCGCGGGCGGTGACGGCGTAGGGGTTCTTGACGTGCTGGGCCTCGTCGGCGGCCACCAGCGACCAGGCTGTCTCGGCAAGCACTTCGCGGTCGCGGCGCAGCACCCCATAGGTGACCAGGACGATCTCGTCGCCGGCCAGGTCCTTGAGGTGGCGGTCGCCGCCGTAGTAACTGCGTACGGGGGTGAGCGGTGCGAATCTGGCGGCCTCGCGCTGCCAGTTGCCGAGCAGGGAGGCCGGGCAGACGACAAGGGTGGGGCCCGCGGTGGTGGGGTCGCTCTGGCGGTGCAGGTGCAGAGCGAGCAAGGTGATGGTCTTGCCCAGGCCCATGTCGTCGGCGAGACAGCCGCCGAGGCCGAGTGCGCACATCTCGGCCAGCCAGGCCAGGCCCCGCTTCTGGTACTCGCGCAACGTGGCCTTGAGGGCGGCGGGCCGGGGCACAGGGGTGCGGGACTCGGGGTCGCGGATACGAGCGACCAGGTCGCCGAGCGCACCGACCGCCGCACAGGGGACACGGTCACCGTCCCACTCGGCCTCGCCGGTCAGCGCGGCGCTCAACGCCTCCATGGGGGCGAGCGGTTCCATCCGGCGGCGCTTGGCGCGGGCCACCAGCTTCGGGCCGGCGACCACCCACTGGTCGCGAAGCCGGACGAGGGGACGGCGTGACTCTGCGAGAGCATCCATCTCGGCCTCGGTGAGAGGCTCGCCGCCGAGGGAGACCTGCCAGCGGAAGTCGAGGAGCGCCTCGGTGTCCAGCAGGCCGCCCGCGGCGGAACCGGGGGCGGTGCGCTGCCCGATCTCCGCGGTCGCGATGAGCGCCTTGACCAGTTCGCGCGGCCAGTGCACGTCGACACCGGCCGCGCGCAGCGCGTCCGTGGCGTCCCCAAGGAGTTCGAAGGCCTCGTCGTCGGTCAACCGGAGCTGATCGGGAGCGGCATCGTCGAGCAGCCGCCGCAGCGGGGGCCAGGCGCGGGCGCCTCGGCGCAGGGCGAGAAGGGTCTCGGTCTCGGCGCGTGGGCCGAGCAGCCGCTCCACTTCGGTCGGCTCGCTCCAGAGCCGTGCGGCCTCGATGACGAGCGCCGGGTCCGCCGCGGTGTGCAGTTGCAGGACGGCCCGGAACTGCCGTCGGCGTCCTTCGGGTACGTCGACGCGCAGGGAGACACCGACCTCGGCGGTGAGCGCCGCCTGGGTTTCCTCGGCCCATTCACGCAAGGCGGGCACGGCGCGGGCCTCGCGCCAGGCGTACGGCAGCGCTCCCATGGCGAGCGGCGCGGCCGGCGTACGGACCAGATCATCGGCGACCGCGTCGCAGAACTGGCGTACCAGCGCGGCCGGTTCGGCGATCCGTACCGGAGCAGGGCCAGGCTCGGGCAGGCAGTGGGCGTGTGGCGGGAAGGCGGCGGCCAGGGCGTCCAGCGTCTGGCGCTGGGCGGCGGTAAAGGGACCCACCTGCCAGGTGTCGTAACCGGCGGGGGTGAGCGCCGGGTGGAGGCGGCCGTCGGCAAGCAGCCGCAGCGCGAAGCGAGTGGCGGCCTGCCAGGCGGCGCCGGAGGGATGCGTCGGCTCCGCATCGGCCAGGGCGGAGACAGCGACGGCGACAGGCAGCGCGTAACCCTCGACCCTGCGCCGCCTGACCGAGCGGCCGTGCGGCAGGACCAGCTCCACCGCCTCGGTATCAAGGCCGGTGGGCGCCATACTGTCTCCGACTGCTGCGCCGGTCGGCTTCCACAGCAGCAGCCGCCCAAGGCGGGCGGGCTCACCGGGCAGGAACACCGCCGCCCAGCCGGCTCCGAGCAACTCCCTCACGAAGGCGGATGTTTCCTGCCGGGCCAGCGGCGGTGCGCTCCTCGCGCCCGTACTCGGCTCTCGTACGACGGCTCGTGCCACTCTCTTCCGCCCTGTCGCTTGCCGGACCCTCCCCTGGGCCGCGCTCACTACCGAACCCCACCAGGCAACGTCACACGCTGGCAACCGCGAGCCATGGCTTGACTGCTGGCGACGGCGCCGCGACGGATACGCCGCTGCTGAACACACCGGTCCTCAACCGTACGGTGCGGCGCTACGGTGAGGCCATGAGCACCTGGGACCCAGTCGCGCTGGAGGCGTTGATCGAAGAGGCCACCGTCGACGCCTACGGCGAGGATGAGCAGCTCACCGGCTTCTTCACGATGATCGAGGAGAGCCTTGCCGTGCCGTTCACCACGACTGTTCTCGGCGTCGAGGTGAGCGTGGTCGGTGTCGATCTGACCGACGACGGACGCGTGGTCGCGCGCTGCGCCCGGGGGTCGGTCCGACAGGACATCGGAATTCTGGACCTGCCGCTGCCGGAACCCGCCCCCGAGGGCTCGCAATGGATCGAGGCGTACCGCTACTGGGCCCGCTGAACCGGACCGTCGCACAACTGCCCAGCTGAGCCCCTGCTCGAACGGACAGTCGCCCCGACTGCCGCTGACCGGACCGACTGCGGCAGACAGAGAGCATGTAGCGCGCATACCGCAGTATTCGTCGGAGGACAGGCCGTTGAGCTAGAGCAGCGGCAGCACCTCGCTGATCTTCGGGGACTTGCGGCACCACGGCGGCAGGATCACCGAGGAGACCGCTTACGCTGGCCAGGTGGCCGCGTCGACGCGACCTGATCCAAACGACAGGCCGAGGTCGGCCGCGGTTGGGGCGGTTGGCCCCCTCATTCCCGTCAACTGAGACGGACAACCGACAGGGCGGCATCCCCGGAGGAGTGCCGCCCTGTCGCTTTGCCTGGTCAGGCAGTCAGAGGCCGTGGCGGGAATCGAACCCACGTAACTCGCTTTGCAGGCGAGCCCCTAAACCACTCGGGCACACGGCCGTGTCTTGACTTGCTGGTCCTGCTCGGCCGTGGCGGGGCCGAACCTCTGGGCCAAGGCCGGACTCCGAGTTCGTAGGGGAGTAGAGGCTCCCGTCCGAACTCGGTGAGATGACCGTAGGGCGGGGTGAGGAGGGAGCTCAAGGGGCACGCCGGGCCTGCAATGGGACTGCCACACGCCGTTCATGAAAGGGGTGTGGGCGGGGTGGTCGTAGGACCAAGGGTGCAGGGAGGGGTCCGGCTTCCGACAGGGGGCAACGTCGGCTGCGGACCTTACGCTGGGCTGCATGGCCGCCCTCGACAACTCCGCGATCACGTACGACAGCGAGACCGACGAGGGGGTGTTGGGGCGGTCCTATCGCGCCCTCAGTGTGGGCATCGTTTCCGTTGTTCTGCTCATCGCCTTCGAGGCGACCGCCGTTGGGACGGCGATGCCCGTGGCGGCGCGGGAGCTGGACGGGGTGTCGTTGTACGGGTTCGCGTTCTCGGGGTATTTCACGACGAGCTTGTTCGGGATGGTGCTGGCCGGGCAGTGGTCGGATCGGCGGGGGCCGCTGGGGGCGTTGACCGGGGGGATCGCCGCGTTCGCGGCGGGGTTGGTGGTGTCGGGGACGGCCGGTGTGATGTGGCTGTTCATCCTCGGGCGGGCCGTGCAGGGGCTCGGGGGCGGGCTGGTGATCGTCGCGCTGTACGTCGTCGTGGGCCGGGCCTATCCGCAGGCGCTGCGGCCGGCGATCATGGCCGCGTTCGCGGCGAGTTGGGTCGTGCCGTCCGTCGTCGGGCCGCTCGTCTCGGGTGTCGTGACCGAACAGCTCGGGTGGCGGTGGGTGTTCGTCGGGATACCCGTCCTTGTCGTCTTTCCGCTCGCGCTCGCGCTGCCGCAGATCCGGCGGCGGGCGGCCGGTCCGGTGGCGGGCCTTCCCGCAGGCGGTTTCGACCGGCGTCGTATCCGGCTCGCGCTCGGGATCTCTCTCGGCGCCGGGCTCCTTCAGTACGCCGCCCAGGACCTGCGCTGGGTCTCGCTCGTGCCCGGTGTCGTGGGTGCCGCGCTGCTCGTGCCGGCCGTGCTCGGGCTGTTGCCGCGGGGGACCTACCGGGCGGCGCGCGGTCTGCCGTCCGTCGTGCTGTTGAGGGGCGTGGCCGCGGGATCCTTCGTCGGCGCCGAGTCCTTCGTACCGCTGATGCTGGTCACCCAGCGGGGCCTCGCGCCGACGCTCGCCGGGCTGTCGCTCGCGGCGGGCGGGGCGACCTGGGCGCTGGCTTCGTGGGTGCAGTCACGGTCGCGGGTGGAGCCGTACCGGGAGAGGTTGATGACGGTGGGGATGGTGCTGGTGGCGGCGGCCATCGCCACCGCGCCGAGTGTGCTGCTCCCCGCCGTGCCCGTGTGGGTCGTCGCCGTGGCGTGGGCGTTCGGCTGCTTCGGGATGGGGCTGGTGATCTCCTCCACCAGTGTGCTTCTGCTGCACCTCTCCGCGCCGGAGGAAGCCGGTACCAACTCCGCCGCCCTGCAGATTTCCGACGGACTCTCCAACGTTCTGCTGCTCGCGGCCGGGGGTGCCGCCTTCGCCGCGCTCGGCGGCGGTGACGTCACCCACGGCGCGACACAGAACGCCACCGCGGCCTCGGCCACCTCCCACCCCGCCGCCTTCGCCGCCGTCTTCCTGCCCATGGCGTCAGTCGCTCTCCTGGGGGCGTGGGTGACCACCCGACTGCGCGAACGGAGGCAGTGAGCGAAGCGACTCCACCCCGGCCCCCGTCCGCTCCCGCAGCACCATCGCCACGAACACCACCGCGATCGCAATGGCCACACCGTGCGCGACCGCGACGACCGCCAGCGGCGAGTACGCCTCCAGCGCGGCGCCCACCGCGACCATGCCGACGCCGAAGCCGAGGCTCTCCACCGTGGCCGACAGGCCGAAGGCGTGCGTGCGCAGGGTGTCCGGCAGGGTCTGGAGATGGGAGGTGTACGACACCTCGGTCAGACCGTCGGCCGCGCCCGCCACCAGCCCGACCAGCACCGTCGCCGCCCACGGCAGCCCGGCGAAGGCCAGGATGAACCCGGCGGACATCGCGATGGTGCCGAAGCCGAAGCCCAGCGCGCCGACGGCCCGGCCCGAGCGGCGCGTCCAGCGTTGGATCACCTGTTGGACCAGGACGTTGCCGACCGCCCACACGCACCAGAACACGCTCACGAACACCGCGGGGCTGTCGGTGTCCAACTCGGTCGAGTAGACCGGCAGGGCGGCATTGTGGGAGGACGACCCCAGCGCGTCCACCGCCCGCAGCAGCACCATCAGACCGAGGACGGGGGCGGCGACCAGGGCCGCGACGGCACGGGGCACCCGACGCCGTTCACTCTCCTCGCGCCCGTTCCCAAAAGCCTCCGGCCGCCCCGGCGCCGCTTCCGGCACGGGCAACTGCGCCACCGCCACCGCGCACACCAGGAACGTCACCATGTCCACCAGGAACGCCGCCGTGTACCCGAGCAGCGACACCACCACACCGGCCGAGGCGAACCCCGCCACCATCGCCAGCGAACGCCAGCTCACCATCAGCGAGTTGGCCCAGGTACGGCGCTCCTCGGCCACCATCTCCGGGATCACCGAGCTGCGCAGCGCCACCACGAACACCGTGCCCGTGACGCCACCCACCGCCGATACGACGAACAGCGTGGCCGTGCGCAGCCCGTCGGGCACCGTCACCAGGACTACCAGTACGGCCGCCTGCACCACGTTCACCCAGAACATGACACCCCGCGCCGACCAGCGGGCCAGCACGGGACCGACGACCAGCCCCGCTACGAACCCCGCCGCGAGCCGTACGGCCATGAACGCGCCGACGGCCACGGCCCGTTCGGTGACGGCGTAGACGTACAGGTTCAGCGCCACCATGTTCAGGTAGGTGCCGTACGACGAGAGCGCGTAGCCCCCGATCAGGATCCGGTACCTGCGTTCTCTCGTCACTCCCGCACGCTAGGCGGGCCGTCTCCGCCTCGTCCATGCGATCTTCGGACAGCTTCGCCGACCTCTTCGCCGCCCCGGCCTGGAGCCCCGGCCGGGGTTCGCTGTGACGTGAATCCCACCTCCCCGGGCCCCGGCGTTGTTCGCGCGTTGACGCCTCCGCGCCGCCGGTAGGGTGGCCCGGTTGTCATACGTAGCCGACCCCATCCTCGAGCCGCCCGACCCCGTACGGAGACCGTGACTACCGCCCGCCCGTCACCCGCCACCACCTTCAACGGAGGGCCCTCCGGGCCCACGCCTATGTCTGCTTCCTCCACCTCGCACTCCCACCACCTGTCGCCCGCTTTCCCAGGCCGCGCCCCTTGGGGCACCGCCAGCAAGCTGCGCGCCTGGCAGCAGGGGGCGATGGAGAAGTACATCCAGGAGCAGCCGCGTGACTTCCTCGCCGTCGCCACGCCCGGCGCCGGAAAGACGACCTTCGCGCTGACGCTGGCGTCCTGGCTGCTGCACCACCACGTCGTGCAGCAGGTGACCGTCGTCGCGCCCACCGAGCACCTGAAGAAGCAGTGGGCGGAGGCCGCCGCGCGGATAGGCATCAAACTGGACCCCGAGTACAGCGCGGGCCCGCTCGGCAAGGACTACCACGGTGTCGCCGTGACGTACGCGGGCGTCGGGGTCCGGCCGATGCTGCACCGCAACCGCTCCGAACAGCGCAAGACCCTGGTGATCCTCGACGAGATCCACCACGCCGGTGACTCCAAGTCCTGGGGCGAGGCCTGCCTGGAGGCGTTCGAGCCCGCCACGCGCCGCCTCGCCCTCACCGGTACGCCGTTCCGGTCCGACACCAACCCCATCCCCTTCGTGACGTACGAGGAGGGCAACGACGGCATCCGGCGGTCCGCCGCCGACTACACCTACGGCTACGGCTCCGCCCTCGCGGACAACGTCGTGCGCCCGGTCATCTTCCTCTCCTACAGCGGCAACATGCGCTGGCGCACCAAGGCCGGCGACGAGATCGCCGCCCGGCTCGGCGAGCCGATGACCAAGGACGCGATCAGCCAGGCCTGGCGTACGGCGCTGGATCCGCGCGGCGAGTGGATGCCGAGCGTGCTGCGCGCGGCCGACCAGCGGCTCACCGAGGTCAGGAAGGCCATCCCGGACGCCGGCGCGCTCGTCATCGCCTCCGACCAGGACTCCGCGCGGGCGTACGCCAAGCTGATCCGGGAGATCACGGGCAACAAGGCGACCCTGGTCCTCTCCGACGACGCCGGCGCCTCCGAGCGGATCGACGAGTTCAGCGGCAACAACGACCGCTGGATGGTCGCCGTCCGCATGGTGTCCGAGGGCGTCGACGTGCCCCGCCTCGCGGTCGGGGTGTACGCCACGACCATTTCGACGCCGCTGTTCTTCGCGCAGGCCGTCGGCCGTTTCGTACGGTCCCGGCGGCGCGGCGAGACCGCCTCGGTGTTCCTGCCGACCGTGCCCGACCTGCTCGGCTTCGCCAACGAGATGGAGCGCGAGCGCGACCACGTCCTCGACAAGCCCAAGAAGGAGGGCGAGGAGGACCCGTACGCCGAGTCCGAGAAGGAGATGGACGAGGCGAACCGGGAGCAGGACGAGGACACCGGTGAGCAGGAGCAGTTCGCCTTCGAGGCACTGGAGTCCGAGGCCGTCTTCGACCGGGTGATGTACAACGGCGCCGAGTTCGGCATGCAGGCCCACCCGGGGAGCGAGGAGGAGCAGGACTACCTCGGCATTCCCGGCCTCCTCGAACCCGACCAGGTGCAGCTGCTGCTCCAGAAGCGGCAGGCCAAGCAGATCGCGCACAGCAAGAAGAAGCCGGACGCGGAGGCCGACCTGCTGGAGGTGCCGGCCGAGCGGCGGCCGGTCGTCTCGCACAAGGAGATGATGGAGCTGCGCAAGCAGCTCAACACGATGGTCGGCGCGTACGTCCACCAGAGCGGCAAGCCCCACGGCGTGATCCACACCGAGCTGCGCCGCGTGTGCGGTGGACCGCCGAGCGCGGAGGCGACGGCGGGGCAGCTGCGGCAGCGGATAGCCAAGGTGCAGGAGTGGGCGACCCGGATGAAGTGACGGGCCCGGCCCGTACCCGGATGAAGTGACGGGCGCGCGGGGCGTGTCGTGGGGGCGCGTGGTGGAGCGTACACGCTGTGTGTTTGCTGTATGTGCCGTACGTATCGGGGCAAACACAGGTAGTCCATCCCGGTCACTGCCCGGATTCTGGACGGAGCCTTCCGCTCAGCGAACCTGCTTCGCTACTGTCCCGCTACGCACACGCCCCGTGGCAGCGCCGCCGCGGAGCGCAGCCGTGAAGCGACTCGGCCCGGGCGGACCGGGCCGCGGCCGATCGACGGCCTCTGAAGCGCGTCGCCGACGGGACTCGACGACGCATCATTTCGCGAGGGGGCTGCCGACCTCACCACTTGGAGGAGTGGGCGTCGTGACCGCGGAGACCTCTCAGACGCTCGACCGAGGGCTACGGGTCCTCAAGCTGCTGGCCGACACGGACCATGGGCTGACCGTCACCGAGCTATCCAACAAACTGGGCGTGAACCGGACCGTGGTGTACCGGTTGCTCGCCACACTCGAGCAGCACGCACTCGTACGGCGTGATCTGGGCGGACGTGCCAGGGTGGGCCTCGGGGTGCTGCGACTGGGCCGGCAGGTGCATCCGCTGGTGCGGGAGGCCGCGTTGCCGGCGCTGCGTTCGCTGGCGGAGGACATAGGGGCGACCGCGCATCTCACGCTGGTGGACGGGGCGGAGGCGTTGGCCGTCGCGGTCGTCGAACCGTCCTGGACGGACTACCACGTGGCGTATCGGGCGGGATTTCGCCATCCGCTGGACCGGGGGGCTGCGGGGCGGGCGATTCTCGCTGCGCGACGGCAGCCGTCGGAGGAGCCGGGGTACACCCTCACGCACGGGGAGCTGGAGGCGGGGGCGAGTGGGGCTGCGGCGCCGTTGCTGGGGGTCAGTGGCGTCGAGGGGAGTGTGGGGGTCGTGATGTTGGCTGATGCGGTGCCGGAGAGGGTGGGGCCGCGGGTGGTGGATGCGGCGCGGGAGGTGGCCGAAGCGTTGCGCTGAGGCGGCTTGCGTTGTTGCCCGGGGCTGGTGGGGGCGGGGGTGGGTCGCGCAGCCCGGCGCTTTACGGGGTGCCGCCTGCGCCCACCCGTGCCGCCCCACGCGGCACGCGTGCCCGCAGGCTGGGCCGGCAGGCCACCATCCCCACCAGCCCTACCGGGGCATGGCCGGAACTCCACCCCGCGTTAGATTGAACCCGTGCTCTCTCGCCTCACACGCCCCCAGGCCCTCGCCGTCTGTGCCCTGCCCGTCGTCGGGCTGGTCGCCACGGCTGTGTTCGTGCCGCTGCCGTTTTCCGTGGCGGAGCCGGGGATGACGGCGAATGTGCTGGGGGCGAACCAGGGGGAGGCGGTGATCACGATCTCCGGGGCGCCGACGCGGAAGACGACCGGTCAGCTGCGGATGACGACCATCGAGGCGACCTCCCCGGATGCGGACGTCTCGCTGGGGGACGTGATCGACGGCTGGTTCCGCACCGACCAGGCGATCATGCCGCGCGACGCGGTGTACCCCAGCGGCAAGTCCACCAAGGAGATCGAGCAGCACAACACCGAGCAGATGAAGGAGTCGCAGGACACCGCGACCGAGGCCGCGCTCGACTACCTCGACCTCGACGGCAAGAACGTCAAGGTCACGCTGAAGCTCGCCGACGTCGGCGGCCCCAGCGCCGGACTGCTGTTCACGCTCGGCATCATCGACAAGCTCGACGGCGACGGCAGCGGCGGCGACCTCACCGGTGGCCGCACCATCGCCGGTACGGGGACGATCGACGCCGACGGGACGGTGGGCGCGGTGGGGGGCGTGGCGCTGAAGACGCAGGCCGCCCGCAGGGACGGTGCGACGGTCTTCCTCGTACCGAAGGACGAGTGCTCCGACGCCAGGTCCGACCTGCCGAAGGGCCTGCGCCTGGTCCCGGTGACCACCCTGAAGAGCGCGGTCGACGCCCTCGTGTCCCTGGAGAAGGGCAAGGGCTCGGTACCGAGCTGCTAGGACCTCTCGTTTGGATCATGCCGGGCTCGCGGGGTCCGGCCTGATCCGAACGAAAGACCCTAGGTGCATTGATCACCAGGGCGCGTTGCGGAGGCCAGGTGCAGGACTGGACGGCCGCCCGCCATGCATTGCACGCCAGACGCAGACGCCGTACGCCAACTCCCCGGCCCCGGCCCGCCCCCTACCTCACGAACCCCTCCTGCCTCAGCCAGTCCAACGCCACCTGATGCGGGTCCTCCCCGTCGACGTCCACCTTCGCGTTCAGCCGCTGCGCCACCGTGTTGTCCAGCTTCGCGGTGATCGGGTTCAGGACCTCGGCGATCGCCGGCCACTGCTTCAGGGTCTTGGTGTTGATCTCGGGGGCCGCGTTGTAGTTGGGGAAGAACTTCTTGTCGTCGTCCATCACCACCAGGTCCATGGACCTGATCCGCCCGTCGGTGGTGAACACCTCCCCGTACACGCAGCTCCCCTTCGCGGCCTGCGTGTAGATGATCCCGGTGTCCATCTGTGTGATCCGGTCCAGCGGCACGTTCATCCCGTACGCCTTCTGCATCCCCGGCAGCCCGTCCGCGCGGTTGGCGAACTCGCCCTCCACGCACAGCGTCACCGCGCCCGGGTCCCGCTGGGACAGCGCGGCCGCGTCGGACAGCGTCTTCGTGCCGTACTTCTTGTAGTTGGCCTGGTTCATGGCGAGCGCGTACGTGTTGTTCAGCCGGGACGGCGGCAGCCAGGTCAGCCCGTTCCTCAGGTCGGCGTCGCGCACCGCCTCCCACTGTCGGTGCGGGTCGTCGATGGGCTCGCTGTTGCCCTGGTACGTGATCCAGGCGGTGCCCGTGTACTCGTACATGGCGTCCGCGTCACCCTTGAGGACCGCCTCGCGTCCGCCGATGGAGCCCTGGATGCCGGTGCGGTCCAGCACGTCCGCGCCGGCCGCCTGGAAGGCGATGCCCATGATCGCGCCGAGGATGAGGTTCTCGGTGAACGACTTGGACGTCACGGTGAGGTCGGCGCCCTTGAGGGGCTCGCCCCGCCCGATCGAGCCGGGTTCCACGTCGTCGACCATGGGGGAGCCGCTGGTCAGCCCGCAGCCGGACGCCAGCACCAGCGCCGCCGCCGGCCACACGAGCCGCCTCACCTCCGCACCTCCAGGCCCCGCGGCCGCAGCAGCACCTCGGCCAGTGAGGCCAGCCAGTCGACGAGCAGCGCCAGGGCGACGGTGAGGACCGAGCCCAGCACCAGCACCGGCATCCGCTGGTTGGTGATGCCGGTGGTGATCAGCACGCCCAGACCGCCGCCCCCGCCGAAGGTCGCCAGGGTCGCGGTGCCGACGTTCAGGACGAGGGCCGTGCGCACGCCCGCCAGGATCAGCGGGACGGCCAGCGGGAGCTCGACCTTCCTGAGCACCTCCATCGGGGACATGCCGATGCCTCGCGCGGCCTCCAACAGCGTCGGGTCGTTCGCCTTCAGGCCCGCGATGGTGTTCGACAGCACGGGCAGCACGGCGTAGGCGATCATGCCGATCAGGGCCGACCTGCGGCCGATGCCCAGCCAGATCACCAGCAGGGCGAGCAGACCGATCGCCGGGGTCGCCTGACCCATGTTGGCGAGGGTCATCGCGATCGGGGTCGCCTTCCGGAACAACCGGCGGGTCAGCAGGATGCCCAGCGGAATGGCGATGATCAGCACGAAGAAGGTGGAGATCGCGGTGAGCTGGACCTGCTGCCACAGGGCCTTGGACACCTGGCCGTTCGACAGCGCGTTCTCGGAGATCTGGTCCAGGTCCGCCTGCCGGAACCACAGCCAGGTCGCGAGCAGCAGGGCCACCAGGAACAGCGGCAGGAACGTCAGCTTCTGCCAGGTGATCCGCCTGCGCTCCGGGCCCGGTGGGGGAGGAGCCTCCTCCTCTTCCTCGTAGGCCGGATCCTCCGTCGTAGGGTCCTCGATCTCGGGGACGATCACGCCTTCTCCTCCCCGCCGACGCCCTCCTGTTCCGCGTGCGTCTGCGCGGCCCGGAGCTCCTCCAGCGCGTGCCGGTGCTCGGCGGCCTCGAGACGGTCGGCCTCGATCAGGTCGTGCACGGAGTTCATGAGCGTCTCCACGTCGACGACCCCCAGGTACTCCCCGCGCCGCCCGGTGACCGGGACCCGCCCCGCGCTGTCCGTGAGCACCGCCTCCAGCGCGTCCCGCAGTGTCGCGTCCCGGGTCACGGTGTCCGTCACCAGGGTGCCCGCGCGGGCCAGCGAGCCCCTGGCGCGCATCAGGTCACCGCGCCGCAGCCACTTGTAGGGCCGGCCGCGCCGGTCGAGCAGCAAGATCTCGTTCGTACCGCTGTCCCGGAGCCTGTTGAAGAACTCCTGGAGCGGGTCGTCGATGGTCACCGTCGGGTAGTCGGCGATGCCCACGTCCCGTACGCGGGTGAGGTTCAGCCTCTTCAGGGCGGCGCCCGCGCCCACGAACCCGGACACGAAGTCGTCCGCCGGATTGGTGAGGATCGCCTCCGGGGTGTCGAACTGCGCGATGTGCGAGTGCTCGCGCAGCACCGCGATCCGGTCGCCCAGCTTGATCGCCTCGTCGAAGTCGTGGGTGACGAAGACGATCGTCTTGTGCAGCTCGTGCTGGAGGCGGATCAGCTCGTCCTGGAGGTGGTCGCGGGTGATCGGGTCGACGGCCCCGAACGGCTCGTCCATCAGCAGCACCGGCGGATCGGCCGCGAGCGCCCGGGCCACGCCCACGCGCTGCTGCTGGCCGCCGGAGAGCTGGCGTGGGTAGCGGCCGTGGAACTCGCCGGGGTCGAGTCCGACGAGGTCGAGCATCTCCTCGACACGCGCCGAGACCCGCTCCTTCGGCCAGCCGACCATCTTCGGGACCAGTGCGATGTTCTGGGCGACGGTCATGTGCGGGAAGAGCCCGGAGGACTGGATCGCGTACCCGACCTTCCGGCGCAGCTTCACCGGGTCGATGTGGGTGACGTCGTCGCCGCCGATGCGGATGCGGCCGCCGGTCGGCTCGATCAGACGGTTGATCATCTTCAGGGTGGTCGACTTGCCGCACCCGGACGGGCCGACGAAGACGACCGTCTCACCCGCCCTGATCTCCATGTTCACGTTGTCGACGGCCGGGCTGGGAGTGCCGGGGTACCGCTTGGAGAGGTTCTCCAGCTCGATCGTGGCGCCCGTGGCACGGCTCTCAGGCACGAATCCCCCTCGGAATGGTCAGCCGTCCGATCAGGACGTACGCGGCGTCGAACAGCAGCGCGAGGACGACGATCGCCAGGGTGCCCGCGAGGACCTGGTTGAGGGCGTTCGCGCTGCCCAGGGAGGCGAGTCCGCGGAAGATC
The DNA here is from genome assembly GCF_056436655.1 of Streptomyces sp. NPDC043427. Taxonomy (NCBI): domain Bacteria; kingdom Bacillati; phylum Actinomycetota; class Actinomycetes; order Kitasatosporales; family Streptomycetaceae; genus Streptomyces; species Streptomyces sp. NPDC043427. The sequence continues at coordinate 47,713 of NZ_JBWKCC010000020.1, read as the reverse complement.
TCGTTGCCGAGGCCGGGCCCGGAGGCGTAGGCGGCGATGGCCGCGATACCCATCAGCATCTGGGTCGCGACCCGGATCCCGATCAGGATCGGCGGCCAGGCCAGCGGCAGCTCGACCCGCGCGAGCCGTGCCGGCCGGGACATCCCGATGCCGTCGGCCGCGTCGACCAGCGCCGGGTCGACGCCCCGCAGGCCCACGATCGAGTTCCGTACGACCGGCAGCAGCCCGTACAGCGTCAGCGCGATGACCGTGGGCGGCACGCCCAGGCCCACCACCGGGATCAGCAGACCGATCATGGCGAGCGAGGGGATGGTGAGGAAGGTGGCGGTGGTCGTGGTGGCGAGGCCGCCGGCCCACTCGCTGCGGTAGGTGACGACCCCGATCAGCACACCGAGCGCGGTCGCCACGACCATGCACTGGAAGACGACGCTGGCGTGCTGATAGGCGTCGACGAGCAGCTGCTGGTGCCGGTTGCCCAGGTACTCCCAGAAGTTCACACCCGCTCACCCCGCTCCGCTACGCCATCCTCACCGAGTCCTCCGCCGCCTGCTCCACCAGCGGGATGATCCGCAGCGGAACGGGGTTCTCCATCACGATCGCGGTGGAGGCCCGGACGATCCCATCAAAACCGACGACCAGGTCGATGACCCGCTGGAGATCGGCGTTCGAGCGGGCCACCAGGCGGCACAGCATGTCCCCGCTGCCAGTGGTCGTGTGCAGCTCCAGCACCTCCGGCACGGTCGTCAAGTGCGCCCGTACGTCGGCCCCTTGCCCCTGCCGGATCTGCAGCGTCGCGAACGCGGTCACGGGATAGCCGAGCGCCGCCGGGTCCACCTCGGGTCCGAACCCGCGGATGACTCCATTCGACTGAAGCCGGTCCAGCCGCGCCTGCACGGTCCCCCGGGCCACCCCTAGCCGCCGTGACATCTCCAGGACACCCGCGCGTGGCTCGCGCGCCAGCAGCGCGATGATCCGGCCGTCCAACTGATCGATCGCCATGGCACCCTCCCGGGATGGTCATCATGTACAGAAAGACCCGCGTGATCGGTTCTCCGCTGTACAAGCTGCCCAGTGAATTCACGAACTATTGCGCACCTTGCCTCCTGGCGCGACGCTTTCGTCATGACCCAGACCACACACCACACTCCCGACACCGCCCGGCAGGCAGACCCCTTCCCGGTCAAGGGAATGGACGCGGTCGTCTTCGCCGTGGGCAACGCCAAACAGGCGGCGCACTACTACTCCACGGCCTTCGGCATGCGGCTGGTCGCGTACTCCGGACCGGAGAACGGCAGCCGCGAGACCGCGAGCTACGTCCTGGAGAACGGCTCCGCCCGCTTCGTGTTCACCTCGGTCATCAGGCCCACCACCCCCTGGGGCCACTTCCTGGCCGAGCACGTGGCCGAGCACGGCGACGGCGTCGTCGACCTCGCCATCGAGGTCCCGGACGCCCGCCGCGCGTACGCCTACGCGATCGAACACGGCGCCCGCTCGGTCGCCGAGCCGTACGAGCTGAAGGACGAGCACGGCACCGTCGTCCTCGCCGCCATCGCCACCTACGGCACCACCCGGCACACCCTCGTCGAGCGGACCGGCTACGACGGCCCCTACCTCCCCGGCTACGTGACCGCCGCCCCCCTGGTCGAGCCGCCCGCCCACCGCACCTTCCAGGCCGTCGACCACTGCGTCGGCAACGTCGAACTCGGCCACATGAACGAGTGGGTGGAGTTCTACAACAACGTCATGGGCTTCACCAACATGAAGGAGTTCGTGGGCGACGACATCGCCACCGAGTACAGCGCGCTGATGTCGAAGGTCGTCGCCGACGGCACCCTCAAGGTCAAGTTCCCGATCAACGAGCCCGCCATCGCCAAGAAGAAGTCCCAGATCGACGAGTACCTGGAGTTCTACGGCGGCGCGGGCGTCCAGCACATCGCGCTCAACACCAACGACATCGTCCAGACGGTACGGACGATGCGGGCGGCCGGCGTGCAGTTCCTGGACACGCCCGACTCGTACTACGACACCCTCGGCGAGTGGGTCGGCGACACCCGCGTCCCCGTCGAGACCCTGCGCGAACTGAAGATCCTCGCCGACCGCGACGAGGACGGCTACCTGCTGCAGATCTTCACCAAGCCGGTCCAGGACCGGCCGACCGTGTTCTTCGAGCTCATCGAACGCCATGGCTCGATGGGCTTCGGCAAGGGCAACTTCAAGGCGCTGTTCGAGGCGATCGAGAGGGAGCAGGCCAAGCGCGGCAACCTGTGACAGGCGGTCACTCCGAGGCCTCCTCGGTCTCCTCCGGCTCCGCCGCCTCGTCCTCGTCGTCCCTCACCGGCACGTCCGTCCACGGCGCCTCACCCAGATCCGCCAGGGCCGTCCGTGCCGCCGGCGCCCCCAGCCGCGAGAAGTACGGGTTGATCCGCAGCGCCTCCTCGAGGTGCCTGCGGGCCGGCCCGTCCAGCCGCAGCCGCCGCTCGATCATGCCCCGGTGGTACATGTACGACGCGCTGCGCACCGTGCCCTCATGGGCCCTGTCCGTCGCCACCGTCGCGAAGCGCAGCGCCTCCTCGGTCTCCCCGGACCGGTGCAGCGCCCACCCCAGCGCGTCCGCGACCTCGATCCCCGGCTGGCGCGCCCACTCCTCCCGCAGCAGCCGCACCGCCGTCCTCGGGTCGCCGTGGTCCGCCTCGAACGCGCCGAGGACCAGATCCCCGTCGACCCCGCCCGCCGCGTCCCGCCGGACCCGGTCCCGCAGCAGGTCGTACTGCACCTGCGCGGCCTGCGCGAGCCCCAGCGACTCGTACAGCTCTCCCAGCTCCAGCGCGTACTGCGGCACCGGTTGCTTGGTGAGCGCCGCCCGGTACGCGCTCAGCGCCTCCGACGTCCGCCCCAGCGCCGCCAGCGCCCGCGCCTGCCCGGCCTGCGCGGCCCGCTGGTCCGGGTCGAGCCGCACGGCCTCCTCGAAGTGCCGCAGGGCGACCTCCCGCTCACCCCGCTCCCAGGCGAGCTGCCCGGCCCGCTCCAGCCAAGCCGCCCGCTCGGCGGGCGCCTGCGCCCCCGCCGCCGCGTCGGACAGCGCGGCCGCCGCGTCCTCCCGCCGGCCCCGGTCCCGGTAGACGGCCGCGGCCCGCGCCAGGACGGCCGGCCCGGAACGCAGTTCGAGGAGCCGGTCCAGCGCCTGCTCGGCGGCCGCGTGGTCGCCCAGCCCCGTGTACGCGTCGATCAGCGGGGGATACGCCGTCCACCGCTTCGGGTCCGCCTTCAGCGCGGCCTCGCCCAGGGCCCGCGCCGACCGGAAGTCCCGGCGCGCGTCGGCCAGCGTCGCCATACCGGCCAGCGCCTCGGGGTTGCGCGCCGGGCGCACCGTCAGCGACGTACGCAGCGCCCGCTCCGCCTTCGGGTAGTACGCGGCGGCGTCGGCGGTCCGCCGCCCCTGCTCGACGTACGCCGCCCCGAGCACCGCCCACGACCGCGCGTCCCTGGGATGCGTCCGCAGGTGCGCCTCGCGCTCGCCGATCAGCACCGCAAGGTCGGGCAGCGCGGCCGGCACCCCGGCCCGTACCGCCGAACCCGCCTGCGCGCCCGGCGCCGGTCCCACCGGCCGGGCGACACGTCCGCCGTGCGGCAACAGCATCACCCCGCCGGCGACGACGCCCCCCGCGAGCAGCGTGATCAGCACCCGCTTGAGAACCCGCCCGCGCCCCTGCCTCACCGCGCCCACTTCGTTCTCCATGGCGCTCACTGTGCGTCAGTACGACGAGCACACCCCGGCGGCCCAAGGGTGCCGCGGACGGGGTTCACACCGATGGCCCCGGGTGCGACGCTGTGATCATGAGCCGTATCGAAGCGCCTCGCGACGCAGACGACGCAGCCGCGGCAGCCGCCGTGGAGCACGCAGCCGAGGAAGACACGGCAGCGACCGGCGGCCTCCTCGACCGCCTCCTCGCCGGGCTGCCCGCCGAGTCCGTCCTCACCGACCCCGACGTCACCGCCTCCTACGCCAACGACATGGCCAGCTTCTGCCCGGCGGGCACCCCCGCGGTGGTCGTCCTGCCGCGTACGGTCGAACAGGTCCAGCACGTCATGCGCGTCGCGACCGCGCTGCGCGTCCCGGTCGTCCCACAGGGCGCCCGCACCGGTCTGTCGGGCGCCGCGAACGCCTCCGACGGCTGCATCGTGCTGTCGCTCACCCGGATGGACCGCATCCTGGAGATCAACCCGGTCGACCGCATCGCGGTCGTCGAACCGGGCGTCGTCAACGCTGCCCTCTCCCGCGCGGTCGCCGAGCACGGACTCGCCTACCCTCCCGACCCCTCCAGCTGGGAGATGTGCACCATCGGCGGCAACATCGGCACCGCCTCCGGCGGGCTGTGCTGCGTGAAGTACGGAGTGACGGCCGAGTACGTCCTCGGCCTCGACGTCGTGCTGGCCGACGGCCGGCTGATGTCCACCGGCCGCCGCACCGCGAAGGGCGTCGCCGGATACGACCTCACCCGCCTCTTCGTCGGCTCCGAGGGCTCCCTCGGCATCGTCGTCGGGGCGACCCTGGCCCTCAAGCCGCAGCCGCCCGGGCAGCTGGTGCTGGCCGCCGAGTTCGCCTCCGGCGCCGCCGCCTGCGACGCGGTGTGCCGGATCATGGAGGGCGGACACGTACCGTCCCTCCTCGAACTGATGGACCGTACGACGGTGAAGGCCGTCAACGACCTCACCCACATGGGCCTCCCCGACACCACCGAGGCCCTGCTGCTCGCCGCGTTCGACACCACCGACCCGGCCGCCGACCTCGCCGCCGTCGGCGCGCTGTGCGAAGCCGCCGGCGCCACCCAGGTCGTACCGGCCGAGGACGCGGCCGAGTCCGAACTGCTCCTGCAGGCACGGCGGTCGTCGCTGGTCGCGCTGGAGGCGGTCAAGGGCACCACGATGATCGACGACGTGTGCGTGCCCCGCTCCCGCCTCGGCGACATGCTCGAAGGGGTCGAGCGCATCGCGGAGAAGCACCGGTTGACCATCGGAGTCGTCGCCCACGCGGGTGACGGCAACACCCACCCCACCGTCTGCTTCGACGCCCAGGACCCCGACGAGTCCCGGCGCGCCCGCCAGTCCTTCGACGAGATCATGGCGCTCGGCCTGGAACTCGGCGGCACCATCACCGGCGAACACGGCGTGGGCGTCCTGAAGAAGGAGTGGCTTGCGCGCGAGATCGGCCCCGTGGGCGTGGAGATGCAGCGGGCCGTCAAGCACGTCTTCGACCCGCTGGGCATCCTCAACCCCGGCAAGCTGTTCTGACTCACCGCGCGAGCAACTGGGCCAGGGCGTCGTCCATCCCCAGCTGCTCGCCCTCGCTCCCCGGCGGCACCACCCGCAGCGTCCGCTCCAGCCAGGCCGACACCGGCGCGGCGGGCGCCTGAAGGAGGGCGTCACCCCCGGGTGAACTCAGCGCCATCAGCACGACGCTGCGCCCGTCCACCTTCGTCGGCCACACCCGCACGTCCCCGTTCCCGCACGGCCGGAACACCCCCTCCACCAGGAGCTCACGGGCGAACGTCCACTCCACCGGGTGCTCGGAGTTGACGTGGAAGGTGACATGGACGGCGAAGGGGTCGTCGCTGCGGTAGCCCAGCCTGGCCGGCACCGGGACGCTGCGCTCCGGCGACAGCACGAGTCTGATCTCCAACTCGCGTTCCACCACGGTGTGCTGCATGGTCGTACGTCCTCTCTCCTACGGCCCTGTGGGCGGGCCCGCACCGGGAGAGAGGGGGCCCGGCGCCGGGCATTACGCGGGTTCGCGGAACTTTTTCACCGCACTTTTGTCCGAAGGGGTTCCGCGGAGGTTCCGCTTGGCGTTCCACTCGTGTGAAGTACGTGTACGAGGTTGCCCGGAAAGGAGTGGGTACGCCAGGACAGGCGCTGGGGCGCGCGCCGGGATGATAGATGTGGAGCCCCCCAGACGACCCCCGAGCAGATACGGGACGACGGACATGAGCGCCCCAACCCCGGCCCCTGGCGACGACAGGCCCCGCGAAGGGTATTACCCGGACCCGTCCATTCCTGGATACGTCCGGTACTGGAACGGTGCCTCCTGGGTGCCGGGCACCAGCCGTCCGGCGCCGTCCGACGGTGAACCGCTCGCGCCCCCGGCCTCCGTGGAGGAGACCGGCCCGCACTTCTTCGACGAGGACCCGGAGCCGGCCGCGGGCGGTGAGCAGCAGTACGGCAGCCGTCCCGAACCGGCGTCCGCGTGGGGCGCCGACCGGTCACGGCAGTCCGGCTTCGGCGGCGAGCAGGACCGGCGGGTGTCATGGGGGTCACCGCAGTCGGCCGACCCCAGGGTCCCGGCCGACCCCCCGGCCCAGCCCGACGGTCACTCCGCCCACACGGACGGCACGGCGACCATCCCACCCACGGACCCCGAACCCGCCCCGGCCTCCGGCGACCTGCCCTCCGACGGCACGTTCGTCTTCCGCCGCCCCAGGACCGACACGGCTCCCTCCCGGGACGACGGCACCATGACCTTCCGACCTCAGGGGGCAGGAGCGGGACAGCAGGGCGTGTCCAGCGGCGGGGCGGCCGGCGCGGGTGCCGGGGCGGCCGCCGGGCGCGGGTTCGGTGCGGGGAAGGCGGCGGTCGAACGGGCGGCGCGGGCGCAGGGTGAGGGGCAGACGGGGGCGAGTGCGGGTGGGGTCGCCGGTCCGGTGGGCGGTGCTCAGTCCGCCGTAGGAGCCCCGTCGTCCGCCGGCGTACCGTCCGCCCTCTCCGGTCCGCAGCAGGCCACTGCGAGTGCCCCGAGCGCTCCCAGTACGTCGGTCGAGCCTCAGCAGGGCGCGGGTGTCCCGCAACAGGGCGCGGGCGTGCCCCAACAGGGCGTCGGTGTTCCCCCACAGGCCACCCCCGCCCAGGCGGCGGCTCCCATGGCCGTCGGTGTCGGAGGTGGCCAGCAGTCCTGGGCGCAGCAGGTGCACCGCCTGGCGGGGGCCGGTGAGGACGAGCAGCGGGTGGCGCCCTGGAAGCCGCCCGTCGAGGACCCGTTCCAGGCGGCCGCGCGCCGGCAGGCGGCGGCCCGCCCCGCGGGGATGGGCAGACGGCTCCTCGCCCGGCTCGTCGACACCGTCGTCCTCGGCGCCGTCACCGCCGCGGCCGCCGTACCGCTCGGCGTCAAGGCGCTCGACCACGTCAACGAGAAGATCGACGAGGCCAAGCTCTCCGGCCGCACCGTCACGGTGTGGCTGCTCGACAGCACGACGTCGACGTACCTCGGCATCGTCCTCGCCGTCCTGCTCGTCTTCGGCGTCCTCTACGAGGCACTGCCCACCGCCAAGTGGGGCCGCACCCTGGGCAAGAAGCTGCTGGGTCTGGAGGTCCGGGACATCGAGGCGCACGAGCCGCCGAGTTTCGGCGCCGCCCTGCGCCGCTGGCTGGTCTACAGCGTCCCCGGCCTGCTCGGCATCGGTGTCCTCGGCGTCCTGTGGTGCCTGTTCGACCGGCCGTGGCGCCAGTGCTGGCACGACAAGGCCGCGCGTACGTTCGTCGCGGGCCGCACCTGAGCGAACCGCTACTCCGGACGGCGGCCCGCCGGATGCGGAGTCGGGGGGTTCGGGGTGCACTCGGGCCATGACCACCGAACCGCCTCCCGGCTCCGGAGACCAGCCACCGGAGGACGATCGCTTCAGGAAGCGGCCCCCGCAGGGCGAGGGCGCCGGTTCGCCGTACGACGCCCCGTACGGCGGAGGTCAACCGCCGCCCCCTCCGTACGGGGAGGGCGGCGGCCCCTATGGAGGCGGCCCCCACGGCGGTGGCCCCTACCCGGGTGATCCGCTCGCCGGCATGCCCCCGCTGGCCGACAGCGGCAAGCGCACCCTCGCGCGGATCATCGACATGATCCTCGTCGGCATCGTGGTCTGGCTGCTCACCTGGGGGTTCGACGTCCACGAGTACAACGTGGACAGCGACCGGATCGAGGTCGGCAAGTCCCTCGCGCAGTCCACCATCGCCGCCGTGCTCTACGTCGCCTACGACACCTTCCTGATCAGCAGGTCAGGGCAGACGCTCGGCAAGAAGTGGCTCGGCATGCGGGTGGCGAACCTCGACAACGGTTCCACGCCCTCCGTACAGACCTCACTGGTGCGCGCGTTGGTGCTGTGGCTGCCGTTCGCGTACTGCTGTGCCTGCGTCTGGACCATCATCGCGGGCGGCTGGAGTTTCTTCGACAAGCCCTACAAGCAGGGGCTGCACGACAAGGCGGCGAAGACCGTGATGGTCACCGCGACCTGACGGCGGGCAGCACAACGGCGGGCCCGTGCTCAGCACGGCCCGCCGGTCGTCCTGTTCAGGGGGAGGAGGTCTCGCGCACCGGCTCCGGCGGCCCCGCCGCGACCGAGGCCGCCACGGGCTGTTGTGCCGGGACCTGGGCGACGGCCTTCGGTGTCTGCTTGGGCAGCGGCACCGTCATGGCGACCAGGAGCCCGAGGGCGAGCGCTGCCACGGCGACGACCGTGATCCCCGCCCCCGAACTCGTCTGCGACAGCAGCAGCATGGCGAGTGTCGAGAAGATCACGGTGCACGAGCCGTAGGCGATCTGTGCAGCAGTCGGACGAGGCATGGCAATCGTGTCCTCGAAGGTGGGGGTGTCCTATCCGGCTGCATGCCCGAACAGATCGAACAGTAAGCGTGACCTAACCAACAGTACCGGTGCACAGGGGGCGCACGGAGTCATGCCGTCCAGCAAGTGGACGGGCGGGCGCGCCGGTTATGCCAAGGTCACGTGTCCGCAATGCGGACGTCAGCTCCCAATAATGCAGTTGACCTGCTCAAGTCAAGATCTGTCTTTTCTTGCCAACCAGTAGTCAAATGACGTCACTTGACTACACGCGTATAACCGCGCGTCAGGGGAGGACAGCAAGTGACCAGCAGACCCTGGACCTTCAGGGCCGCCGCGACGGTCGTCGCGCTCGCGGCGGCCTCGGCGACGTTCTCGACGTTCGCCGTGGCACAGGCCGCCGACAACACGTCGAAGCGGACCCCCGCAGTGGACCGGCACGACCCGCAGCCGGCCAAGATGAAGGAACACGACTTCGACGGGCCCATGAGCAAGACTCAGGAGGCCCAGCGGGAAGAGGCCCTGAAGCAGGTCATATCCGGCAAGGCCAAGGTCAAGAACCGCGCGGGCTCGAAGGTCGTCCAGCTCAAGAGCACCAAGGGCGACAGCAAGTACGTCGAGCTCGGCCGTGAGAAGACCGACAAGATCTTCACGATCCTCGTGGAGTTCGGCAACAAGGTCGACAGCCGCTACGGCGGCACCCCCGGCCCGCTGCACAACCAGATAACCAAGCCGGACCGCAAGCAGGACAACAGCACGGCCTGGCAGGCGGACTACGACCAGAAGCACTTCCAGGACCTGTACTTCGGCACCGGCAAGAACACCGAGTCGCTGAAGAAGTACTACGAGAAGCAGTCCTCGGGCCGCTACTCGGTCGACGGCCAGGTCACCGACTGGGTCAAGGTCCCCTACAACGAGGCCCGCTACGGCTCCAACGACGCCTCCACCGGCGCCTGGTACGCGGTGCAGGACGGCGTCAACGCCTGGGTCGCCCAGCGAAAGGCGGCCGGCGACACCCCCGCGAAGATCAAGAAGGAACTCGCGGCGTTCGACCAGTGGGACCGCTACGACTTCGACGGCGACGGCGACTTCAACGAGCCCGACGGCTACATCGACCACTTCCAGATCGTGCACGCCGGTGAGGACGAGTCCGCCGGCGGCGGCGCCCAGGGCGAGGACGCGATCTGGGCCCACCGCTGGTACGCCTTCGGCACCGACTCCGGAACCACCGGACCGGCCTCCAACAAGCTCGGCGGCACCCAGATCGGCACCACCGGCATCTGGGTCGGCGACTACACCATCCAGCCGGAGAACGGCGGACTCGGCGTCTACGCCCACGAGTACGGCCACGACCTCGGCCTGCCCGACGAGTACGACACCTCCGGCGGCGGCGACAACTCCACCGGCTTCTGGACCCTGATGTCGTCCGGCTCCTGGCTCGGTACCGGCAAGGAGGCCATCGGCGACCTGCCCGGCGACATGAACGCCTGGGACAAGCTCCAGCTCGGCTGGCTCGACTACGACGTCGCCAAGGCCGGCGTGCGGTCCAACCACAAGCTGGGCCTGGCGGAGTACAACACCGCGAACCCGCAGGCCCTCGTGGTCACGCTGCCGGACAAGCGGGTCACCACCAAGGTCGTCACCCCGGCCCAGGGCGCCACCCAGTGGTGGAGTGGCAGCGGCAACGACCTGCGCAACTCCCTGTCCCGCTCGGTCGACCTGACCGGCAAGACCACCGCGAGCCTCACCCTCGACGGCTGGTGGGACACCGAGAAGGACTTCGACTACGTCTACACCGAGGTGTCCACCGACGGCGGCGCCAACTGGACGCCCGTCGACGGCAAGCTGGCCGACGGCACCGCCATCCCCCGTGACGGCAGCGGCAAGCCCGCCCTCACCGGCACGGTCGCGGCCTACCAGAAGCTGACGTACTCGCTGGACGCGTACGCGGGCAAGAAGATCGACCTGCGCTTCCGCTACCAGACCGACGGCGGTGTGGCCCAGCAGGGCTTCGCGGCCGACGAGATCACCGTCACCGCGAACGGCGCGACCGTCTTCTCCGACAACGCCGAGTCCCAGGACGCGGCCTGGACGGCGAACGGCTTCAGCCGCATCGGCGCGTCCATCACGGACGACTACCCGCAGTACTACATCGCCGAGAACCGCCAGTACGTGTCGTACGACAAGACCCTCAAGGTCGGCCCGTACAACTTCGGCTTCACGACGACCCGTCCGTCCTGGGTCGAGCACTACCCGTACCAGAACGGTCTGCTGATCTGGAAGTGGGACACCTCGCAGGCGGACGACAACACCAGCCAGCACCCCGGCACCGGCCTGATCCTTCCGGTCGACGCCCACTCGCAGGCGCTGAAGTGGTCCGACGGCACCTTCATGCCCAGCCGGATCCAGTCCTTCGACTCGACCTTCAGCCGCTACGCGACCGACGCGTTCACGCTGCACAAGGCGGGCGTCGTGACGAAGGTGAAGTCGCGGATCGGCATCCCGGTCTTCGACGACGGCACGTCGACGTACTACGACCCGAAGACCCCGCTCGCGGGCGTCAAGGTCACTGACACCAACACCCGGATCAAGATCACGCAGGAGCCGGTGGACGGCTCGACGATCTCGCTCCAGGTTGGACCGTCGTCCAAGTAGTCGGCGTTTTAGCAGGTCAGAAGCGTATCGGCGGTGACCCCCCTGGCGGGTCGCCGCCGATCGTGTTTAGGTGCGTCCTGTGGCTTTCTTATTGACACCGACGCACACGGGGGTGTGACCGCATGGCCGCAGGAGGCTTTTGCAAGCTGCCCGACGGCATGGTGGTGGTGGCACTCAACCTGCCCAGCCCCGCCGCCGACGGCTTCGCCGGGAGCACCGCTCCCGGGGGAGTGCGCGTGCTCGTCCACGCGCAGAACCGCGCCCGGGCCCTGACCAGGCTCCGCAACCTCGGCATGCGCGCGGTCTACCTGCGGGGCAACGCCGCTCCGCCCACACCGGACGAGATCACGGCCGTCCTGCACCACCCCGACGGCCTGATATGGCGTACCGCCCCCGACAACGGCGTCACGGTCATCGAGCTCTGGCGCCCGATCCGCTCCCTCCTGAGGAGGCCCACGGCCCAGGCATGAGCCCCGTGAGCCCCCTGAGGAGCGGCTACACCACGGGCTTGCCGGAGAGCTCCACCCCGGCCTCGCGCAGTTCGCCCAGGGCCCTCTCGGTGGTCTCCTCGGCCACGCCGGCGGTGAGGTCCAGCAGGACGTGGGTGCGGAAGCCCTCGCGAGCCGCGTCCAGGGCGGTGGCCTTCACACAGTGGTCGGTCGCTATGCCCACGACGTCCACCTCGTCGATCTCCCGGGCGCGCAGCCAGTCGCCCAGCATCACCCCGTTCTCGTCAGAGCCCTCGAACCCGCTGTAGGCGGCCGCGTACGCCCCCTTGTCGAAGACGGCGTCGATCGCGCCGGAGGCGACCGCGGGAGCGAAGTTCGGGTGGAACCCCACGCCCTCCGTCCCGGCGACGCAGTGCGCGGGCCAGGAGTGCATGAAGTCGGGGTTGTCGGCGAAGTGGCCGCCGGGTGCGATGTGATGGTCGCGGGTGGCCACGACATGCCGGTAGCCGGCGGGTGCCTGCCCGATCAGCTCGGTGATGGCGGCGGCGACATCGGCACCCCCGGCCACCGCGAGACTGCCCCCCTCGCAGAAGTCGTTCTGAACGTCTACGACGATCAAGGCGCGGCGCATGGTCGGTGTCCTTCGACTATGGGATCTCGGTGATGAGGCTGCGGGCCCGGCCGCAAGCTTCCGAGCCTAGAGACTTCCGGTGCGGTACGGGAGGGGGCGTCAAGGGGGCGTACGCGGGCACCTCCTCCGGTGCTGTGACCGGAGAGGTTTGACGGAGAGCTCGCGTGCCGGGCGTCGTGAGCCGGTGAACCTTTCCGGTCAACCACTAGCTACCCGACCGCCCCTGGACGTACTCCGTCGGAATGACCGGTTCCCCGCGCGACAGCTGGGTCGCCGACATCGGCAGACCGGCACGGGCGGCGGTGTGCCGGTCGCGCACGACGTCCAGTGGCTCACGGGCGAGTACCTCGCCACCCTTGACCAGTTCGACGAGGAGCTGCCGGTCGGCCAGCTCGGCCGGCACCTGTCCGGTGCCGACGACCTCGGCCTCCGCCACCCCGTACGCGTCCGGCCGTCGCGCGGCCCACTTGCGGCCGCCGATGGAGGTCTTGCCGCCGGACGACTTCTTCGCCACCGGCAGCAGAGGGGCCTTCGGGTCGGCGGACTCGGCGCGGGCGACGATCTTGTAGACCATCGAGCAGGTCGGATGCCCGGAGCCGGTCACCAGCTGCGTACCCACGCCGTACGCGTCCACGGGCGCCGCGGCCAGCGAGGCGATGGCGTACTCGTCGAGGTCGGACGTCACGATGATCTTCGTGTCGGTCGCGCCCAGCTCGTCCAGCTGCTGGCGCACCCGGTGCGCGACGAGCAGCAGGTCGCCGGAGTCGATGCGCACCGCGCCCAGCTCGGGCCCGGCGACCTCCACGGCCGTCCGTACGGCCTCGGCGACGTCGTAGGTGTCCACGAGGAGGGTCGTGCCCCGGCCCAGCGAGTCGACCTGGGCCGTGAAGGCGTCCCGCTCGGTGTCGTGCAGCAGGGTGAAGGCGTGGGCGGAGGTGCCGACCGTCGGGATGCCGTAGCGGAAGCCGGCGGCCAGGTCGGAGGTGGTGGCGAAGCCGCCGACGTACGCGGCGCGGGAGGCGGCCACGGCGGCCAGCTCATGGGTGCGGCGGGCCCCCATCTCGATCAGCGGCCGCTCCCCGGCCGCCGAGGACATCCGGGAGGCGGCGGCCGCGATGGCGGAGTCGTGGTTGAGGATGGAAAGGATCACGGTCTCCAGGAGCACGCACTCGGCGAAGGAGCCCTCGACGCGCATGATCGGGGAGCCGGGGAAGTACACCTCGCCCTCCGGGTAGCCCCATATGTCACCCGAGAAGCGGTACGAGCCGAGCCATTCGAGGGTCGCCTCGTCCACGATCTTCCGCTCGCGCAGGAAGCCGAGGACGCCCGCGTCGAACCGGAAGTTCTCCACGGCGTCCAGGACACGCCCGGTGCCCGCGACGACGCCGTAGCGCCGCCCCTCCGGCAACCGCCGGGTGAATACCTCGAACACCGACCGTCGCCCGGCGGTGCCCGCCCTCAGCGCGGCCTGCAGCATCGTCAGCTCGTACTGGTCCGTGAAGAGCGCCGTGGAGGGAACGTCCACCGGCAGCCCAAGGTCCGCTACATCCACGAAAGCTCTCCTAGCTACGACTCGCCGGGTGCCCCCGGGGCGGCCGGGGGTTCGGGGGTTGTCCCCCGGTGCATGCGGCATGCGGAGATCGTACTCCTTTTTCGTCGGTGTGACGATATCTGTCAGGCGTGGCAGCATGGGCCGTGTGACGTCACCCGCGCCCCTGGAGATCGAACGTACCGAGTCGGCGGAGGAGGTCTTCGCCGTCCCCGAGCCGGACGTCCCCTGGGTCACCATCGTCCACAACGACCCGGTCAACCTCATGAGCTATGTGACATACGTCTTCCAGACGTACTTCGGCTACTCCAAGGACAAGGCCACCAAGCTCATGCTCGACGTCCATCACAAGGGCCGTGCGGTCGTCTCCAGCGGCACACGCGAGGAGATGGAGCGCGACGTTCAGGCCATGCACGGCTACGGCCTGTGGGCCACCCTCCAGCAGGACCGGAAATGACCCGACCCCGCCCGCAGGACCGGAAGTAGCGACAACCCCTGATGCCAGGAACCTTCGAACCGCTCCCCGGCGGCGGCGCGGCCGTCGCCCTCGACGACGTCGAGATCTCCATCATCCGCTCGCTGGCCGTCCAACTCCTGGAACTCATCGGCCCCGGCCCCGCCGAGGACGCCCCCGACGACCCGCTCGCCGAGCTCTTCGCCGAGGGGCCGAGCGAGCCGCCCGCCGACCCGGTGCTGCGCCGGCTCTTCCCGGACGCCTACATCGATCCGGAGGGCACCCCGGGCCCGCAGCAGGCCGAGGAGGAGCGGGCGCACTCCGCCGAGTTCCGCCGCTACACCGAGAACGACCTGCGCGCCGGCAAGCGCGACAACGCCCTCGCGGTGATCCGCTCCCTGGATGCGCTCGCGTCGGCGGGGGAGGGCGGGGCGGTCCTCAAGCTGTCGCCCGAGGAGGCCCAGCAGTGGCTCGGCGCCCTCAACGACCTGCGCCTGGCGATCGGCTCCCGGCTGGAGATCGGCGACGAGGACGACACCGATCTGCTGTACCGGCTCCCGGACGAGGACCCGCGCAAGCCGATGGTCATGGCGTACCTGTGGCTGGGCGGGCTCCAGGAGACACTGATCGCGACGCTTATGCCCTGATGTGTGAGGGTTTTGTGTTCGCTCAGAGGACGCTCAAATCCGGATAACGATCACGTCACTGTGACGGCCCTGTTGGCGTGTCGTTAAGCGTTTTGTCCGGTTCTCCTTGAGTCATGCGTCACATGTCGCCCGCGTGATCAATGATGCGGCCGTGATAAATCTTCACGACCGCCCGGCGAACACCACCCAAATGTTCGGCCGGGTGCGCCACCGAGCCGACGGATCGTCGGCCAGGCACGAGCGGGCTCGCGAAGTCCGCTCAACTCCATCATCCGGGGGGATCGAGACCCGATCCGAGGCCGACGAGAGGCCCGGGTCGGCATGGAGAAAGGCGCACACACATGACCTCAGCGCAGGTCGACAAGGACACGACCCCCGAAGAGGGGTACGAGCGCGGCCTCGGCAGCCGCCAGGTCCAGATGATCGCGATCGGCGGCGCCATCGGCGTCGGCCTCTTCCTGGGTGCCGGGGCGAACATCGCCAAGGCCGGTCCCAGCCTCATCTTCATGTACGCCCTCGCGGGCGTGATCATCTTCTTCATCATGCGGGCGCTCGGCGAGCTGCTGCTCTACCGCCCCGTCTCGGGCTCCTTCGCGGAGTACTCGCGCGAATTCCTCGGCCCGTTCTTCGGCTACTTCACCGGCTGGACGTACTGGCTGATGTGGGTCGTCACCGGCATGGCCGAGCTCACGGCCGCCGCGATCTACGTCAACTACTGGTTCCCGGCCATCCCCCGGTGGGTGACGGCCCTGGTCTTCCTGGTGATGCTCTTCGGGGTGAACCTGATCTCCGTGAAGCTCTTCGGCGAGCTGGAGTTCTGGTTCTCGATGGTCAAGGTCACCGCCCTGATCGGCATGATCGTCATCGGCCTCGGCGTGCTCACCTTCGGCTTCAGCTCCGCCGGCGACACCGCCGCGGTCTCCAACCTGTGGGCTTTCGACGGCTTCTTCCCCAAGGGCGTCGGCTCGTCCCTGATGACCCTGCAGGGCGTCATGTTCGCCTACCTCGCCGTCGAACTGGTCGGCGTCACGGCCGGCGAGTCCGAGGACCCCGAGAAGACCCTGCCCAAGGCGATCAACACCCTGCCCTGGCGGATCGCGCTCTTCTACGTCGGCGCCCTCACCGTCATCCTCTGCGTGGTGAAGTGGACCGAGTTCACGCCGGGCCTCAGCCCCTTCGTCGCAGCCTTCGCCAAGATCGGCATCCCGGCGGGCGCGGGCATCGTCAACTTCGTGGTGCTGACCGCGGCCCTGTCCTCCTGCAACTCCGGCATGTACTCCACGGGCCGCATGCTGCGGAACCTGGCCGACAGCGGTGAGGCGCCCGCGGTCTTCCGGAAGCTGTCCGCGTCCAAGACGCCGGCCTTCGGCATCACCGTCTCGGTCCTCTTCATGGGCATCGGCGTGGTCCTGAACTACATCGTCCCGGAGAAGGCCTTCGGCTACGTCACCTCCGTCGCCACCGCGGCCGGCATCTGGACCTGGCTGATGATCCTGGTCAGCCACGTCCTCTACCGCCGCGCGGTCGACGCGGGCCGGCTGCCCGCCTCCTCCTTCCCGGCCCCGGGCGGCGCGGTGTGCAGCTGGATCGCCATCGTCTTCCTGCTCTTCGTCACCGGCCTCATCGCCTACGACTCCGAATCGCGCATCTGTCTGTACGTCATGGCCGGCTGGGCCGCCGCCCTCGCCATCGGCTGGTTCATCCTCAAGGCGAGCAACCCGCAGGTCACCCAGCGCCGCGACCCGGAGCTCGAGAAGGTCGGCTGACCAGGCCGACCCACGGACAGGACGTCCAGCCGTAGGGAGTACTCGTGGCACCCCCTCCGGCTGCCGCTCAGGACGTCCGGCATATGGGCCGCCCCGTACCATCCCTCGGTACAGGGCGGCCCTCATGCTTATCCTGACCAGCATGCTGACCATCACCCAGGCCCTCCACGACCAGATCGTCGCCCACGCGCGCGAGGACCACCCCGACGAGGCGTGCGGTGTCGTCGCGGGCCCGGCGGGCTCCGGCCGTCCCGAGCGCTTCATCCCCATGCTGAACGCGGCCCGCTCGCCCACCTTCTACGAGTTCGACTCGCAGGACCTGCTCAAGCTGTACCGCGAGATGGACGACCGCGACGAGGAGCCGGTGGTCATCTACCACTCCCACACGGCGACCGAGGCCTACCCCTCCCGCACCGACATCTCCTACGCCAACGAGCCCGGCGCCCACTACGTCCTGGTCTCCACCGCGGACACCGACGGGGCCGGCGAGTTCCAGTTCCGCTCCTTCCGCATCGTCGAGGGCGAGGTCACGGAGGAGGAAGTGAAGGTCGTCGACGCGTACTGAGCCGCTCATGCCGTTCGGTGCGGGGCGGCCGGGGTTTCGTGCTCCCGCCGCTCAGCCGATGGCCAATGCTGAATTATTGACGGATATACTTTTTCCGAGTTGCGGCATTCCCGTTCCCGTCCAATGCTGGAGGTCAATGGTCTGCTGAGGTTCAGCCCTTTGTGAGGGGACCGGCAATGCCCAAGGTGCGCAAAGACATCAACACGCTGACCGAAGTCGAACTGGACGACTACATTCACGCGATCGACGTGCTGCGCCAGAGGTCGGCGGTGAATCCGGAGGATCCCACCGGGTACGACTTCCAGGCCGCTCTGCACAACGGCGGCATGTTCCTGCCGGACGGCAGCATGGTGGGCCCGTGCGAGCACGGCAGCGATACTTTCCTGCCCTGGCACCGGGCCCACCTGCACTACTTCGAGAAGCTGCTCCAAGAGGCTGATCCGCCGCGCACCCAGAACGTCACGATTCCCTACTGGGACTGGATCGGCGAGCAGACGCCGAAAAGGTTCCCCCTCGCATTCGAGAAGCCAGGACTGAAATCGCCGGGTCGCAAAAACGATGCGACGCCGCTGCCGTCGGACACCCTTGCCCTCGTGACGACGGAGACCGACCAGCAGCTGTTCGCGGGATTCCCCGAAGAACATCCCGATGACGATTTCGGGCGGCTTGAGGCGGGCCCGCACAACTACATGCACGGTAAGTATATCGGCGGAAAAATGGGAAGTCCGGAAACTGCGTCCGAAGACCCCATCTATTTCAGCTTCCACTGCTTCATCGACCTGATGTGGGCCGAGTGGCAGAGCCGCAACGGGACGCCACCCCTCACGTCCCCCGACCGGGTCATGAGCGCTTTCGCGACGCAGCCCAGGAACAAGGTCGCCGAGTTCACCCACCCCGCGGACCTCGACTACGAGTACCTGTACACGGACAAGCTCAAGGCGGCGTTCGATGTGCCGGTGCCGCCCCCGGCCCCCCTCGAGCGACTGCTGTCCCCGCCGCTCGCCACGCTGAACGACGTCGACCTCGTGACAGAGCTGCGCGACCGGGGGCACGTCCAGCTCGCGTTCAGCCCGCCGCCAAAGACCGGCCGACGGCTGTTCGTCCGGCTGGACGAACTGAAGGTGCCGAAGACCGGGAACTACATCATCAACGGCTTCGTGCATCCGGCCGACGTGCCCTTCCAGCCCGACGCGGAGGATTTCACGCGGGAGTTCGGAGTGGGCTATGTGGCACTGTGGCGCACCCACCCCATGCACGCCGGCGATGACAAGGTCGTCGCGCACCACCCCGCCACCTGTGCGGCTCGCTTCGAAGTGACGAACGTACTGGAGTCCGCGCCCGCGGGCGGCCTGGACGACTACGTACTCACCCTCCAGTACGCCCCCATGTCCAGCACAGACCGCCGTGAAGAGGCTGCGCGGCTCCTCGAAGAGGTCTCGCTGGAGCGCGTACGGTTCGAGGTCTACTCCTGATGCGCACGCCCACGTACGAGCTCCACATCCGGCCCATGTTCCGTGCGACGGACCGCGATCACATGAGGTTCGCGGTGGATCTGTGGTCGTACGAGGCTGTGGTCGAGAACGCGGACGACATCCTCGGGCGTCTGGAGACGGACATGCCACCGGCCTCGCTCGGCGGACCGTGGCCACAGGAATGGGTCGACCTGTTCAGGCGCTGGAAGGAGACCGGTTTCAAGCGCCTCGAGATCGGCAGCGCACAGATCGCGGTCACCCGCACCGCGACCACGGTCACCGTGAAGGCGACCGGCACCTTCCCCGCGGCAGGTTACTCGGGGTGGTTGCAGCTGGAGAGCGAAACCGAGACGGCCAAGACCTACGTCCTGTACTTCGAACCGCCGGACGCCCCGGAGGCGGGTACCGCCGACGAGTTCGAGTTCAGGGAGCGCTACGGCGCCGCGGACAACCGAACCCTGTTCATTCACGACAGCACCGGAGTCCAGCCACACTGAACCCGGTCTCCCACCGACGGCGACGGCTGCGAGGCCGTCGCCGTCGGTGGTGTGCCGATCGGGATGGTCCGCGTCCCGGCGTGAACGCCGCTCATCTCACGTACCGGCCTGAATCGGTCCGGCATGTGGAATCACACTCCGGGAGCGGGACCGGGAATCGATACGATGAGCCCATGGTTCTGAACGACGTGAGCGAGAAGACGCCGGGCGCACTGCTCGTGGCGCGGCTGCACGTCGATCTGTGCAGGCTGCACAGCGCCATCTGTTGACGCCCCCTGCCACCGTACGGCCGTGAGCCGCGGCGCCGCGCTGCCGCGCGCGTCCCCAACCGACACTTCCCGACAGGAGCCCTGAGCCATGGCCATCGAGGTCCGCATCCCCACCATCCTCCGCCAGTACACCGACGGTCAGAAGGCGGTGGAGGGCAATGGTGAGACCCTCGCCGACCTGTTCGCCGACCTCGAGACCCGGCACGCGGGCGTACAGGCCCGCATCGTGGACGGCGACCAGCTGCGCCGCTTCGTCAACGTCTACCTGAACGACGAGGACGTCCGCTTCCTCGACGGCATCAACACCAAGCTGTCCGACGGCGACAACGTGACGATCCTGCCGGCCGTGGCCGGCGGTATGGCCTGATCTCCCATGCGCTACGACTCCCCGCTGGCCGCGGTGGGCAACACACCTCTGGTGCGCCTGCCGCGGCTGTCGCCGTCCGCCGACGTCCGCATCTGGGCCAAGCTGGAGGACCGCAACCCCACCGGCTCGGTCAAGGACCGCCCGGCCCTGCACATGATCGAGCAGGCGGAGAAGGACGGCCGCCTCACGCCCGGCTGCACGATCCTGGAGCCGACCAGCGGCAACACGGGTATCTCCCTGGCCATGGCGGCCAAGCTCAAGGGCTACCGCATCGTCTGCGTGATGCCCGAGAACACCTCCCAGGAGCGCCGGGACCTGCTCGCCATGTGGGGCGCCGAGATCATCTCCTCCCCGGCCGCGGGCGGCTCCAACACCGCCGTACGCGTCGCCAAGGAGCTCTCCGCCGAGCACCCCGACTGGGTGATGCTCTACCAGTACGGCAACCCGGACAACGCGGGCGCCCACTACGCCACGACCGGCCCGGAGATCCTCAACGACCTCCCCTCGGTCACCCACTTCGTCGCGGGCCTCGGCACCACTGGCACCCTCATGGGCGTCGGCCGCTACCTGCGCGAGCACAAGCCGGACGTGAAGATCGTCGCCGCCGAGCCGCGCTACGACGACCTGGTGTACGGCCTGCGCAACCTCGACGAGGGCTTCGTCCCCGAGCTGTACGACGCCTCCGTCCTCACCACCCGCTTCTCCGTCGGCTCCGCGGACGCCGTCACCCGCACCCGGGAGCTGCTCCAGCAGGAGGGCATCTTCGCGGGCGTCTCCACCGGCGCGGCCCTGCACGCCGCGATCGGCGTCGGCAACAAGGCCGTGAAGGCGGGCGAGAGCGCCGACATCGTGTTCGTCGTCGCCGACGGCGGCTGGAAGTACCTCTCCACCGGCGTCTACACGGCGGCCACCACGGAGGAAGCGATCGAGACCCTCCAGGGCCAGCTCTGGGCGTGAGCCCTAGGGTCTTTCGTTTGGATCATGCCGGGCTCGCGGGCCCCGGCACCGCGCCTCGCCGCGTTGTCGTCGCTCGGCAGGGCTCCGCCCTGCCGCCCTCCTCCGCCTTGCGACGCACGGCACCGGACCCCGCTCCCTGATCCGGCCTGATCCGAACGAAAGACCCTAGTCGCCTCGCCAGTTACCTCGTCAGGCGCCGGACCTGGTCCCACAGGACCGGGTCCACCACACCCACCCGGCGGCGGA
This sequence comes from Streptomyces sp. NPDC043427, assembly GCF_056436655.1. Classification (NCBI taxonomy): domain Bacteria; kingdom Bacillati; phylum Actinomycetota; class Actinomycetes; order Kitasatosporales; family Streptomycetaceae; genus Streptomyces; species Streptomyces sp. NPDC043427. Next base: position 26,593 of record NZ_JBWKCC010000020.1, on the reverse strand, counting down.
AGTCGCCCACCGGGACGCGGCGCAGCTCGTCCGTCTCCAGGAAGCTCGCCCGGCCCCGCGTGTCACCCACGGCGCCCGGCGGCAGCGGGATCACCCCGGCCCGGTCGTCGTGGTACTTGCTGGTGATCTTCGCGACGGTCGCGTGCCGGCCGCGCACCGTCAGCACCAGACACGGCCGGTCCTTCGCACCCGGCCCGTCCTCGAACGGCACGTTCGCCCACCAGATCTCCGCGGGCTGCGGCCGCCCGGAGGGCCGCGGCACCGGTGCCTTTGAAGGCCGCCTCTCAGGCCGTTCGGACGGCCGCCGCTCGGGTCGCCCCGGCGGCCGTGTCCTGCGGCCCTTGGGACGCCGCCCGCGCCCCGAGCCGTCGACGAGTGTGGCGACCAGCGCGAGCAGCACCACCGCCGCGATCGCGAGCCACCAGGACGTGTCCATACTGGAGGACGTTACCGGGCGCGCGGCCCGGTGTGCGCCCTCCCTCACACCCTGTGCGCCCCTTGGCCAGCCGAACCGGTGACAGCACAGGTGAGTTCGCCCACAACAGCCCTTGGCGGAGGAGCGACCGGGGGTTTTGCGCCTTACGCTCGACGGACCGCACGACCCCCGACGCCCCTTCTCTCGTTTCCCGCCAGCGGAGGTTTCTGTTTCATGAAGCTCACCGTCGTCGGCTGCTCGGGGTCGTTCCCGTCCGCGGAATCGGCCTGCTCGAGCTACCTCGTCGAGGCCGACGGCTTCCGGCTGCTTCTCGACATGGGCAACGGTGCCCTCGGCGAGCTGCAGCGCCACTGCGGTCTCTACGACCTCGACGCGATCTTCCTCAGCCATCTGCACGCCGACCACTGCATCGACATGTGCGCCTACTTCGTGGCGCGCTACTACCGGCACGAGGGCGGACGCTGCGCACCCCTGCCGGTCTACGGCCCTGAGGGCACCGAACACCGGCTGACCACCGCCTACGCCGACACCCCCTCGGCCTCCTCCATGAGCGAGGTCTTCGACTTCCACACGGTGAAGCCCTCCACCTTCGAGATCGGCCCGTTCACGGTGCACACGGAACGCGTGGCCCACCCGGTGGAGGCGTACGGCATCCGCGTCGAGCACGGCGGGAAGGTACTGACGTACTCCGGCGACACCGGCGTCAGCGCGCACCTCGACGAACTCGCCCGGGACGCCGACCTGTTCCTGTGCGAGGCCGCGTTCACGCACGGCAAGGAGAACATCCCCGACCTGCACCTCAACGGCCGCGAGGCCGGCGAGACGGCCCGCCGCGCGAACGCGAGACGCCTGGTCCTCACCCACATCCCCCCGTGGACCGACCCCGAGGTCAACCTCGCCGACGCCCGCGCGAGCTTCGACGGCCCGGTCGAACTGGCGGTACCGCGGGTGTCGTACGCGATCTGAATCCCTGTACGTGCACGAAGGCCCCGGAACCTGGTCGGTCCCGGGGCCTTCGTCACGCCGTACGGCCGGTGTTCAGGCCTTCGTGAGGTCCTCGACCTCCTCGTCGGGCTCGCGGCCCGGGGTGGGGAGGTTGAACTTGGTGATGGCGAAGCGGAAGAGGAAGTAGTAGATCGCCGCGAAGACCAGGCCGATCGGGACGATCAACCAGGGCTTGGTCGCCAGGTTCCAGTTCAGCGCGTAGTCGATCGCGCCCGCCGAGAAGTTGAAGCCCGCGTGGACACCCAGCCCCCAGGTCACGGCCATGGACACGGCGGTCAGCACGGCGTGGATCGCGTACAGAACCGGGGCGATGAACATGAACGAGAACTCGATCGGCTCGGTCACACCGGTGACGAACGAGGTCAGCGCCAGCGAGATCATCATGCCCGTCACGGCCTTGCGGCGCTCGGGGCGGGCGGAGTGCGCGATGGCCAGGGCGGCGGCCGGCAGACCGAACATCATGATCGGGAAGAAGCCGGACATGAACATACCGGCGGACGGGTCGCCGTGCATGAAGCGAGTGAGGTCACCGTTCACGACTGCGCCGGCGGCGTCCTTGAAGTCGCCGAGCTGGAACCACGCCACGGTGTTCACGAACTGGTGCATGCCGATCGGGATGAGCGCGCGGTTGACCAGGCCGAACAGGGCGGAGCCGAAGGCGCCGAGGCCCGTCATCCACTCGCCGAAGCTGGTGATGCCGTCACCGATGGGCTCCCAGACCAGGCAGAAGAAGACACCGACCAGCGCACCGACGAAGGCCATCAGGATCGGCACCAGACGACGGCCGTTGAAGAAGCCGAGCCAGTCGACCAGCTTGGTGCGGTGGAAGCGCTGCCACATCACGGCCGACAGCAGACCCATGATGATGCCGCCGAGGACACCGGGGTTGTTGTACGTCGCCTCGACGATCTGGCCCTTCTCGATGTGCTGTTCCGTCAGCGGGAACGCCTCGAGGACCTTGCTGTAGACGAGGAAGCCGACCAGCGCGGCCAGCGCGGTGGAACCGTCCGACTTCTTGGCGAAGCCGATCGCCACGCCTATGCAGAACAGCATCGGCAGGCTGCCGGTGATGGCGCCACCCGCGGCGTTGAACACCGCCGCGACCTTGTCCCAGCCGAGGCCGTCCTTGCCGAAGATGTCGGGCTGGCCGAGCCGGACCATGATGCCCGCCGCCGGCAGTACGGCGATCGGGAGCTGCAGGCTGCGGCCGACCTTCTGCAGCCCCTGGAAAAGACCGGAACCCCGCTTCTTCGCAGGGGCCGCCGTTGCGGTGGCGGTGCTCATACGTCCTCCATCGGTGGTGGTCTACACCACTCAGTGGTGTAGACCTGTTTGTAGCATGATGAAGGCGGGATAAGGAACCCGTTGAATCCCGCAACCGGAGCGCTACCCTCCGTGGCGCCGACTGACCCTCTTCGTACCCTCGTGACGTCGTCGACGCCTGGGCTTGGCGACCCTCGGCCGGGTGGTGTAGACCAGTTTCGGACGGTTACCGCGACCCAGCGGTTCGGATCAGGGAGAAGGAACATGGCCACCAAGGCTGAGAAGATCGTCGCCGGGCTCGGCGGCATCGACAACATCGAAGAGGTCGAGGGCTGCATCACCCGCCTGCGCACCGAGGTCGTCGACGCCGGCAAGGTCGACGACGCCGCCCTGAAGGCCGCCGGCGCCCACGGGGTCGTCAAGATGGGCACCGCGATCCAGGTCGTCATCGGCACGGACGCCGACCCGATCGCCGCGGAGATCGAAGACATGATGTGATGCCCGGGGACACCTGGGCGGTCGTGGGCTGAGGCCTTTCCCCTCCGTGGGAGGGGCCTCTCGCCTTGTGCGGCTAGGCTCAGCGCATGTCTCGAATCGACGGCCGCACCCCCCAACAACTCCGCCCGGTCACCATCGAACGCGGCTGGAGCAAGCACGCCGAAGGCTCCGTCCTCGTCTCCTTCGGTGACACGAAGGTCTTCTGCACCGCCTCCGTCACCGAAGGCGTCCCGCGCTGGCGCAAGGGCAGCGGCGAGGGCTGGGTCACCGCGGAGTACTCCATGCTGCCCCGCGCCACCAACACCCGCGGCGACCGCGAGTCCGTCCGCGGCAAGATCGGCGGCCGCACCCACGAGATCAGCCGCCTCATCGGACGCTCCCTGCGCGCCGTCATCGACTACAAGGCCCTCGGCGAGAACACCATCGTCCTCGACTGCGACGTCCTCCAGGCGGACGGCGGCACCCGCACCGCGGCCATCACCGGCGCGTACGTGGCACTCGCCGACGCGGTCTCCTGGGCCCAGGGCAAGAAGCTGATCAAGGCAGGCCGCCAGCCGCTGACGGGAACGGTGTCGGCGGTCTCGGTGGGCATCGTCGGCGGAGTACCGCTCCTGGACCTCTGCTACGAGGAAGACGTCCGCGCCGAGACGGACATGAACGTCGTCTGCACCGGCGACGGCCGCTTCGTCGAGGTCCAGGGCACGGCGGAAGCCGAGCCGTTCGCCCGCGAGGAACTCAACTCCCTCCTCGACCTGGCCGTCGCCGGCTGCACCGATCTGGCCGCACTCCAGCACAAGGCCCTCGACACCGCCCTCGAAAAGTAAAGGGCACGCCAAAACAAACGATCTGCGGCGGCAACCACACCGACCGCCGCAGCGTCTCCAGAAGTACGGGCGCACGGCTCACCGCCGTGCGCCCGGCCATTACACGGGGCTCCGACAGGGCCCGCACGAGGGAGGGACCGTTCCATGGCCGCGAGCCGCCGACGCGGACGCCGCACCGCCGCTGTTGCCGCCACCCTGGCGGCCGTCGCACTGACCGCCGGCCTCACCACCGGCTGTGACGCCGTCAGCAAGGCACTCGACTGCGTCCAGACCGCCGATGCGATCGCCGACAGCGTCACGGACCTCCAGCAGGCCGTCAGCAACGCGGCCGACGACCCGACGCAGTTGGAGGAATCCCTCACCTCCATCGACAACAACCTCGACAAAATAGGCGACAAGACCGACAACGCCGACGTCAACAAGGCGGTCGAGGACCTCGGCAAGGCGGTGGAGAACGTCCGCACCGCGGTCGACAACGGCGACAAGACCCCCGACCTCACGCCCATCACGGACGCGGCGGGCGAACTGACGAAGGTGTGCACGCCGTAGGGAAGACGGGCGGTGGGCCGGGGCCGGCGGGTCGGGATACTGGTCCCATGACCCGCCTGATTCTCGCCACCCGCAACGCCGGAAAGATCACCGAGCTTCGGTCGATCCTCGCCGACGCAGGTCTGCAGCACGACCTCGTCGGCGCGGACGCGTTCCCCGACATCCCGGACGTCAAAGAGACGGGAGTCACCTTCGCCGAGAACGCGCTCCTCAAGGCCCACGCCCTCGCCCAGGCCACGGGCCTCCCGGCGGTCGCCGACGACTCGGGCCTGTGCGTCGACGTCCTGAACGGCGCCCCCGGCATCTTCTCCGCCCGCTGGTCCGGCAAGCACGGCGACGACCGAGCCAACCTGGACCTGCTGCTGGCCCAACTCTCCGACATCGCCGACGAACACCGCGCCGCCCACTTCACCTGCGCGGCGGCCCTGGCGCTGCCCGACGGCCGACAGGAGGTGGTCGAGGGCCGCCTGCGCGGCACCCTCCGCCACACCCCCGTCGGCACGAACGGCTTCGGCTACGACCCGATCCTCCAGCCGGACGGCGAGACGCGCACGTGCGCGCAGCTGACCCCCGAGGAGAAGAACGCGATCAGCCATCGAGGAGAGGCGTTCCGGGCGCTGGTGCCGGTGGTGCGGCAGCTGTTGGGCTGAGCTACGGGAGAGGGGCCGCCTGTCGGCGGCCCCTCTGTGCGTGCGGCCGATGGGAGTCGAACCCACATGGGCAAATGCCCCGAGGCACCTAAAACCTCTGCTTATACCATTCAGCAACGGCCGCCGGCCCAGCCATCGTAGCGGGCTGGTGACCGTTGCGCGGAAGCCGCTCCAGCTCCGGCGCACGCCGAACAACGCGCGTCCTCAGACCCCCAGGTCCTTGATGATCTTGGCCACGTGGCCCGTCGCGCGGACGTTGTACAGGGCGCGTTCGACCTTGCCCTGCTCGTCCACCACGATCGTGGAGCGGATGACGCCCATGTACGTCTTGCCGTAGTTCATCTTCTCGCCGAAGGCGCCGTACGCGTCGAGGACCTTCTTGTCGGGGTCGGCGAGGAGGGTCACCTTGAGGGACTCCTTCTCGCGGAACTTGGCGAGCTTCTCGGGCTTGTCGGGGGAGATGCCGAGGACGTCGTAGCCGGCGCCCGCCAGGAGGTCGAGGTTGTCCGTGAAGTCGCACGCCTGCTTGGTGCAGCCAGGGGTCAGGGCCGCCGGGTAGAAGTAGACGATGACCTTGCGGCCCTTGTGGTCGGACAGGGACACCTCGTTGCCGTCGGCGTCGGTCAGGGTGAACGCGGGGGCCTCGTCCCCGGGCTGGAGTCGCTCGGACATCGGTGTCGTCTCCTCGTGTGCGCGGTGCGTGCGGTGCGTGCGTCTGTGCGGTGTCGGTCCGAGCCTAACGGGGGGTCCTGACGGTGCGATGCGGTGCAGAGCTGACAGACTGTCCCGAACAGCATCAGCAGACTTCGGAGGCCGTACGGTGGCGGACACGTCGGACACCAGAACCCCGGCGCAGATCGAGGCGGACATCAAGCGTCGCCGCGAGGTGCTGGCCGAGACGCTCGACGAGATCGGGGTGCGGGTGCATCCGAAGACCATCGTCGGGGACGCGAAGGCCAAGGTCGCGGCCAACATCGATCACACGGTCGGGAGGGCCTACGTACAGGTCAACCGTGCCGTGACCCGGGCGAGGGCGCAGTTCGTGGACGAGAACGGCGGGCCGCGGCTCGAGCGTGTCGTGCCCGTCGCGCTCGCCGTGGTCGGCGTCGTGGGGCTGCTCGCGCTGAGCACCCGGCGGCGCAAGGACTGACCCGGCGGCGTACGGATCCGTTTCAGGCAGATAGGTTCTAAGGCGTGAGCGCCAACAGAAACGAGCACAGTACTCATCAGGACAAGCTGCCCATCCGGATGCTGCACGACCGTGTACTCGTGCGGCAGGACACCAGCGAGGGCGAGCGGCGTTCGGGCGGCGGCATCCTGATCCCCGCCACGGCGGCGGTCGGTCGTCGACTGGCCTGGGCGGAGGTCGTGGCGGTGGGACAGAACGTACGGACCGTGGAGCCGGGCGACCGGGTGCTCTACGACCCGGAGGACCGCGCCGAGGTGGAGGTGCGCGGCGTCGCCTACGTGCTCATGCGTGAGCGTGATCTGCATGCCGTGGCCGCCGACCGTTTCGAGGGGTCGGAGGACTCGACCGGGTTGTACTTGTAGAGCAACGCACAAGGAGAAGGGCTGGTGGCCATAGCCACCAGCCCTTTCTCGTGCCTGCCCTGGGCGCCGCTCGCGCCTAGGGTCTTTCGTTTGGATCAGGCCGGACCCCGCGAGCCGGCGTGATCCAAACGAAAGGCGCTAACTGCGTGTCGGCGGGAAGGGCCCCGCGCCGCTCGTCGTCCCCGTCGTGGTGCCGTCGCCCGCGGTCGTGCCGCCGTCGGTCGTACCGTCGGTGGTGCCGCCGTCCGTGGTACCGCCGTCGGTGGTGTCCCCGTCGTCCGTGCCGCCCGTGGTGGGCGTGCCGGCTGTGGAGCCGCCGTCCTGCGTGCCGCCGCCGGTCGTGGGCGATTCGGGCGTGGTGGCGCCGGTGGTGCCGCCGTCGGTCTGGCCCTGGGTCTGGCCCGCCGTGCGCCCCTTCTCGGGGTCCTCGCTCCCGGGGGTCTTGTCCTCGTCCTCGTCCTCGCTGGTGCCCGGGTCGGGGCTGGACTGGGCCGGGGGCTCCTGGACCTGGTCGGCGCCCTCCTCCAGGACCAGGTCGAAGTCCTTGACCGGCTTGCCCTTGAGGGCGTTCTTGGTGAACTGGGCCCAGATGTCCGCGGGCGGGCCGCCGCCGTTCATGCGGGCCACGCCCAGTGCGTTGTACAGCGGCTTGTGGGCGGCCGTGACCGGGTCCTGGCCCATGACGGCGACGACGGTGGCCAGGTCGGGCGTGTAGCCGGCGAACCAGGCCGCGGTGTCCTCCTCGGCGGTGCCGGTCTTGCCGGCCGCGGGGCGCCCGGCGGCCAGTGCGCCGGTCGCGGTGCCGTTCTGGACGACGCTGCGCAGGATGGAGGTCGTGGTGTCGGCGGCCTCGCGGCTCACGGCCTGGCGGGTACTGCGCTTGGGCAGCTCCACCACGTCCTTGCCCTCCTTGGTGATCTTCTCGATCAGGGTGTACGTGCCGTGCTTGCCGTGGTTGGCGAGGGTCGCGTACGCCTCCGCCATGTCGAGGACGCTGGCGGTGGCGGTGCCCAGGGCGATGGACGGGTAGGGGTTGAGGTCCTTGGTGTTCGCGGGGATGCCGAGGTCGATCGCGGTCTCGCGGACCTTCTCGGCGCCGACGTCGACCGCCATCTGCGCGTACACCGAGTTGACGGAGCTGTCGGTGGCGCGGCGCACCGTGATGTCGCCGTAGGAGTGCTGGTCCTCGTTCTCGGGGGCGTAGGTGCCGCCGCTCCAACCCTGTACGGGGCGCTTGTTGGTGCCGTCGTAGATCGTGTTCGGGGTGATGGTGCGGCCGTCCTGGGTGACGGAGCCGTTCTGGACGGCGGAGGTGAACACGAAGGGCTTGAAGGTGGAGCCGACCTGGAAGTCACCGCGGGTGGCGTTGTTCGTGTACTGCTTGACGTAGTCGACGCCGCCGTACATGGCGATGACCTTGCCGGTCTTGGGGTCGACGGAGGCACCGCCCGCGCGGACGTAGTTGTCGACCTTGCGGTTCTTCTTGTCCAGCTTGGACATCAGCTGGTCGTTGACGGCGTCGACGAACGCGTCCTGCTTCTTCTTCTGGATGGTGGTGGTGATGCGGTAGCCGCCCGAGGTGAGCTCGTCCGAGGTGAGGATCTTGTTCTCGCGGAGGTAGTCCTTGATCGCCTCGACGAGGTAGCCGCGCTGGCCGGACAGGCCGGTGGAGACGGTCTGCTCCTTCGGCATGGGGAACTTCATGCCTTCGCGCTTGGACTCGCTGAGCCAGCCCTTCTTGACCATGCCGTCGAGGACGTAGTTCCAGCGGGCCTCGGCGGCGGCCTTGTTCTGCGGGTGGGCGACGATGTCGTACTCGCTGGGCGCGTTGAGCAGGGCCGCGAGGTAGGCACCCTGGGCCGGGGTGAGGTCGATGGCGTCGACACCGTAGTAGGCCTGGGCGGCGGACTGCAGGCCGTAGGCGTTGCGGCCGAAGTAGCTGGTGTTCAGGTAGCCCAGGAGGATCTGGTTCTTGCTCTGGGTGCGGTCCAGCTTGATCGAGATGAAGAACTCCTTCACCTTGCGCGAGACGGTCTGTTCCTGCGCGAGGTAGTAGTTCTTGACGTACTGCTGGGTGATCGTGGAGCCGGACTGCTTGCCCTTGCCCAGGGCGGTGTTCCAGCCGGCGCGCAGCATCGCCTTGGGGTCGATGGCGGACTCGGTGTAGAAGTCGCGGTCCTCGGCGGCGAGGACGGCGTGCTGGGCGTCCTTGGAGATCTGCGCGAGGGTGACGTTCTCGCGGTTGACCTCGCCGTCGCGGGCGATCTCGCTGCCGTCCGCGTACAGGTAGACGTTGCTCTGCTTCATGGCGAGGGCGTTGGCCGGCGGGATCTTGACCATCGAGTAGCCGAGGAAGAACAGGCCGACGAGGAGCAGGACGCCGAGGACGAAGGTGGCCAGCACCATGCGCCAGGTCGGGATGATCCGGCGCCAGCCGGTGCGCTTGGGTCGCTTCGCCTTCTTGCCGTCCCCCTCGGGCTCGCTCGGTGGCAGGCCCTGTGTCGGCTGCTGCGGCTGCGGCTCGTCACTCATCTCGTGCACGGACTCCTGTTTCGCGTCGTACGTTCCCGTACGCCCTCGTACGCCTTCTGCGCCCCCTGTTGAAGACTGTCGCACCATGCGTTCCGTTCCCGGCCATAGGCGCGCGTTCGTCACACGCGTCGTGCCCGGAAAAGGCGTGGCACGCCAGGTCACCCGCGGGCTAGGCTCCTGCGCTTCGGTGTCGGGCAGGCTTCGGGCGGACTTTCGGGCGGGCAAGGAGGGCGGTTGCCGTGGGTTCGGCGCGGTTGTACGCGGCCGTCGCGGCGGGTGGTTTCCGACGGTACGCGACGTATCGGGCGGCGACTGCCGCCGGGGTGTTCACCAACACGGTCTTCGGTCTGATCCTCGTCTACACGTATCTCGCCCTGTGGGACGAGCGGCCGCACCTGGGCGGTTACGACCAGGCGCAGGCGGTCACCTACGTGTGGCTGGGGCAGGCGTTGTACTCGACGCTGGCCGTCCAGGGCGGCGGCTTCGAGAATGATCTCATGGAACGCATCCGCACCGGTGAGGTCGCCATCGACCTGTACCGGCCGGCGGACCTCCAACTGTGGTGGCTGGCGAGTGACTTGGGGCGGGCGCTGTTCCAGCTGGTGGGGCGGGGTGTGATCCCCTTCGGTTTCGGGATGCTCGTCTTCCCGATGGCGCTGCCGGACGACTGGCTGACCTGGGTGGCCTTCCTGGTCGCGGTGGTGCTCGCGATGGTGGTCAGTTTCGCGATCCGGTATCTGGTGGCGCTGAGCGCGTTCTGGCTGATGGACGGCACGGGCGTCCTGCAGGCGCTGATGATCACCGGGTTGTTCTGCTCGGGGATGATGCTGCCGCTGAACGTGTTTCCGGGGGTGCTCGGGGAGGTCGTACGGGCGTTGCCGTGGTCGGCGCTGCTGCAGATGCCCGCGGACGTCCTGATGGGTGAGACGGCTCCGCTGGGCACGTACGTCTTTCAGGTGACCTGGGCGGCGGTGCTGCTGACGGCGGGGCGGTTGTTGCAGTCGGCGGCGACGCGGCGGGTGGTGGTGCAGGGTGGGTGAGAGCGGGGCGGGAGAGAGCTGGGCCGGTGAGAGCAGTCGCCTGGCGGAGGGGCTGCGTGCCTACCGGCTGATCGCCGCGATGTGGATCCGTTCCACGATGGCCTACCGCGTCTCCTTCGTTCTGACCGTGCTCGGCGGGCTGGCGGTGACCGGGCTCGATTTTGTGGCGATCTTGTTGATGTTCTCGCGGATCGACGCGCTCGGCGGCTACGCGCTTCCCGAGGTCGCCTTCCTCTACGGCCTGTCCGCCACGGCGTTCGGTTTCGCGGACCTGGCGATCGGCTCGATGGACCGGCTGGGCAGGCGGGTGCGCGACGGCACCCTCGACACGCTGCTGGTGCGGCCGGCGCCGTTGCTGGCGCAGGTCGCCGCGGACCGCTTCGCGCTGCGCCGGGTCGCGCGGATCACTCAGGGCGTGCTGGTGCTGGGCTACGGGATCGCCGTGTCCGACATCGCGTGGAGCCCGCTGAAGGTGCTGCTGATGCCGGTGATGCTGGTCAGCGGGGCGGTGATCTTCTGCGCGGTGTTCGTGGCCGGTGCGGCCTTCCAGTTCGTGGCACAGGACGCGTCGGAGGTGCAGAACGCGTTCACGTACGGCGGGACGACGCTGCTTCAGTACCCGCCGACCGTGTTCGGCAAGGAGTTGGTGCGCGGGGTGACCTTCGTGCTGCCGCTGGCCTTCGTCAACTGGGTGCCGGCGGCGTACGTGCTGGGGCGGTCGTACCCGCTCGGCCTGCCGGAGTGGGCGGCGTTCGCGCCTCCGCTGGTGGCGGCCGTGTGCTGTGCGCTGGCGGGGCTGGCCTGGCGGGCGGGGCTGCGGTCTTATCGGAGTACAGGGAGTTGAGCGTGACCGAGAACGCCTTCATCGAGATGGACCGCGTCGAGAAGGTCTTCGACGTGCGCAAGAAGACCGGCTTCCTGAAGCGGGAGGTGCGGCAGGTCCGGGCGGTCGACTCGCTCTCCTTCACCGTGGCACGCGGGGAGATGGTCGGCTACATCGGGCCGAACGGTGCCGGGAAGTCGACGACGATCAAGATGCTGACGGGGATCCTGACGCCGAGCGGTGGCCGGCTGCGGGTGGCCGGCATCGACCCGTCCCGCGAGCGCACCCGCCTCGCGCACCGTATCGGGGTGGTGTTCGGGCAGCGTACGACCCTGTGGTGGGACCTGCCGCTGATCGACTCCTACCGGCTGGTGCACCGCATGTACCGCATCCCCGACGGCCGTTACCGCGAGAACCTCGACCGGCTCGTCGAACTCCTCGGCCTGGGCGACCTGCTGGACGTCCCGGTACGGCAGCTGTCGCTCGGTCAGCGGATGCGCGGCGACATCGCGGCGGCCCTGCTGCACGACCCCGAGGTGCTGTACCTCGACGAGCCGACGATCGGCCTGGACGTGGTGTCCAAGTCCAAGGTGCGGGAGTTCCTGCGGGAGTTGAACACCGAGCGCGGCACGACGGTGCTGCTGACCACCCATGACCTCCAGGACATCGAGCAGTTGTGCTCGCGCGTGATGGTCATCGACCACGGGCGGATGATGTACGACGGTCCGCTCGCGGGGCTGCACGAGGCGGGGGAGAGCGAGCGGACGCTGGTGGTGGACCTGGAGCGGGAACTGCCGCCCATCGAGGCGCCGGCGCCCGCGCGCGTGGTGCGGGTGGAGGGGCCGCGGCAGTGGCTGGCGTTCCCGGCGGCGCAGTCGGCGGCGCCGCTGGTGGCGCGGATCGCGGAGGCGTATCCGCTGGTGGATCTGTCGGTGCGGGAGCCGGACATCGAGGCCGTGATCGCCAAAATGTACGCGGAGCGAGCGAGCGCATAGTGCCCTGCGCCGGGAACTCGTAGGCTGCTGGGTATGACCGACAACGTTCCGGAACTGCGTGCCTCCGACGCCGATCGTGAGCGAGTCGCCGAGGTCCTGCGGGACGCCCTCGCGGAGGGCCGTCTGGACATGGCGGAGTTCGAGGAGCGGCTGGAGGCGACGTACCAGGCGCGTACGTACGGTGAACTGGCGCCGATCACCCGTGATCTGCCGGTCGCGGGTGTCACGCCGCCGTCCGTGTCCCTGGCGAAGGAGCCGGAGGGCGGGCCCGGTTGGGGGCGGCGGATCGTGGGCGGCGGGGGGTCGTCGACGTGGGCGGTGGCCGTCATGTCGGGGTTTCAGCGCAGGGGGCGCTGGACCGTGCCGAAGCGGTTCAACTGCTTCGCCTTCTGGGGCGGCGGCGAGATCGATCTGCGCGAGGCGAACTTCGCGGACGGTGAGGTCGAGATCAACTGTGTCGCGATCATGGGCGGCATGAACATCGTCGTGCCGCCCGGGGTGGAGGTCGTGGTGCGGGGCATCGGTGTGATGGGCGGCTTCGACCACAGTGAGGTGGGCGTGCCGCCGGACCCCGGGGCGCCTCGGGTCGTCGTGACCGGGTTCGCCTTCTGGGGCGGCGTCGGCGTCGAACGCAAGCGGACCAAGGCGGAGCGGCGGCAGGAGAAGCTGGACCGCAAGGCCGCGATGAGAGACGTCCACGGCTCCTTCCGCGAGGACATCCAGGAGGCCCACCGCAAGATGCTGGACGGGCACCGGGATGTGATGCGGGAGCGGCGCGAGGAACGCCGCGAGAGGCGCCGCGAGGAACGGCACGAGGCACGCCGCGACCGGCACCGCCATCGGGAGCACTGAGGCGGCGCTGGGATCTGGTCCGGCGCTGGACTGGGCCGGGGGCGGGCCGCGCAGCCCGGGGCTGCCAGGGCGCCGCCCGCGCAGCCCGGGGCTGCCAGGGCGCCGCCCGCGCCCACCCTCCCCCACTCTCGGCTTCGCTCGAATGGGGGACTCCCCTGGCCCCGGCGGCACGACTGCCCGCGGGCGGCAACCCGTGAGCGCCGGGCTGCGCGGCCCGCCCGTCGGCATCAGCGCCGCGCGCTACAGCTCCGCCGGAGCCGAGCCCTTCAGCGTCGTCAGGTTGAAGACCTCGGCCATCCGGGCATAGCCCGCGTCGCTGGGGTGGAGGTGGTCGCCCGAGTCGTAGTCGGGGCGGAAGCGGCGGGGGTCGTAGGGGTCGCGGAGGGCCTTGTCGAAGTCGGCGACCGCGTCGAAGACGTCGCCGGAGCGGATCGTGGCGTTGATCTCCTGGCGGACGGCCTCGCGGGCCGGGGTGTAGCCGCGGTGGCCCTGGAAGGGCATGAGGGTCGCGCCGACGACCTTGATGCCGCGGGCGTGGGCCTGGCCGACCATGAGGCGCAGGCCGGTGAGGATCCGGTCGGGATCGGCGAGACGCCGGTTGCGCAGGATGTCGTTGACGCCGAGGTCGATGACGACGACCTTGACGTTGGTCCGGGCGAGGACGTCGCGGCTGAAGCGCTTCAGACCGCTGGGGTTCTCAGCCGGCCGCCCCCGCCCGTCGGCGAGGACCTGGTTGCCGCTGATGCCCTCGTTGACGACGCTGTAGCGCGCCACGTCCTCCCGCTGCTCGACCGCCGCGCGCAGCCGGTCCGCGAGGACGTCGGGCCAGCGGCGGTCGGCGCCCAGCGTGGAGGTCACGCCGTCGGTGATGGAGTCGCCGAAGACGACGACCGTGCCGTCGGACTCGTTGCTCAGCACGTCCAGCGCGGTGAGGTAGCGCCAGTACTCGGCGTGCGCGGTGAACGCGCCCGCGTCGGCGTCCTCCGTACGGTCACCCTCGGCCAGGTAGGACAGCTGGCGGGCGTGCGGGTGGTAGGTCACCGGCCCGGACGGGGTGGGGGAGTAGGTGGTCACCAGCACGTCGGTGTCGCGCGGGACGAGCACCGCGACCGCGTCGCTGATCACCTGGTCACCGGCCGGTATGACGACCGCGGGGTTGCCGCCGTTGAAGGTGAGGCGCCGCATGGTCGCCGCGGCCGCCGCGGCGCTGTTGTCGACTGCGGCGACGGCGACGGAGGCGTGGGTGATGGTCAGCGGCTGGGTGCCGTAGAGGTTGGACAGCGTGATGCGGGCACTCGTACCGCCGACGCTCGTGTGGACGACGTTGCGGACCGAACGGCCCGCGAGGCCGTTCAGCTCGGTGCCGGGTTCGGCCCCCACGGGGGAGGCGGCCCAGGTGCCGACCCAGACGCCGGTGGAGGCGGGGGCGGCGGAGTTGTGGGCGGTGCGGGGTGCGGCGAGGGTGTCCTCGCTCGTGCCGTTGTCCGCTGCGACCCCGACGTATATCGCGGCGGAGATGGCCACGATCGCTGCGACGATCGCGGACAGCAGGGCATAACCGTGACGCTTGGTCATGCGGGTGTGCGTCTCCTCGGAGGAGGGGAGCCCAGGGCTCCGAAAATGATCACCTCATGATGCGACATGAGGTAGGGGGAGGATTGAGCAGGACCCCCCATTGGGCCCCCGTTATCAGACGCAGGGAACTCTCGATCTGTTCCAGGAGTAAGGCAGGAAGGGACAATGTGTGCGGAAAAACGTGACGGGTGGAGCGGATGAAGCGTACAAATCCGGGTGAAACGGACGCTGTGCGAGCGGGCCGGACGGTGCCGCCCGCCCGCGCGATGACCGTTTTCAGCGCCGCCGACGAGGAGAAGCGGCGCGGTGTGCGCCGGATGAAGCTGACCGCCACCGGAATGCTGCTCTTCGTGGCGCTGGTGTACGTCCTCGCGGAGTGGTCCAGGCACCAGGGCGCCGGCCCCTGGGCGGGATACGTCGCCGCGGCCGCCGAGGCCGGCATGGTCGGCGCGCTGGCCGACTGGTTCGCCGTCACCGCCCTCTTCCGTCACCCGCTCGGCCTGCCCATCCCGCACACCGCGATCATCCCGAACAAGAAGGACCAGCTGGGCGTCTCCCTCGGCGAGTTCGTCGGCGAGAACTTCCTCTCCGAGGACGTCGTACGCCAGCGGCTGCGGGCCGTGGGCATCGGCAGCCGCCTCGGCGCGTGGCTCGCGGAGCCGGAGCACGCGGACCGGGTCACCGCGGAGCTGTCGACCGCCCTCAGGGGCGCGCTGAAGGTCCTGCGCGACTCGGACGTCCAGGCGGTGGTCGGTGAGGCGATCACCCGCCGGGCCAACGCCAAGGAGATCGGGCCCGGCATCGGCAAGATGCTGGAGGGGATCGTCCTCGACGGCGGCCACCGGCGCGCCGTCGACCTCGTCGTCTCCCGCGCGCACGACTGGCTGGTGCTGCACGGCGAGTCCGTGATGGACGCCGTTCAGGGCGGCGCGCCCGGCTGGACCCCGCGGTTCGTCGACAGGAAGGTCGGCGAGCGCGTCTACAAGGAGCTGCTGCGCTTCTGCGCGGAGATGCGCGACATGCCCTCCCACCCCGCCCGCGGCGCCCTGGACCGCTTCCTCACCGACTTCGCCTCCGACCTCCAGTCCGACACGGACACCCGCGCGCGGGTGGAGCGGCTCAAGGGCGAGGTGCTGGGCCGCGGCGAGGTCCAGGACCTCATCGCCTCCGCCTGGACCGCCGTACGGGCCATGATCGTCGCGGCCGCCGAGGACGAGCGCAGCGAGCTCCGCCTGCGCGCCCGCGCCTCCTTCCTCTCCCTCGGCACCCGCATGGCCACCGAACCCAAGGTCCAGAACAAGGTCGACAGCTGGGTCGAGGACGCCGCCGTCCACGTCGTGACGACCTACCGCAAGGAGATCACCTCCCTGATCACCGACACGGTGGCCGGCTGGGACGCCCAGCACACCACCCGCAAGATCGAGGCCAACATCGGCCGTGACCTGCAGTTCATCCGCATCAACGGCACGGTCGTGGGCTCCCTGGCCGGCTTGGTGATCTACACGGTGTCGCGGGTGCTCGGGGCGTAGTCCCGCCGCCGCAGGGCACTCGACCGGGGTTCGCTCGATGGGGAGGGAGCCCATGACCACCGCGCAAGCCGCGACCGGCCGTACCGTGACCACGAACATCCCCGCCCGCCTGGACCGCCTGCCCTGGTCCCGCTGGCACTGGACGATCGTCATCGGACTCGGCACCGTATGGATCCTCGACGGCCTGGAAGTCACGGTCGTCGGCAACATCGCCAGCCGTCTGTCGGAACCCGGCAGCGGACTGCCGATCACGTCCGGGGAGGTCACCGGCATCGCGGCCGCGCTCTACGTGGCGGGTGCCTGCGTCGGCGCCCTCTTCTGGGGCCGCCTGACCGACATCTGGGGGCGCAAGAAGCTCTTCATGGTCACCCTCGCGGTGTACCTCGGGGCCACCGCCCTGACCGCGGTCTCCTTCGACACCTGGTGGTTCCTGCTCTTCCGCTTCCTCACCGGCTTCGGCATCGGCGGCGAGTACGCGGCCATCAACTCCGCCATCGACGAGCTGATCCCCTCCCAGTACCGCGGCCGCGTCGACCTGATGATCAACGGCAGCTTCTGGCTGGGCGCGGTCGGCGGCTCCCTGCTGTCGATCCTCGCGCTGAACACGGACATCTTCGCGGCGGACGTGGGCTGGCGGCTGACGTTCGCCCTGGGTGCCGTACTCGCCCTGGTGATCCTCCTCGTACGCCGGCACGTCCCCGAGAGCCCGCGCTGGCTGATGATCCACGGCCGGGACGGCGAGGCCGAACGGATCGTGTCCTCGATCGAGCGGAGGGTGGCGGAGGAGAAGGGCGAGGAACTGCCGGCCGCCGAGGGCGAGATCACCATCCACCAGCGCCGCAGCGTCACCTTCCTCGAGATCGCCCGCACGGTCTTCTCCGACTACCGCAAGCGGGCCGTCCTCGGCTTCGCCCTCTTCATCGGCCAGGCGTTCCTCTACAACGCGATCACCTTCGGCTTCGGCGCGATCCTCACCACGTTCTTCGACGTGCCGAGCGGCAACACCGGCTACTACTTCGCCGTCATCGCCGTCGGCAACTTCGTCGGCCCGCTGCTGCTCGGCAAGCTCTTCGACACGGTGGGCCGCCGCGTGATGATCTCGTCCACGTACCTCCTCTCCGGCCTGCTGCTCTTCGGCACGGCCTGGCTCTTCGACCGCGGCTCCCTGAGCGCTGCGACACTGACGGCCTGCTGGTGCGCGGTCCTGTTCTTCGCCTCGGCGGGCGCGTCCAGCGCGTACCTGACCGTCTCCGAGGTCTTCCCGATGGAGACACGCGCGATGTCCATCGCCTTCTTCTACGCCCTCGGCACCGCCGCCGGCGGCATCAGCGGCCCCCTGCTGTTCGCCGACCTCACCGGCACGGGCAAGGTCGGCGACACGGTCCTCGCCTTCCAGATCGGCGCGGCGCTGATGTGCGTGGCCGGAGTGGTGGCCGCGCTGCTGGCCGTGAACGCCGAACGGCGCTCCCTGGAGGACATCGCCAAGCCGCTGACAGCGACGACGAAGGCGAAGTCGGCGAAGACCGAGCGGGAGGGGTCGAGTACGGCGACGGCGTGAGCGCCGCGAAACAGAGCAAGGGGCGCCCCCTTGGGCGGAGGGGGCGCCCCTTGCCGCTCATGGGGGCTCCCTTATTGGGACTCGCCCCGGACCCGGCCGCGCCGACGCAGCAACAGCAGTCCTCCGGCGAGGGCGGTGATCCCCGTCGCGGCGGTCCAGCCGACGAGATCGGCGGAGCCGGTGGCGGCGAGGTCCCCGCCCTTCGAGCCGTCCTTCGAGCCGTCCTTCGAGGCTGCCGCGGCGGTCGCGGGCGGAGTGGACGCGCTCTGCGGCCGGGGACCCGAAGCGCCTGACCCCGAAGCCGAGGAAGCCGGGCGCGGTGCGGCCGACGGATCGGCCGCCCGGTCCCTGGTGTACGCCAACGTCCCGAACCCCAGCTGGTCGTAGCCGCCGCTGTTGGGCCCGTAGTCCCCGCCGCCGCCCTCGGGCGCGGCCTTGGCGGCGGCGCGGGTGAGGTACGTCGCCGAGAGGCCCCGGCGCTTGGTGTAGTGGTTGGCGATCATCGCCCAGATGGGGCGGGTCATCGCCGGGTCCACGCCGGCGGCGTCGGTGGCGGTCTCCGTCCCCGACCAGCCGCCGATGGCGCCCTTGCGGCGCGTGTTGGCCGTGTAGGACACGTCACCGCCGAGGCTCCACTTGGCGACGTACTGGGCGCCCTTGAGGAAGCGGCTGTCGTCGTAGTCGTAGAGATCGATGCCCTGGTTCCAGGCCATCTCGCAGACGGTGCCCATGAGGCCGACGCCGAGCAGCGCGTGGCCCTGGTCGCGGCCGGCCTCCAGCCACTCGCCGAGACCGTCGTCGTGTACGACGGGGATGGCGTTCTTGACCGCGCCGAGCCCGGCGCCGTGCTTGAAGTACTCCACCGCCTGGTCGACCTTCGCGCTGTCGTCGCAGAAGACGCCGACGGCGAGGACGCAGGCGAGGGCCGCCAGGTCCCAGTTGGGCCAGTAGTTGGTGACGACGGCGCCGTTGTGGACCTTCAGGAAGGACTCGCTGGGCGGGGCGAAGACGTCGCGCAGCAGCTTCTGGGCGCGGGCGAGGTCGAAGCCGTCGTGATCACGGACGAGCTCGGCGGCGTTGGCGAACTGGTAGCCGTACAGCCCGGCCGCCAGGAACCGGTCGGCGGAGCCCTGGACCGAGGTGAGCTTCGCCGACCAGGCGTTGAGGATCGCGACGGCGGTGTCGGCGTGTGCGGTGTCGCCGCTGACGTGGAAGCGCAGGGCGTTCTGGTAGGCCGCGTGGACGTCGTTGTAGAGGATCGCGTAGTTCTGCGGGCTGCCCGCACCCCGGTACACGATCGCCTGCGGGTTGGGCGTCCAGCCGCTCTGCGCGTGCCTGTTGGCGGTCAGCTTGGCGAACCCGGCCGTGCAGGGGGCGGCGCCCGCCTTCACCTCGGCGGCCATACGGGCCAGGTCGTCGCGGGTGTGCAGCAGACCGGGGTGCGCGTAGGCGCTGCCGGCCGCCGCGGCGGGGACGGGCGAGACGGCCGTACCGATGCCGACCGCTCCGGCTGCCGCACCCGCGGCCTTCATCATGCTTCGGCGGCTGATCTGTCGTGTCACGTCTTCGTACCTCGGCGTCGTAAGTCGCGTTCCTGTGGAGGGGACGGTGAGGAGACGTGCGGAAGGGCGAGCCGATAACGAAAACTGAGGATCCGCCGAAACGTGGTGCCGATCGTGAGGAGCCGTACGCCATGACCGTGCGCAGGATCGTTCCCGACATCCAGGTCGACTCGGAGGAGGCGGTGAGCACGAACCGCGACTTCTACGGCCTGCTGGGCTTCGAGGAGGTGATGAACCTGGGGTGGGTGACGACCCTGGCCTCACCCGCCAACCCGACCGCCCAGATCAGCTTCTTCACCGAGGAGCGCACCGCGCCCGTCGTCCCCGACCTGAGTGTGGAGGTGGAGGACGTCGACGCGGTGTACGCGCGCGTGGTGGCCTCGGACGCGGAGGTCGTACGGGAGCTGCGGGACGAGGAGTGGGGCGTACGGCGCTTCTTCGTGCGGGACCCGAACGGGAAGGTGGTGAACGTGCTGGGGCATCTCAGGCCCCGGTAGTGGACCCCGGGCGGATGATCATCAGGACCGTCACCGTCGCCCACAGCAGGTTGAACACGCCGGTGAACATGGCGAGTTGGATGGTCGCCTCGCGGGTCCCCCTTCCCTCGACCAGGGGTTCCTGGCGGGGCAGGACCAGGACGACGAGGACGAGGGCCGCCAGCACGGTCAGGGCGATGGACACGATCAGCCAGGTGTCGCCCATGACGCCCATCGCGCCTGCCGTGAAGAAGCCGAAGACGGGGACCGCGATGCCGATGCCGGCGTAGACGCGGCAGATGCGGTGCAGGAGCCGCACGGTCTCCGTGGCCCGGGGATCGTCCGGCGCGGCCAGGGCGCGGCGCGCGGCGGGCGGGAACATGCTCGCGGCGACGGTGACGGGACCGATGGCGACGATCGCGGCGAGGACGTGGACGGCGAGGAGGAACTTGGTCACGGGCCGACGGTAGAAGGGCCAGGGGTCTCGCAGAAGTGGCGGTAATGCCAGGTGTCGACGGATTCTCGCCAGGAGACGCGCGGTGTGCGGCGAAACGCGGGCGCGCCGTTGGCCGGTGTCCGTCGTATGCCTACGCTCTCGCCATGCACACCGTGGCCGTACTGGCGCTCGACGGCGTCATCCCCTTCGATCTCTCCGCCCCGATCGACACCTTCCGCTGGGCCCGGCTGCCCGACGGCCGTGAGGCCTACCGGGTGCGGGTCTGCTCCCCGGACCGGGAGGTGAGCGCGGGCATCTTCACCGTACGGACGCCGTACGGCCTGGAGGCGCTCGCGGAGGCGGACACGATCGTCCTGCCCGGCGTCGACGACCCGCCCGACACGCTGCCGCCGGGCGTCACCGAGGCCCTGCGCGCTGCGGCGGCGAACGGTACGCGCATCGCCTCGATCTGTGTGGGTGCGTTCCTGTTCGCCGCCACGGGACTGCTGGACGGCCTGCGCGCGACGACGCACTGGATCGCGGCGCCGGACCTGGCGGCGCGCTACCCGCGGGTGAGCGTCGACCCCAACGTCCTCTACGTCGACAACGGCCAGTTCCTCACCTCGGCGGGCGCGGCCGCCGCGATGGACATGTGCCTGCACATGATCCGCAGGGACCACGGCTCGGCGGTCGCCGCGCACGCCGCCCGGATGGCGGTCATGCCGTTGGAACGGGAGGGCGGCCAGGCCCAGTTCATCGTCCACGACCTGCCCCCGGCACCCGCGGGAGCGGCCCTCGAACCCCTGTTGGGCTGGCTGGAGGAGCACTGCGACCGGGACCTCACCCTGGACGAGATCGCCGCCCGGGCCGGTATGAGCACCCGCACCCTCAACCGCCGCTTCCGCGAACAGACCGGCACGACGCCGTTGCAGTGGCTGCACCGGGCACGGGTACGGCGCGCGCAGCACCTGCTGGAGACCACCGCGCACCCGGTCGAACGCATCGCCACCCAGACGGGCTTCGGCTCACCGACGGCGTTCCGGGAGCGGTTCCGAAGGGTGGTGGGGACGAGCCCGCAGGGCTATCGCAGGGCGTTCCGGTCGGAGCGGCCGGGGCAAGCGGGATAGGGCGTGTTGCGAACATCCCGCCTGCCCTGCAAGCGGACGACGGAACCTTCGCAACACGCGCCAGGTCACGCCCGCCGGTCGGCGACCGCCCACGACGCGAGGGCGACGGCGCCTGCCACGCCGAACACCGACGGCCAGGCGCCGACCTTCTTGGCCAGCGGGTGGGACCCGGCGAACGCGGCGACGTACGCGGCGGTCAGTGCCCCCGCGGCCTTCCCGCCGGCCCGCTGCCGCCACTGCTGCGCGGCCGCGGCCCCCGCGGCGGCCAGGACGACCCCGCCGAGCTGCCGCTTCTTCGTCCAGCGGGCCACGCCGTACCCGCCGACGAGCCCGCCCGCGGCGATCACCGAGCTGGGAACCTTCGCCATGACTGCCTCCTCGTGATGCCGTGATGCCGTGATGCGTATGCGTGAAACCGTGATGACGCCGAGGCCAACGCCTCGACCTGCCCATTCTCCGCCCCTCACGCACCGCTGTTCGGCCGGGGGGAGTCCGCCTCGCTGGGCCGACCGCCGTCCGGCTGACCGCCGTCCGGCTGACCGCCGTCGGCCCCGGCGCCCCGCTCCGGCAGGCGGCGCGCGCCGACGGCACATCCGGCGGAGGTCAGGGCCAGGCCGAGGGCGGCGGGATTGACGTACCCCGGGACGTCGCCGTTGTCGTAACTCCCGCCGTCGCTCGTCTCGCAGACGAACCCGAGGGGCACGAAGTGCACGGAGTAGTCGGTGATCTGGATTCCCTGCTGGTGCCGCTCCCACCACCCGGCCGTACGACAGGACTGCGGCGGCGACGAGTCCGTCCCGCCGTCCTCCGCTGTCATCACCGCGCCGGTGACCATGAGCAGCCCCCAGGTGTACACCGCGAGGGCGGCGGCCCCGGTGAGCGCGGCCAGGGCGCGGAGCAGGGTCGCCTCCCCGGCATGGCGTACGCCCGCCTGGGCCAGCTGCCCGAAGCCGAACCCGGTCAGACCGAAGACGGTGACGGCCGCGACGATGAGGAGAAGAATGAGCAGGTAGAACATCGAGTCGCGGCCCCCCGGTTGCCGACGATCGGCCGATCGTCGGGTCGACCACCGAGTCCAACACGACGAGCCCGCCCCACCTGTGGCGGAGCCCACAGTTCCGGCAACAGGAGTGTCACAGCAGGGCCGCTGGCGCCCTTGTGGATGGGGGAGTCCGTCACCGCGGTGACGGACCGGGCCAGATGGCCGAGGCGTCGTCGCGGTGGGGGTCGGGCAGCCGGACCGGACGGACGGGGATGGTGCGTGCGACTCCGTCGGTGACCGCCGTCCACGGAGCGGGGTGGCCGGAGTAGCACAGCGTGGTCAGGGCGAAAACCCCGTCGGCGTAGACCTCGATGTACTCACCGATGGTCAGGATGCGCAGGGTGGACGCCGGTTCGGTCAGGACGGTCTCGCCGATGCGGGCCCCGTCGGGACCGCTCACCCAGAGGTTCTTGCCGTCACAGCCGACCGTGAGGGCGGGACGGTCACCGCCGGGGACGTCGGTGCGCAGGGTGATCTCGACGGGTCCGGCCATGCCGAGGTCGCCGACCGCGTGCAGGGCGGGCTGATCGGTCTCCTCGCCGAGCCAGGTGTTCAGGCCGGGCCACCACTCCAGGCGGGGTGCCTCCTCCGGCGAGGTGACCAGGAGTTTCGGCTGGGCCAGCATGCCGCGGCAGCGGTCGCCGGAGTCGGTGAGGCCGACGCGGCGGGGAGTGGTGTGCAGGACGACACGGGAACCGTCGGGCGCGGGGACGACGCGGGGCGCGTAGGAGCCGGTGGGCCCGAGCGGGCCGCGGCGGGTCCAGGGGCCGCGCAGGCGGGGGGCGGTCCACGCCTCGAAACCGCGGGTGGAGCCGATGGAGCCGAGCAGCAGCCAGCTGCCGTCGTCGAGGCGTTCCAGGACCGGGCATTCCAGTTCGTTGACGTCGCCGGGCGACAGGAGCGGCGGGTGGACCGTCCAGTGCTCCAGGTCATCGGAGGTGGCCCAGGCCACGCAGCCGCTGACCTCGACGGGCAGGGAGGCGTCGGCGGCGCACACGACCATGAACCAGCCGTCCGACTCGTCGTCACGGACGACGAACGGGTCGCGCCAGCCCATCCGTTCGCCCGTGCGGTACCAGCGCGCGTCCGCCTCGACGACCGGACCGGTGCCGTGGCGGCGCCAGCCCGTGCCGTCGGTGCGCTCCGAGTACGCGAGTCCGACGGACTGGAGCGGCCAGCCGTCCGCCGTCAGTCCACTCACGCCCGTGTAGAACATCGCCATTCCGTCGCCGTGCCGGACGGGGTGCATGGTCCACACGGCCTGCTGGTCGAAGCGGCCGGGCAGGCCGGTGCCGAACGCGGTTCCCTGCGGCTGCCAGTGGACCAGGTCGGTGGAGGTGGCCCGCCCGTAGGAGGTCTCCATCCGCAGGTGGTCGAACTCGTCCGTCCAGGGGCCCTGGAGGTGCAGCACCGCGTAGGTGCCGTCATGGTCCCGGAGCAGGGCGAAGTCGTTCACGCAGAGGCCGGGCGGGGCGTATCGCATGCACAGGTCCTGTCGGCTCCGCAGCGCCCAAACGCGTGCGCTGAGTATCGATAACGAAGGAGTCAATTGAGAATCGGCCCAAGTAAATCTGAACGCAAACGCTTGCGCAACAACGTGAGCGGGTTTACGGTCGCGTCACTCGCAGACCACATCGACGTGAAACAGCCCTGGAGGAATGCCCCGTGACGGCCAGCATCACCGACGTCGCCCGCGCCGCCGGGGTCTCCGCGTCCACCGTGTCCCGCGCACTGCGGGGCCAACCGGGAGTCTCGGACGAGGTGCGGGCGCAGATCGCCACGGTCGCCGCCGAGTTGGGCTACACGGCCTCGCGCTCGGCCTCCAGCCTGGCCAGCGGGCGCACGTACACCATCGGGGTGGTCGCGCCGTACATCGGACGCTGGTTCTTCGGCACCGTGCTGGACGCGTCCGAGCAGGTCTTCAGTGCCGCCGGGTACGACGTGCTGCTGTACAACCTCGGCTCACCGGAGGCACGCAAGCGTTTCTTCACCAAGCTGCCGGTCCGCAAGCGGGTCGACGCGGTGCTGTCCCTGCTGATCCCCGACCGGGCGGAGGAGGCCGCGCTGCGCTCGCTCGGCGTGCCGTTGGCCACGACCGTCGGCGAGCCCAGGGAGGGCTTCACCGTGGTCGGCATCGACGACCGGGCGGGGGCCGAGAGTGCCGTACGGCATCTGGTGAATCTGGGACACCGCAGGATCGGCATGATCGCCGGGACCAGCGGGCCGCTGCACTGGACCACCCCGATAGCGCGACGCCAGGGGTATCTGGACGTCCTGGCCGAGACCGGAATCAAGCACGACCCGGCGCTGGAGGCCGACGGCGGTTACACCGTCGAAGGCGGTGAGCAGGCCATGACCCGACTGCTCGCCGCTTCCCGGCCGCCGACCGCCGTGTTCGCGCAGTCCGACGAGATGGCGATGGGCGCGCTGCGCGCCCTGCGCCGCCACCGGCTCCGGGTCCCTGACGATGTGTCGGTCGTCGGGTTCGACGACCACGAACTCGCCGAGGTCGTGGGCCTGACCACGGTCGCCCAGCCGGTCGCCGGCCAGGGCGCCGAGGCCGCCCGGCTGCTGCTGCGACAGCTCGACGAACCGGACACCGACCAGCACCGGCACGTACAGATGCCGATCCGTCTCGTCCTGCGCGAGACCACGGCCCCGCCCAGCCCCCGCGGACCGCAGTAACCCGCAAGGCCCCTCATCTCTTCGAGCCCCACACGCCCATGCCGGGCAGCACCCAGCAGTTCCGACCCTCACCCAGCACCGACGCACGGAGGCACCCCACGATGAACGCCGGACACAGAAGGCACCGCCACGCGGCCTGTACGGGCCTGGCCCTCGCCCTGCCCCTGGCGGCGCTGGCCGCCTGCGGCGGGGGCGGCGGCACCGACACCGCGGCCGAGGCGGGCAGCGGCAAGGGCACCATCAGCGTCTGGGCCCACCAGGGACAGAAGAGCGAGGCCGCCGCACTGCAGAACGCGGTGAAGTCCTTCAACTCCTCGCAGAGCAAGGTGAAGGTCGAGCTGAAGCTCATACCCGAGAAGGACTACACCAAGACCATCACCGCCACCGACGCCGCCAAGCTGCCGGACGTCATCGAGTTCGACGGCCCGACCATGGCGAACTTCGTCTACAACAAGAAGCTCGCCCCGATCGACTCCTACGTCTCCGCCAAGACCCTGGGCAACGCCACCGACGCCAACAAGGCGCAGGGCGAGATCGACGGCAAGCACTACGGCCTGGGCATGTTCGACTCCGGGCTCGGTATGTACGGCAACAAGAAGCTGCTGGACGCGGCCGGGGTGAAGTACCCCAAGAGCCTGTCCGACGACTGGACGGCCGAGCAGTTCGGCGCCGCGCTGAAGGCACTCAAGGCCAAGGACTCCGACGGCAAGGTCCTCGACCTCCAGGAGAACAACGGCCTCAACAACGAGTGGGGCACCTACGGTTTCGCCCCCGTCGTCTGGTCCGCCGGCGGCTCGCTCCTCAAGGACGGCAAGGCGGCCGGCGCCCTCGACACCCCGGCCGTCGTCTCGGCACTGAAGACCTTCCAGTCCTGGAAGCCCTCCGTCGACCCGAACACCGACGCGGGCGCCTTCGCCAAGGGCCGGGTCGCGCTCAGCTGGGTCGGCCACTGGATGTACCCCGCGTACAGCGAGGCGCTCGGCGACGACCTCGTCGTGATGCCCCTGCCCAACTTCGGTAACGGCCCCAAGGCCGGCCAGGGTTCGTGGTCCTGGGGCATCGGCGCGAACACCAAGAACGCCAAGGCGGCCGGTGCCTTCCTCGACAACCTGCTGGGCGACACCCACGTCACCGAGATGACGAAGGCCAACGGCGCGGTGCCGGCCACCAAGTCCGCGCTCGCCGCGAGTGACCTGTACAAGCAGGGCGGCCCGCTCCAGCTCTTCGCCGAGCAGCTCGCCAAGCCGTGCGGCGACCGTGACATCACCAAGTCGTGCGTGGCCGTCACCCGCCCGGTGACCGCCGGATACCCCGTGGTGACCGCGAAGTTCAGCGAGGCCCTGAGCTCCATCTACGGCGGCGCCGACCCCAAGGACGCCCTGTCCAAGGCCGCCCGTGCCATCGACCGGGACTTCTCCGACAACGCCGGCTACGAGATCCCGTAGGACCCATCGGCCGGGGGGGGGGGGGGGGGGGGGGGGGCGGCCCCCCCGGGGGGGGGAAGACACCACGAAGGCGACTGGGGGCGGCCGACCCATGCCTCCCCCGCGGGTCATGATTCCCCCCCCCCACCCTCCCTTCTCTC